>NZ_JAYEXN010000047.1:0-21856 GCF_044435015.1 Ochrobactrum sp. S1502_03
CGATTGAAATCGAAGGTCATGTTACCCTTTAAATAAGGGGTCCCGTTTGGATGCCGATAACCCCTCAAATGGGGTCCTTATTCCATGCTTAATGACAGCGTGGCATCTGCTGCGAGGTCGCAGAGATGCGCGCGTGCGGAAAATGTTCTCCATGGCCATGTGGATGATTTTGGCGGTTACGCCCGTACAGATCTTTATTGGTGACTTGCATGGCCTGAACACGCTTGAGCATCAACCCGCAAAGGTCGCAGCCATGGAAGGCCATTGGCGAAATGTGCCAGGCGCTGGTGTGCCGCTCATTTTGTTCGGCTGGCCGGACATGGAAAGCGAGGAAACCCTCTACAAAATTGAGATCCCAAGGCTGGGTGGGCTCATTCTGACGCATAGCCTTGACGGGCAGTATCCGGGGCTAAGTGAATTCGCCCGTGAAGATCGCCCGAATTCAACGGTGGTGTTCTGGTCGTTCCGCATCATGGTCGGTCTTGGCATGCTCATGCTCCTGCTCGGTGTCTGGAGCGTCTGGTTGCGGTTGCGCAGTGGGCTATATGTACAAAAATGGTTCCTGCGCTTCGCAATCTGGATGGGGCCATCGGGTCTGATCGCAATTCTGGCGGGATGGTACACGACCGAAATCGGTCGCCAACCCTGGCTGGTCTATGGCGTGATGCGCACTGCGGATGGGGTGTCGAACCATTCGGCGCTCGCACTATCGACCACACTGATCATCTTCATGGTCATGTACTTCGCCGTCTTTGGTACGGGTGTCAGCTATATGCTGAAGCTGGTCACCAAAGGGCCTGCCAAGAGTGAAGACGCAAACCCGCCGCGTGATCCGGGCCAGTCTCAACGGCCAGCGCGGCCCTTGTCAGCTGCTCCCGATAATATTGACTCAACGATTGTTTAAAGAGGAGAAAAAATATGGGCATTGATCTTCCTCTTATATGGGCGCTTATCATCGGCTTCGGTCTTATGATGTATGTCATCATGGACGGTTTCGATCTTGGCATTGGCATTCTGTTCCCTTTCGTTCGCAACCGGGACGACCGCGACGCTATGGTCAATAGCGTTGCGCCTGTCTGGGACGGAAACGAGACCTGGCTCGTGCTGGGCGGTGCTGCTTTGCTGGGCGCCTTCCCGCTGGCTTATGCCGTTATCCTTAGCGCCCTATATTTTCCGCTTCTTCTCATGTTGGCGGGTCTGATCTGGCGAGGCGTGGCATTCGAGTTTCGCTTCAAGGCGGATGAGGGGCACAAGGCGTTCTGGGATAAGGCTTTCATGTGGGGTTCCTACATTGCCACTTTTTCCCAAGGACTTGCGCTTGGCGCCTTTATCAACGGCTTCGAAGTCCGGGACGGTTCGTATGTTGGCGGTATGTTTGATTGGTTGACACCGTTTAGCCTGTTCACGGGTGTCGGCATGTTGCTCGCCTATGCCTTGCTCGGAGCGACATGGCTTGTGATGAAAACCGAGGGCGCTCTTCAGCAGCGTATGCGACAACTTGGCCGCCCGATTACCGTAGCAGTACTGGTGACGATCGTGATTGTCAGCCTCTGGACGCCATATGCCAACCCTGACATTGCAGCGCGCTGGTTCGCACTGCCGAACCTGTTCTTCTTTATGCCAGTGCCCATACTGGTTGCCTTAGCCACATGGATTCTTCTGAAAACCTTGTCAGGCAAAAGCCATGCCGCACCATTCCTGCTTTCGCTTTTACTGTTGTTCTTAGGTTATTCGGGACTAGCAATCAGCTTGTGGCCGAACATCATCCCGCCGGCTATCTCAATATGGGATGCTGCCTCGCCCCCTCAAAGCCTGGGTTTCACACTGGTCGGAGCGTTGTTTATCATTCCGTTCATCCTCGCCTACACCGCATGGTCCTATTATGTGTTCCGAGGCAAGGTTAAGGTGGGGGAAGGATATCACTAATGGCCGACGCTCCTCACCATCAGAAACTGTGGCTGCGGCGTGTTGGTTGGATGGTTCTGATCTGGACTGGCAGCGTGGTGGCACTGGCAATCGTCGCGCTTCTCTTTCGCCTCTTGATGAACCTGGCCGGTATGACCGTTTGACGGTTTGGCTGTTGATTACGACTGAGAATTGGCCCGATTTGGGCCAATATTTCCATTGAGAATGGTAATATCGCGGCGATAGGATATCAACGATATTGGATTGCTAGGGGGCACAGTTTTCCCAAAAGTGTCATCCTGCACGCCGTTTTCTTTTTATATGCGTTATCCAGTTTCCTATCGTGATCTTCAGGAAGCTCTGGCCAAAGCGCATGCTTTAAAACAGCACGGTTAAAGTCACGGGCAGCGAAGTGGCGCATATGATACGCAAGAAACAATTTGCAAATGACAATCGCTCGCCATTCAAAGCCTTTGCGGAACGCGCAGCATAAGTGCGTCCCAAGATCTGGCCGCTTTTAACGTGACAAAAACTTTGCGGCAGAACCTGTCAAGCTGTTTAAGCAAGTCTGCAAGCTGGCTGAACTGAGGTTTGTGCGCTTTTGCGATGGCTCTGCGCAAGGCGCTGATGGTGGTTTCAAATGAAATTTATGTGGGTCCCGAAAGCTCGCATCCGCTATTTTGTTTCGGATTCAATCACCCGCAATTTTACAATTTGCAATCTCTGAAAAAATTCGGCTATTATTTAACAAATGTCAAAAAATGAGCGGCCGACAAAATATAGCAACAATCGAACCACGTCAGGCCTCTCAGAAAAATTGATCGGAAACGCTTGATTACAAGGGGTTTCAGGTTGCGAACCGAAAAGTGTTGACAAACGATAGTGACTACTGACAAATGTCAGAGTCAAGTGGCATATAGCCTATGAGCTTGGTAGCACCAGTTCATTTGAGGGTGGGAGCCCTCGATATTGGGAGGAGATGACGTGTCATCGAATAGCGTGGACAGGCAGACGCTTTTTCTGCTTTTGATCAATATTGCTGTGCTCGCTGCCGGGGCCATTTTTGCCGGCGCGAATTTTATGGACAGCTATAATTTGCAGTCCATGGCATCGCAGGTTCCCGAACTCGGGCTTCTGGCGCTCGGTGTCATGCTCGCCATGATTTCGGGAAATGGCGGCATTGATCTGTCGGGCATCGCACTTGCCAATCTGGCAGGTATCATCGCTTTTTTGCTCACACGTAATTTCATTCCGGTCGCGGATGCACCGCTTCTCTTTTCATGGGTCTTCGCTGGTCTGGCGTTGTGCGTGGGACTGCTGGGCGGATTTATCAACGGCATCATGATTGCCTATGCGCGTCTCACGCCGCTGATTGCCACGCTTGGAACGCAGCTTGTTTTTACCGGATTTGCGGTATTCCTCACCAATGGTTCTGCGATCAGCCTGGGCTATATCGAGCCGCTCGATAATTTCGGCAATATGCCAATTCTGAGCATCCCGATGTGCTTTGCCCTGTTTCTGGCTATCGCTGCATTGCTGGCATTTTTGCTCAAATATACCCCGTTCGGTGTCAAGTTGATGCTGTTGGGCAGCAATTCCAAGGCGGCACGCTATGGCGGCATCAACGAAAAGCGTATGCTGCTTGTCACCTATACGCTCTGCGGTGTGCTGGCTTCGGTTGCAGGTATTATCATTGCGGCCCGTAACTCTTCGGTAAAATGGGATTACGGCGGCTCTTATGTGCTTATTGCAATCCTGATCGCGGTGCTTGGCGGCGTAAAGCCTGAAGGTGGTTACGGCAAAGTGCTGTGCGTGCTTCTCGCTGCAACAGCCCTTCAGATTCTCTCAAGCCTGTTCAATTTCATGAACATTTCCAATTTTTTCCGCGATTTGGCGTGGGGCGTTTTGCTTTTGGTTTTGCTGGCATCGGCCCGTGTGCACCTCGGTTACTGGTTTCGGCTGAGACGATGATCAATTCTCTTATGGGTTTAGCCGGGAGGAAACGTGCTGGCCCAAAGGAGTGACGTTCGAGAATAAGCATCTTTTATCATTGGAGGAGAAATATGCGTACACTTTCAAAACTTATGGCGTGCACAATGCTCGCAGGCGCAATGATGGCCGGAACTGCCATCGCGCAAGACAAGCCGACGATTACAACGGTTGTGAAGGTTACCGGCGAAAACTGGTTTACCCGCATGAACGAAGGCGTCGATGCTTATGGCAAAGACAACCCCAATGTCATCACAAACCAGGTCGGCCCAGCAAAGGCTGATGCGGCTCAGCAGGCACGCATTCTTGAAGACCTTGTCGCCAAGAATGTCTCTGCGATTGCGGTCGTGCCAATGGACCCATCTGCCCTTGAAGGCGTTCTGCGTCGTGCAGCACAGCGTGGTATCAAGGTTATTGCCCATGAAGGCGATAGCCTGACCAATGTCGATGTCGACATTGAAGCGTTTGACAACAAGGCTTTTGGCAAACGCATCAATGAAGCGCTTGCAAACTGCATGGGCAAGTCTGGCAAGTGGACTTCATTTGTGGGTTCGCTGGGTAGTCTGACCCACAACCAGTGGGTGGATGCGGGTGCTGAAAATGCAAAGCAGTATCCGGAAATGGAACTGGTTGCCGAAAAGAATGAGTCCTTCAACGATGCCAACAAGGCCTATGAGAAGGCCAAGGAAATTCTGCGTAAATATCCCGACATCAAGGGCTTTCAGGGATCGTCTGCGATTGACGTGATCGGTATTGGCCGCGCGGTTGAAGAAGCAGGGCTTCAGGATAAGACCTGCGTTTATGGCCTTGGTTTGCCAAAAGATAGCGGTCCTTATCTTGATACCGGCGCGGTGGATCAAATCTTCTTTTGGGACCCCAAGGATGCCGGTTATGTGATGAACAAGGTCGCTGATCTGGTTCTGCAGGGTCAGGAAATCAAGGACGGAATGGACCTTGGTGTTCCCGGCTATGAAAAGGTGACCGTGGTAAAGGGGCCTGGCAAGGGCGTCATCATTCAGGGTCAGGCTTGGGTGGATGTCGATAAGTCCAACTATAAGGACTATCCGTTTTAATATCGCATAAGCCCAATCGATAGCGTTCCGGGGCTGTTTTGCACCACGACAGCCCCGGTCCAGTGCACTGGTCTGATAAAATCAGCGTGACCAGCGCTCCAAGGTGAGCGTTTGAAGCGATTGCACATCTTAAAAAGTCTGAGAGTTTCAGGAATTTTTCATGCACGCCACAAATTCAAAAACTGCATCAGTGCCGCCATTTCTTGAAATCAGAAACGTCAAGAAATCCTTTGGCGGGGTCAAGGCACTTAAAGAAGTCAGCCTGGTGATTGAAGCAGGCCAGATCTACCATCTGATGGGTGAGAATGGCTGTGGCAAGAGCACGTTGATTAAGATTCTATCCGGCGCTCAACCCGCTGATGAAGGACAGATTTTCATTGATGGCGAGCCAACTGGCGCCCGTGCTGGCGACATTGGTGCTATCGGTTCTTTGCGGGCGGGAATTGAGACAGTTTATCAGGACCTGTCTTTGCTGCCCAACCTTTCTGTGGCGGAAAATGTTGCCTTCACCGAACAGCTTGTCGAAGCCTCCGGCAAGCTTGCGCGCAGGCTTGATATCAAGGCATTGCAGGAAACGGCACGCCGCGCGCTGGCAGAAGTTCACCTGCCGACAGATGCCGCCTTCTTAAAGCGCCGTACCGATACGTTGCCGCTTGCCACGCGCCAGTTGATCGCAATTGCCCGTGCCGTTGCTTCGGAGGCGCGTCTGGTTATCATGGATGAACCGACCACCTCGCTGACACGACAGGAAGTCGTCAATCTTTTGCAGGTGGTGGAAAAGCTGCTGAGCAAAGGCGTTGCCGTGCTCTTTGTGACGCACAAGCTTGATGAGTGTAAATCCCTTGGTGGCCGTGCGATTATCATGCGCGATGGTTTGAAGGTGGCTGAACTTGACGTTGCTACCCACACCAAGGCTGAATTCAGTCACTGGATGACAGGCCGCGAGATCAGCGAAATGCGCTATCGCACTGAACCGAAACTTGGCGCGGTGATGCTCGATGTCGATCAGCTTGGCGATGAACAGAATTTTGGATCTGTTTCATTCAGCTTGAAAAAAGGGGAAATTCTGGGCGTTACGGGGCTGCTTGATTCAGGGCGCAATGAACTTGCTTTAGCCCTGTCCGGCGTCGTGCCTGCGCAGTCGGGAAAGATAACGCTCAACGGCAAGGAAATCGCGCCCCAGTCTGCCGCTGACGCTATCAAATACGGTATTGGCTATGTTCCCGAAGACCGGCTGACGGAAGGGCTTTTTCTCGAAAAGCCGATTGAAGAGAATATAACGCTGCCAATTCTGGACCGCCTGCGCAATGCGCTGGGCGTGATCAGTGCGCGCAGAGCGCGAAAAGTTGCGGAAGACAGCGTTGCCGATCTTCAGATTGTAGCTCCCGATGTTTCCATCCCTGTGCAATCGCTTTCTGGCGGCAACCAACAGCGCGTGCTGATTGGCCGCTGGCTGACAATCAATCCGCAACTGCTTATCCTGCACGGGCCGACCGTTGGCGTGGATGTGGGATCAAAAGACACGATTTTTCGCATCATCCAGCGTCTAGCGGACGATGGCATGGGTGTGATCATCATCAGCGACGACTTGCCCGAACTCTTGCAGAACTGTGATCGTATTCTGGTCATGCGCCAGGGCAGGATCGTTGCGCAACACAATGCCGATGGACTGACTGAAGACGCGATCTATGCATCCATGGCCAGCCCTGCAAAGGAGATCGCGCAATGACCGATAGCGTATCGGCAGAAAAATCCGGTGTTCAGAACCGGGGCATTTTGCTCCGAGCATGGGATTTGATGGGAACAAGGCCAGAGCTCTTCACGCTGTTGCTGGTGGTTGTGACCTGTCTGATTGTTATTGCTGCCAACCCTGATTTTCTTCAGATGAGCAATATGGTCGATATTCTGCGTGCTTCTGTGGTGCGTGGTCTGTTTGCCATGGGTGTTCTTGTGGTGCTTGCATCTGGCGGTATCGACGTATCCTTTACTGCAATCGCTGCCTTCGTGATGTATGCTTTGACGATGCTGGTGACAAACTGGTTTCCGGACATGCCCATGGCGGTCATTCTGGTGCTGGCTGCGATGGGCGGCGCTTGTTTTGGCGCGCTCAATGGCTTTCTCGTGCAGAAGCTGAATGCGCCATCGCTGATTGTCACCATCGGCACGCAATATGTCATCAGAAGCTTTCTGCTAACCTTCGTTGGCACAGCACTTTTCATGAATATTCCAGCGGCAATGGATGCTTTCGGCAAGGCGTCCTTGTTTACACATCAGGCATCAAACGGTGTCGTTTCGGTGCTGCCTGCCACGGTGCTGGTGCTGGTTGTTGCGGCTTTTGTGACGTGGTTTATTCTCGAGCGCACGCTGATGGGCCGCGCGATCTTCGCGGTTGGTGGCAATCCGTCGATTGCTGAACGCCTTGGTATCAACCTGTTTCGTGTGCGTATTTTCGTCTTTGCCTATGCAGGCCTTTTGGCTGGTATTGCAGGCGTTGTGCATGTTTCGAGCAAT
The DNA here is from genome assembly GCF_044435015.1 of Ochrobactrum sp. S1502_03. Classification (NCBI taxonomy): domain Bacteria; kingdom Pseudomonadati; phylum Pseudomonadota; class Alphaproteobacteria; order Hyphomicrobiales; family Brucellaceae; genus Ochrobactrum; species Ochrobactrum sp. S1502_03. The sequence goes on from NZ_JAYEXN010000047.1 coordinate 7,479, forward strand.
CGTCTGGCCAACCCCTTTGATCTTGCGGGGATGGAGCTTGAGATCATTGCTGCGGTTGTGCTTGGCGGTGCGCGCATTACCGGCGGCTCCGGCTCGGTTATCGGCACGTTGCTCGGCGTTTTTCTGATCACATTGGTGAGCAATGTGCTGATTTTCGTCGGTATCCCCAGCACGCTGCAACTTGCCATTATCGGCATCTTCATTCTGCTTGCGGGCACAATTTTCGCGCTGCGCAATCGCAGCTAATCAATAAAATTATGCGCTTTGCTGCTCGTAATCTGGGAGGATTTTATGTCTCACGATGTGTCTGTTATCGGACTTTATATTCTCGACGTTCTCGGACGTCCTGTTGATGCAATTCCGCAGGGTGGCAATGTGGATTTCATTGATGAAATCCGGTTGACCGTTGCCGGAACTGCAGGTGGAACCGTTGTCGATCTCGCAAAGCTTGGGCTCAATTGTCTGGCGGTTGGTGCGGTGGGTGATGATGAAAAGGCTGATTTTGTGCTGGCAACCCTGCAACGTTTTGGTGTCGATACAGCACAGATGCAGCGTCTCAAAGGTGTTCCGACATCGGCGTCAATTCTGAATATCCGCCGCAATGGTGATCGTCCTGCGCTTCATGCGCGTGGCGCCTCGGATCATTTTGAAGTTGCCGATGAAGCGCTGGATGCCGTTCTTGCACCGCCCATTATTCATCTGGGTGGTACGGGTCTTCTGGCAAAACTCGATGGTGAGCCCAGCCGTAAATTACTTGCCGAGGCAAAAGCACGTGGTCGCACCACGACTTTCGATCTTCTGGGTGCCAATGAAGGCACGCTTGATCTGATTGCACCGCTTTTCCCTTATATTGATTATTTTATGCCCTCGATTGAGGAAGCCAAGCAGATTTCAGGTGCTGACGATGTGGAAGGAGCAGGCCGCTTTTTCCTTGATCAGGGTGTCAAGCACTGTGTCTTCACGCTTGGTGGAGAGGGTGTTTGTTATATGGCCGCTTCTGGCGAAATCTTACATCAGCCTGCATTCGAGATCGAAGTTGTCGATACAACCGGTTGCGGCGATGCTTTTGATGCAGGGTTTATCACAGCGCTTCATCGCAAGATGGATGTAAAAACTGCGCTGAATTTCGCGCAGTCATCGGCAGCACTGGTTGCCACCGGGCTTGGTTCTGATGCGGGCATTCGCTCTTTTGAAGATACGCTTGCCTTTATGAACACAACACCGATCAAGCATTAAACCTGAAGGGTGCGGATGTCGGTTTCCAATCCGCACCTGTTTAATCAAAGCGATGCTCTAACCAGATTTTTGAACGCGCATCTTACCCGAAAACCGTCTTATACTTTTCGGGATGCGCTCTATCTCGAAAGTAAAAGTCTGGCGGCCTCGAAATCTGTCACCAGATGCGTGGCATAGCCGCCTGTCAGGACGGCATGGATGGCCTCGACTTTGCTGGCGCCGCCTGCAACACAAAGCCTGCGTGGAACCCCGCGCAATTCATCAAGCTCAATCCCGATCACACGCTTGTCCAGCGCGCGAACAACCTGTTTGCCAGCTTCATCGAGAAAGCGGCAGATCAGAACGGCAACCGCTCCATCTTTTGCATAAGCGTCTATTTCTTCATTGCTGGTTACATCGGCAATGCGCATCGTGCTTTCCGAAGACAGTGTGCCGACGCCAAAAATGATCATATCTGCCTGTGCGATAAGCTCGAACTGTTTGAGCAAAGCGGGCTCGCCCATCAGAGCATCACGCAGGCCGGCACTGCTTAACACAGCGGGAGCGAGCATATTAATACTCGTCGCTCCGATGTTGCGTGCCATGATTGATGCACAGAGCTCCGCCGCAAATTCCCGCTTGCCAATGGATGATCCCGTCACCTGAACCACCTGCAAGCCTTCTAACGGACGCGGCAGACTGATCGCGTCCGCCAAGGCCAGCACAGTGCGGCCCCAGGAAACGCATATTGTATCGCCGGGTTTTACCATGCGCTCAACGAGACGCGCCCCCCCGGTTCCAAGCGCTTGTAAACGCATGTCTGTAGAAGCGCTCTGATCACTTGGAATGACCATCACTTCTTCAAGCCCATATTGCGCGGCCAGTTTATGGGCGATCTCGGTGCGCGCCATTATTTCCGAATTCATCAGAATTCGCACGACACCGCGCTGTCGTGCTTCCTGCAGATAATTGACGATTGTGGCCCGGGATACGCCCATTCTCTTGGCAATATCGTTCTGGGTGAGCTGGTCTTCATAATAGAGCCAGGCAGCCCAGACGATGGCGTCATCAAATTCAGCCGGGATGGCATGCGTAGACGGCGTCAGATCGTCCAATGTCATACTCATTTCCTGTTTTTAGTGTGAATCTGAGTCGCACAGAAAAAGCTTTTAATCAATAAGACAATCAATCAAGTTGACTAATGTCAGCATATAGTGTCAATTGTATACAGTTGAGGAGCTATCTTCATAAATCATTGTTATGCCATGGGAAAACTATTTCCCATGGAAGCTTGTCTATGTCTGCGCTGTTGTGGCCGCAGATTGCCAACTGAGGAGCCTGGCAGATGAAATCGAACTGGTCAGATGCGGATTTTACAGCAATCGTCGGTGCCTATGAAAAAGCAGGCATCAATCGCGATGTTGCCATCCGCACTTATACCACACGTTTGCTGGGTTCCGAACCAAAGCTTGTTTTGCATGGTGGTGGCAACACGTCGGTCAAGACGACGTTGAGCGATCATGATGGCACCCCGGTTGACGTGCTTTGCGTGAAGGGCAGTGGCTGGGATATGGGTAAAATCGAGCCCGCTGGTCTGCCAGCCCTTCACCTTGAGCGTCTGAAAGCCATGGTGAATTATGAAACGCTCAGCGATGATGACATGGTGATGCTGCAGCGCCGGTTGCTGCTTGATCCTTCTTCGCCCAACCCGTCGGTTGAAGCCATTCTTCATGCAATTCTGCCATTTAAACATGTCGATCATACGCATGCCAATGCGATTGTCGCACTGACAAACCAACCCAACGGCGAAGCGCTTATCCGGGAATTGTTCCCCGAAATGATCATTGTGCCCTATGTCATGCCGGGTTTCGATCTCTCAAAGGCTTGCCTTAAGGCATTTTCAGAGCGCCCGGAGGCACCGGGCATGATCCTGCTCAAGCACGGCATCTTCACATGGTCTGAAGACCCGCGTATTGCGTATGAGAATATGATCGAGGCGATCGACCGCGCTGAAAAGCGCATTGCGCAGGGCAATCCACATCCTTTTGGTCAGGCCAGTAGCAAAAAACAAGCGCAGGAACTGGCGTCGGTTTCAGATATTGCACCTATCCTGCGTGGCGCGATTGCGCTTGCAGGCAGCCAAGAAGGTCAGCCGCGACGTTTCATTATCGAGCATCGTTCCAATAGTGAAATCCTTGATTTCTGTGGTGCTCCAAACGTTGCTGATCTGGTGCGTCGCGGCAATGCAACGCCTGAACATGTGATCCATATCAAGCGTTACGGCGTGGCTTTACCCGCTCCGCTGGCAAATAATCTTGAGGGATGGGCGGCAAAGGTTAAAGAGGCTGTTGCAGCTTATGTGGCTGACTATACGCGCTATTTTGAGCGCAACAATGCCCGGGTCGGCGGTGGTAAAACCATGCTCGATCCGATGCCACGGGTGTTTTATGTCGATGGGATTGGCGTGTTTGCTGCGGGGCCGACACAAAAGGCAGCCCGTATCGGCGCGGATGTTGCAGAAGCAACCATAGAAGTCATTCGCGGTGCAGAAGGAATTGACCAGTTTGAAGCCTTGAGCGAGGAAGACCTGTTCGACATCGAATACTGGTCGCTTGAGCAGGCAAAGCTTGCCAAACAAACCGAGAAGCCACTGACGCGGCAGGTCGCGGTGATCACCGGGGGTGCCGGTGGTCTGGGTCTTGCGATTGCGCAGCGCCTGAAAGAACAGGGCGCTGAAATCGCACTGATCGATATTGATGCGCAGCGCGTGTCTGCAGAAGCCAGGCGATTGGGTGGCAAGGCTGTGACTTGCGACCTGACGGATCCATTGGCCGCAGAAAAGGCGATGGCCGAAATTGCGGCCTTCTACGGCGGTGTCGATATTCTGGTTTCCAATGCCGGGGCGGCTTTTCAGGGGGCTTTGGAGTCGGTTGATGATGCGCTTTTCAAACGCGCCTTTGATCTCAACTTCTGGAGCCATCACTATATTGCACGCGCGGCAGTCAAAGTTATGAAGCAACAGAAGACCGGTGGTTCCATCGTCTTCAATGTGAGCAAACAGGCGGTCAATCCAGGTCCGGATTTTGGCCCTTATGGCACATCAAAAGCGGCCTTGATGGCGTTGATGCGCCAATATTCTCTCGAACATGCTGTTGACGGAATTACGGTCAATGCCGTTAATCCTGATCGCATCCGCACGGGGTTGATGACTGACGAGATGGTTGAGGAACGTGCACAGGCGCGCGGCGTCACACCGGAGATTTATATGCGTGGCAATCTTCTTAAACGCGAAGTACTGGCGGATGACGTGGCGCAGGCATTTCTGCATCTTATTACCGCACGCACATCAACGGGTGCGGTGATCACAGTCGATGGCGGCAATGTTGCTGCGATGATGCGGTGACCAACGCAATGGCGTGAGATAAACTTATAACAAGGCGCTAGAAATAAGGCCGCACATCGCCGACAATCAAACCTGTCCACTTGACCTGCAAGCAAACGGTGGTCTCGCGTTCTCTGATGGGAATTATAATTCCATTTTGGCATGGGATGCCGTACAGTTAAAGCAACCTCTGAAAACGCATAGTTTAGAGTAGCTATTGAGAAAAGCTATCCACAATAAAATAAAAGCGCCGTTCTGTTTATGCAGAACGGCGCTTCACTAAAATATGTACTTGAAAAGAGAGCTTAAGCTTTTTCGAGTGCGATAGCGATGCCTTGACCAACGCCAATACACATGGTGGCGAGTGCTTTTGATTTTCCGGTTAGCGACAATTCAAGTGCTGCCGTGCCAGCGATGCGGGCACCGGACATACCGAGCGGATGCCCAAGCGCAATCGCCCCACCGTTCGGATTCGCACGCGGATCGTTATCGGCGATTCCGAGTTGGCGGAGCGTTGCAAGGCCTTGGGAGGCAAAGGCTTCATTCAGCTCAATGACGTCAAGGTCATCGGCCTTCCAGCCAAGGCGGTTCAGCAGTTTCTTCGAAGCAGGAGCCGGACCGATACCCATGACGCGGGGTGGAACACCTGCCGTTGCTCCGCCAGTGATGCGGGCAATCGGGGTGAGGCCGTATTTTTTCACTGCCGCTGCCGAGCCGATGATCAGTGCTGCCGCACCATCATTAACGCCTGAGGCATTGCCAGCGGTGACGGTTGCGCCGTCCATGCGGTTCACCGGTTTCAGCTTGGCGAGCGCTTCGAGGCTGGTAGCTCGCGGATGCTCGTCCTTTGTCACGCTGAGCGGATCGCCCTTCTTCTGGGGAATGCTGACCGCTACGATTTCCTTTTCAAGGCGACCATTGGTCTGCGCTGCTGCGGCTTTTTCCTGACTGCGGACGGCAAATGCGTCCTGATCCTCGCGCGAGACTTTATAGTCAATGGCAACATTGTCGCCGGTTTCGGGCATGGAATCGACACCATAAAGCGCTTTCATCACCGGATTGACGAAACGCCAGCCGATGGTGGTGTCATAAATTTCCGCCTTGCGCGAAAAGGCTGCGTCAGCTTTCGGCATCACAAAGGGCGCACGGCTCATGCTTTCCACACCACCGGCGATTATCAATTCGGCTTCGCCGGACTTGATGGCGCGTGCGGCGATGATCATCGCATCCATGCCTGAACCGCAAAGACGGTTGACGGTGGTGCCGGTGACGGAAACCGGCAGGCCTGCCAGAAGCAGCGACATGCGGGCAACGTTGCGGTTATCTTCGCCAGCCTGGTTGGCGCAGCCGAAGATCACATCATCAACAGCCTCCCAATCAAGTGACGGATTGCGCTCCTGAAGCGCTTTGAGCGGCACGGCGCCAAGATCATCGGCGCGTACCGATGATAATGCACCGCCAAAGCGGCCAATCGGCGTGCGGATATAATCGCAGATGAAGACTTCGGTCATGGAGCTATCCTCAAAGTTTCGGGGCGATAAGATCGGCGACGGGGCCGTCGGTGTGCAGCTTTGCGCCCGTCTTGGCCTGAAGCTCGTCAAAGGAGATGCCCGGCAGCTTCTCACGCAATACGAAATGACCATCGACGATGTCGATCACCGCAAGGCTGGTATAGATACGGGTGATGCAGCCGACGCCAGTCAGTGGGAAGGTGCAGGCTTCTACCAGTTTCGGCTTACCGTCTTTGGTGACGTGTTCGGTGATCACGAAGACCTGCTTGGCACCATGCACGAGATCCATGGCGCCACCCACAGCAGGTACCCCCTTGGAGCCAACGCGCCAGTTAGCAAGATCACCATTCTGCGCGACCTGATAAGCGCCAAGAATAGCTACATCCAGATGACCGCCGCGTACCATGGCGAAACTATCTGCATGGTGGAAGAAGGCAGCACCGGGTTTCAGCGTTACGGCCTTTTTGCCAGCATTGATCAGATCCCAGTCTTCTTCGCCCTCAGCTGGTGGTTCGCCGAAATCAAGAATACCGTTTTCGGTATGGAAGATCGCCTGCCGACCGGGTGGCTGGTAGCGTGCGACCATTTCCGGAAAACCGATGCCGAGATTGACATAGGCGCCGTCACGGATGTCCTGCGCTGCACGCCAGGCGATCTGGGCGTTGGAAAGCTTGAGCTCTTGAGATGTTTCAACGGTCATGCGTAAACGGCTCCCGACCGAATGAGGATTTCTTCCTGTTGCGGATTGGCAATCTCGACGATGCTGTCGACAAAAATGCCGGGTGTGATCACATGCTCAGGATCAATGCCGCCAAGCGGCACGAGTTTCGAGACTTGCACGATGGTTTTGGCAGCGGCCATGCACATTAGCGGATTGAAGTTGCGTGCGGCCTTATTATAGGTGAGGTTGCCGTGGATATCGCCGACATGCGCTTTGATGAGAGCGAAATCGGCCTTGAGCCAGCGTTCCTGCACATAAGAGCGCCCGTCGAATTCGGCGATGATCTTGCCTTGCGCAAGTTCTGTGCCGTAGCCTGTGGGGGTGTAAAAGGCGGGAATGCCAGCGCCGCCAGCGCGGATGCGCTCGGCAAGCGTGCCTTGGGGAACGAGTTCCAGCTCCACCTTGCCTGTGAGATAGGCCTCGGTGAAGGCGCGTGGATCAGAAGACCGCGGGAACGAGCAGATCATCTTTTTGACCATTCCCGCATCAATCATTGCGGCGATGCCGATGCGGCCATTGCCCGCATTATTATTGATGACGGTGAGATTTTTTGGCCCTTTGTCGATTAGGGCGTGAATCAACTCGATCGGCGCGCCGGAGCCGCCGAAGCCGCCAATCATAACGGTTGCACCATCATTAATCCCGGCAACAGCTTCCGCCGCGCTGGTGATTGTCTTGTCCATGCTTGAACCCTCCGTGATGGCGTTGAAACTAAGGCCGAGAGCCGCTCGACGGCAACCCATTTGTGCGTTATATGATTTTTGTTCGATTATCGCACAGAATGGAGAGTGCAATGCCCGTAAAAGAACGCGACATCATGGGCGGTCTTGCCAAAGGGCTGAAAGTGATTGAGGCCTTCAGCGCCGAACGGCCACGCCTTTCCATTGCTGAGGCGGCGGAAATTGCCGGTCTTGACCGTGCGACAACACGGCGTTGTTTGTTGACGCTCTCGGAACTTGGTTATGCCGCTTATGACGGCAAGTTTTTTACTGTTACGCCACGCATTCTCAGGCTTGGCACGGGCTGTCTCGCCACCATGCCGCTGCCGCGCATTGTCCAGCCGACACTTGACCGGCTCTCTGAAGAGATCGGTCAGAGCACATCGGTGTCAATCCTTGATGAATGGGAAATTGTCTATGTGGCGCGTGCTGCCCAGAGCCGGGTCATGTCCATTGCCTTGATGCCCGGCTCAAGACTACCAGCTTATTGTACCTCAATGGGGCGTGTCTTGTTGGCTGCGCAGACGGATGAAAAGGCTGCGCAACTGCTGGAAGCCTCTCCGCGCATTGCACGTACCGAGCGCACTGTGACAGAGATTGCCGCATTGATGGCGGCGCTGGATGAGGTGCGCCAACACGGTTTTGCAACCATCAATCAGGAAGTGGAAACAGGGTTGCGTTCTATTGCGGTGCCGCTGCATACATCACGCGGCAAAACGATCGCTGCGCTTAATGTAGGGCTTGCCGCCACGGCAGAACCCATGACGGCTATTGTCGAGCGTTATCTGCCTGCGCTTTTAAAAACGCAGGCAGAGCTTGCTGCTATGCTGGCCTAATCAGTAGGGCAGGCCGACATAGTTTTCGGCGAGTGCGATGGATTTTTCGATTAACGGACCAGTCTCTCGGGTGTCTGCCAGTTTCACTGGCAGACGGCGGCGCAACGCGTCGCAGAAGGCATCGTCGCTCCAGCTTTCCGGCCCGTCGGTTAGCGGCACTTACAGCTAGTGTCGACTGAGGCTGGCATTGCGTATGGAACAAAGCACGAAGCTGCGATTAGAATCGGCATAGACCAGCTCTTCATGCAGCGGCTTTGTTTCCGAAAGGCAGCAATGCCCGGAACGACATGGCTCCCGGCATTTTTTGATGCGGCAGATGAAACTGCCGCTTTATGCTTAAAATGGATAATGCTGTTTCGGATCTTCAACCGTCAACCAGCGCAGATCAGTAAATTCTGCGATGCCAGCCTTGCCACCAAAGCGGCCGTAGCCGGAATTTTTGACACCACCAAATGGCATTTGTGCTTCATCACCAACGGTTGGGCCGTTAATATGGCAAATGCCCGTATCAATTTGATTGGCCACCGCCATGGCTCTTTGCAGATCATGCGAAAAGACCGCGGAAGAGAGACCATATTCTGAGTCATTTGCCACAGAAATGGCTTCTGCATCACCATTAACACGGATGATCGGCTTAACAGGGCCAAAGCTCTCTTCAGAATAAATTCGCATTTCTGGCGTAACATGGTCAATCAATGTTGCGCTCACGATGGCACCATTACGGGTGCCTCCTGCCAGCAGCTTGCCACCCTTTGAAACGGCATCAGCAATCAGCTCATCCATTTTTTCGCCAGCGCCCGGAGTGCACAGGCCACCCAGAACCACATGTTCGCGTGGATTGCCCGCAGGCAGCTGAGCCGCGCGCGCGGCCAAACGGCTTGCAAATTCATCGGCAATGCTGGCATCGACGATCAAGCGTTCCGTTGACATGCAAATCTGGCCCTGGTTCATGAAACAACCAAAAACAGCCGCATTGACTGCTGCATCGATATCTGCGTCACCAAGGACAACAAATGGCGCCTTGCCACCCAGTTCAAGCAGGGCGGGCTTTAGTTCTTCACCCGCAAGACGGCCGATGATACGACCAACTTTTGTGGAGCCGGTGAAATTAACGTGGCGCACAGCCGGCGCGCGGATTAAGGCTTCAACGAGCACAGCCGCATCTTCCGGCGCATTGGAGATCACATTCACAACACCAGCCGGGAAATCGGCCTCAGCAAAGCAGCTGCCGATCAGATGATGGGTGGCAGGGCAGAGTTCTGACGATTTCAGAACAACAGTATTCCCACAGGCAACCGCCATGGCAACTGCACGCGTACCAAGAATGACAGGCGCATTCCATGGGGCGATGCCGAGGCAAACGCCTTTGGGACGATTGACTGCCATTGCAAGGGTGCCGGGCTTGTTTGACGGGATCACTTCACCACCGATCTGGGTGACGATCGATGCCGCTTCGCGCAGGATATTGGCTGCAAGTGTGACATTGAAGCCGATCCAGGGGGCGGTTGCGCCGGTTTCTGCGATTGCGGCGGCGATGAATTCAGGTGCTTTCGCGTCCATAATATCAGCGGCACGGTTGAGCAGTTTGCGCCGTTCACCCACCAGAGTTTGCGACCATGCAGGAAATGCTTCAGCCGCAGCCGCAACCGCTGCCAATGCATCCTCAACCGAGGCGGCTGCCGCGGTTGTTGCGACTTGGTTTGTCACCGGATCACGGCGTTCAAAACTACGATTTCCTGTTGCCTTTACCGCGGCACCATTAATCAAAAGGTCTATTTTCATTGGTTTTGCCTCCTTCAAAGCCCAAAGAATTCGGTATTTACAGATGCTTCAAGTCCACCATCCGTAGGAATATTGGCACCTGTTACCCAACGTGCGGCATCTGAACAAAGAAACAGAATAATCGGCGCAATATCACCGGCAGTTCCGGCGCGACCAACCCGGTCTATATCGGCATTGACCCTCGAATCTCCCAACGTGTCGCGGAATTGGGTAAGAATTGGCGTGGTGACTGGCCCCGGAGATACGGCATTGACGCGGATTCCGCGTGAGCGGAATTGCGGATCATGTGCAGCAAGCTGGTTCCAAACGAGCAGCGCTTCCTTTGAAACCGGATAACCGGCATCGTTCGGAATTTCATATTCAGCGACGATCTTCGCAGGATCGGGAAAGCCTTGACTGTGCGCAATGCCCTTGGCGCGGCTGACATTTGAGCGCCAGCCATATCCAGCGATTGAGGCGACATTTACAATGGAGCCACCTTCACGCATTTTCGGAGCGAGACCTTCTGAGAGGGCGCGCAGACCGAAAAAGTTAACTGCCAAAGTATGTGCGGCACCTGTCTGCCCGGATACGCCCGCGATATTGCACAATGCGTCAAAACCATCCGGTATTGCATCGATAATGGCTTTAACACCATCGAACGTGCCAAGATCGCCGGCTAAAAACTCACCAAAACGCTGTTCTGGTTTGGCTCTGTCAATGCCGATCACTTCGGCGCCGAGGTGGAGAGCAAGCTCTGCCGTGCGTTGTCCTATTCCGCTCGCGACACCGGTCACGACGATCTTTTTACCAAATAACATCATGTTTATCATCCTTCTTGTCAGGACTGGGCAGCCAATATGGTGTAGCCAGATTGATTGTTTAGCTCAGGAATGAGGTTCCCAAAGTGTGTGTTCAGCGCTGGAGTTGACAGTAATCCAACGGGTTTCGGTAAATTCATCAATGGCCGCAAGGCCACCAAAACGTCCGTAACCACTTGCTTTTACGCCGCCAAAGGGCATGTCGGCACGGTCATGAAGAGTGGTTGTATTGATGTGGCAAATGCCGACATCGATCTGGCGAGCAGCCTCCATGGCACGCTGAATGTCGCGGCCAAAAACTGCGCCTGAAAGACCATATTCAGTATCATTGGCGATAAAAATGGCCTCTTTTTCTGATGATGCCCGGCAAATTGTTGCAATCGGCCCAAAGCATTCTTCTGCATAGACGGCCATTCCCGGCACAACATTGTCGATCACGGTTGCGTCCATGAAAACACCATTCGCCTGACCGCCGCAGACAATATCGGCCCCTTTTTTCTCTGCATCCACTATCAGCTCTGAAAGCCGTCTTGCGACCTGCTCGCTCACGAGCGGACCAAGCGCCCATTTGCCGCTTCGCGGATCTCCGGCGCGCAATTTTCTGGATTTTTCAACAAGCATCTCAACAAAGCGATCCGCTACAGCATCCAGCACGATGATCCGGTCAGTGGACATGCACACTTGGCCCTGATTCATGAAAGCGCCAAAAGCTGCGGCTTCGGCCGCCAGTTCCAAGTTTGCATCATCCAATACGATGAAGGGTGCTTTGCCACCTAATTTCAGCAAGCAGCGCTTCAAGTGACGCGCTGACATTTCTGCAATCAAACGTCCGACACGGGTTGATCCGGTAAAATTGATACGGCGCACAGCTTCCAGAGAGATGAGCGTCTCCATGATCTGCGATGCATTATCAGATCGGTGGGTGACAATATTCAACACACCTTCCGGCAGGCCGGCTTTGGTTAGAATTTCACCGATCAGCAGATGCGTGCCCGGCGAAAGTTCAGAGGCTTTCAACACGACAGAATTGCCAAGTGCCAGTGCGGTTGCGACAGCGCGCGAGGCAAGCACAAGCGGCGCATTCCATGGTGCAATCGCTAAGCAAACACCGACCGGTTCGCGAAAAGAAAACGCCTTCATGTCTTGAGTGACGCGGCCCGCAGACTGTGTGGTCAGAGCGGCTGCTTCTTCAAAATGCTCTTGGGCCAATCGAATATTGATCGCAATCCATTCATGCGTTGCGCCGATTTCGGCCATCATGAGTGATGTTATTCGATCTTGATATTGGCCAATCAGTTTTGCAGTGGCCATCAGGATATGGCGGCGTTCTTGAGGGGCAGTTTTCGACCAGTCAGAAAAGGCGCGCGCAGCAGAGTTTGCAGCACAGACTGCATCGGCTGCTGTGCAATCAGGTGCCGAATAGGCGACCGTTCCCAAGACGGGATCTATACGATCAAACATACCGATCTCACCTTGCAGAAAGCTCATGCAAGGCGGACGCTGTCGCGCATTGTAGGTCATCCATCCTCCTCAAGCGTTTCGTGCAACCAGACCCTCCCAGTCTGATACGGTTTCCCGCTTAGGTGCACGCACATCAACAGTATAATCATGATTTACCTTTGATAAGGAATATCATAATCTTGTAAAAATATATCAATTTCCGGCTGTTTGGGTGTGATGGATATAACGGCTAAAGACATGCAACAGGCATCTATAATTGATCAGCGCAGCCGGATGATTAAGGCTGAGAAAATTGATCCGACATTGCGTGGAATATCGCGCCGTCTAGCTGCAAATGATGATGCGTTGCAGACATGTCTTATTTTACTCTCATCGGGAGAGCTGCATTTTGAGAACGCGGAGCAGGATAGGCTGACATATGCCGCTCCAATGGTCTGGTTGTTTCAAAACACACACCGCAGTCTTGTGTTTTTTGGCCCCGGATCAATGGGCTATATCTTCACCATCCCGCAAACCATTGCCGATGAATTGGTTGGCCGCAGTGCGGAATCGATCATGCTGCGAGAGCTTTTTGAAGAAAATGGAGTTTTTCATCCGTCTCTGGATCATATGGCTGAGACATATATGATGCTTGCGCGCAATATAGAGAGGGAGGTGAATGCGGGGCTTGCCGGTTCGCAGATCGCAATCGTTGCCTGGATACGCTTGATGCTGATTGCTCTGTGGCGCGAGAGGCCGGACGACATACATTCAAAACATAACAGCCAGGCAAAACATAACAGTGTGAGTGAGGTGGAGCAGTTGCGGGCTTTTCGTAGGCTGGTTGAATTACATTTTCGACATCATCTCTCGATCGCTGATTATGCGAAGCTTCTGGAGATAGGATATGATCGCTTATACGGTATTTGTCAGCGAAAGCTGGGGCGAACACCGTTGCAGCTTGTGCATCAGCGGTTGCTGCGTGAGGCTGTTATGCGGCTGGAACGCACGGATGAATCTATTTCAGCAATAGCTTATGCATGTGGCTTTACAGATGCCAATAATTTCAGCCGTTTTTTCCACAAGGGGATGAACCAGGCCCCGAGCCGGTTTCGCGTGGCTTCACGCTTGCAGAAAGAAGTTGCGGTAGCGAATGCAACCTATGCCGACTGGCCCTGATCATGCGCGGTAACTATCCAAAATGGGGTCATACAAACTTCAGCTAAGTTTATAGCGAATGCCATATCAATATCTTGCATTTGATGAGCGATTTAAATCTTGGCGCAGTGTGGATGACACCGATCAATTTTTTTGGGTTTGCACATTCGTAAGTGGATCGCAGCAGTCGATGCCAAAACCGCCTACATCATGCCGGGCAGTCCGTGGGAAAGCGGCTATTGCGAAATCTTCTACACACTTAAGGAGGCGAAGATCATCATCGAAAACTGGAGACAGCATTACAACACCGTGCGGCCCCTCGGTTGAGGTTGCCAAGCGATTGGCTCAATATCTGCCTTGGTTTACCGATGATGCCGCAAAGCAAATATGGCAAAAGGCGGCCTTCAATTGTACTGTCAACGCTACAGCGCTTCTGGGCAAGGCAACGGTTGGGTTTCTGGCGCAGGAGCTTGGGAAAGATATGGCAATGCGCATTGCCGCTGAAGTGTTGGCTTTAGCAGAAAGCGAAGACATTCAGACGGATGTCGAACGGGGTGCGCGCACCGAAATAGACGCCTTGAACGGTTACGTCGCCCGCCGTTCCCGTGAACGCAGCATCGAAGCGCCATTCAATGATCTGATTGCCCGCTTGGTGCGGATGCAGGAAAAACAATAATCCAAGGATACGAATATCCGACTGTGAAGCGTTCACAAATGTCAACGGCGGAATAAAAACAGGCCAAATGGCGGTGTAAAATCAGGCCAGTTTATGCCGCAATCGGGGAACGTCGGAAGGGCGTAGCCCGACCAGAGT
>NZ_JAYEXN010000048.1:0-19650 GCF_044435015.1 Ochrobactrum sp. S1502_03
GATGATTATTCGCAGCCACGTGCTTTGTTCAATCTGTTTGATGATGGGCAGAAGCAACGCCTGTTCTCAAACATTGCAGCAGCCATGGGCGGTGTGCCGGGCTTTATCGTCGAACGCCAGTTGGCGCACTTCAAGCTTGTACATCCTGATTATGAAGCCGGTGTGCGTGCGGCGCTCAAGACGGCGCACGGGTATCAGGCAAATACGATTGCAGTTAATGAGGAAGTGGATGCCGCGGAATAACCTCCGTAAGCTTCTTCATTTCGTGAAAAGCCGGATGCCCCCGCTCCGGCTTTTTGCTTTCAAAGAGCCGATCTGATTGAAACAGATTGGCGTTTTACGTGGGTTGGCTTATGTTCTAAGCGCTTTCTAAAATCGGTTCGTTTTAATTGTTGATTGCCTTTTCCCCTCAATGAAGGCTATGCCCGACACAACAAATGTGAAGGAGCTGAAATGCGGCTTGGCGGACGCCTTCAGGCGGCAATCGAGGTTTTGAATGATATTGAAGCAAACAAGCGCCCGGCTTCCGATGCGCTGAAGGATTGGGGTGCGTCGCACCGCTTTGCCGGCGCGGGTGATCGTGCGGTCATTGGCAATATTGTTTATGACGCGTTGCGGCGCAAACTATCCATCGCGTGGCGCATGGATGCTGATGATGCGCGCGCGCTTGCTTATGGCGCGCTGGTTTCAGAAGGCGGCATGGATTTTGATGCAATTGACGCAACGCTCAATGGCGATAAATTTGCCCCAGAACCTCTGGAATCTGCTCCCCGCGAAGCATGGGCAACGCGAGCCGTCACTGACGCCCCTGCTTATATCCGGGCCGATGTACCTGAATGGTGCGTGCCTTCGCTGGAAGAGTTGTTTGGTGAGCGCTGGGTAGAAGAAGCGGCTGCGCTTTCCATGCGTCCGCCGGTTGATCTTCGGGTCAATCTGCTGAAAACAACGCCCGAAGCCGTTCTTGAAGCACTGGAAAAAGCGGGGGCTGCCAAAGCGCCATTGCTTCAGCAGGCTTTGCGCATTCCTCCGATTGAGGCTTTGGGCCGTCATCCCAATGTGCAGACGGATCAGACATTTCTGGATGGCTGGTTCGAGGTACAGGATCTGGGCTCGCAGCTTGCGGCACTTTTTGCTGGTGCAAAGCCGGGCGAACAGGTGCTGGATTATTGCGCAGGTGCAGGTGGCAAGACGCTGGCGCTGGCTTCGGTCATGCGCAACAGTGGCCAGGTCCATGCCTATGATGCCGAACGCGCGCGTCTTTCGCCCATGCATGACCGTTTGCAGCGGGCAGGGGTTCGCAACACACAGGTGCATGGCAATCTCGATGCGCTCGCTCCGCTTATTGAGCGCATGGACCTTGTGCTGACAGATGCGCCATGCACAGGTTCGGGCACGTGGCGGCGCAGGCCGGATGCAAAATGGCGTCTCAATGATCAGCAGCTGGAGCGGCGTGTGCAGGATCAGCGCGAGGTGCTTGAGGCGGCGAAACATTACGTGAAGCCCGGCGGCAGGCTGGTTTACGTGACCTGTTCGCTCTTTGCCGAAGAGAATACGCGTCAGGTCGAGCGCTTCCTTGCTGAAAACAGCAACTTTACGGAAAAATCTCCCAAGGCAGTCTGGAAAGCCGTTACAGGAGATGCAGCCGGGGTAGAGCCGGTTTTTCCTGCGCATGGCGCCGTATTTTCTCCGCTTTCCATTGACACGGACGGATTTTATGTAAGTGTCTTGGAAAAGCACAATTAAGCTTGGGGGAGCTTAATGCCAGCGCATCGAATTGCGGAACCGGATTTCAAACAGCGTGTCGAGGAGAGTTTTGACCGTCAGGCAGCGATGAAGCTCATCGGTGCACAGCTGACACGTTGTGAACCGGGCATTGTCGAGGTCGAAATGCCGTTTCGCGAAGAGCTGACGCAGCAACACGGCATTCTTCATGCCGGTATAATTTCTGCAGCACTCGACACAGCCTGCGGTTATGCAGCGCTTAGCCTTATGCCAACGGATGCTGCGGTTCTGACAATCGAATTTAAGGTTAATCTGCTTGCCCCCGGCAGAGGCGATCGTTTCCTGTTTCGTGGCGAGGTGACCAAGCCTGGGCGCACGATTATGGTCAGCGATGGACAGGCTTTTGCAGTCACAGATACGGAAGTGCGGCTTATTGCAACCATGACAGGCACGATGATGGTTGTTCAGGACCGCGAGGGGCTAAAGGGATGATCAAAACCCTTGCAGGCAAACGGCTTCTGTATGTGATGGCGACCGAGGCGGAATATGGCCCGCATCTCAGTTCGCTTTTTTTGCCGCTGATGATCGGCGTGGGTCCGGTCGAGGCGTCCGTCAATCTGACACGTATTCTGACTGTGCTTGAACAGCAGGGTGAATTGCCTGATCTGGTCGTCTGTGTCGGCTCCGCCGGATCGGCGAGGCTTCCCCAAACAGAGGTGTTTCAGGTTTCATCGGTCGCTTATCGCGATATGGATGCTTCGCCTATCGGATTTGAAAAAGGCCGCACACCCTTTCTTGATTTACCTGCAATGATTGATCTGCCTTGCCTTGTTCCGGGGCTGCCAGATGCATCGCTGTCAACGGGCGCAAACATTGTTTCGGGCAAAGCCTATGAGACAATCGCAACCGACATGGTCGATATGGAGACCTATGCCTGTTTGCGCGCCTGTCAGGCCTTTGGCGTTGCCCTGATAGGGTTGCGTGGCATTTCCGATGGTACCCGTGAATTGCAGCATGTCGGCGACTGGACAGAGTATCTGCATGTCATTGATCAGAAGCTTGCGAGCGCTGTGGAGGATCTCGAAAACGCTATTCTGAATGGTGCCGTGACACTTCCTGACAAGGATATGTCAGGATAGGTAAGTTTTCTTGGTTTGATTGTTGAAACGCGGCACTTCGACCATTGCATTTTTGCGGCTTTTTATCTAGATGCTCGGCATGAGCACCACAGCACATCCTGACACTATCCTTATCATCGACTTTGGCAGCCAGGTCACGCAGCTGATTGCACGCCGCGTGCGCGAGGCCGGAGTTTATTCCGAAATCGTTCCGTTCCAGTCTGCGGAAGATGCCTATAAGCGCATCAACCCGAAGGCTGTGATCCTGTCGGGGAGTCCACACTCGACAACGGACATTGGCAGCCCGCGCGCGCCACAGGCAATTTTCGAGGCTGGAATTCCAGTTCTCGGTATCTGCTATGGCGAGCAGACCATGTGCGCGCAGCTGGGTGGTAAGGTCGAAAGCGGCCACGACCGTGAATTCGGTCGCGCGTTTCTTGAAGTTCAGGAAGACAGCGCATTGTTCGCTGGCATCTGGGCCAAGGGCACCCGTCACCAAGTCTGGATGAGCCATGGCGACCGTGTCACCGCACTGCCGGAAGGTTTCAGGGTTATCGGGACATCGCCCAATGCGCCTTTCGCGGCCATTTCGGACGAAAAACGCAAATATTTTGCTGTGCAGTTCCACCCGGAAGTTGTGCACACACCTGATGGCGCAAAGCTGATCCAGAATTTCGTTCACAACATTGTTGGTATCAAGCCAGACTGGACCATGTCTGCTTACCGTGAACAGGCTGTAGAGGCCATTCGCAAGCAGGTGGGCAAGGGTAAGGTTATCTGCGCGCTCTCCGGCGGCGTTGACTCGTCCGTTGCAGCCCTTCTGATTCATGAAGCCGTTGGCGACCAGCTGACCTGTATCCTCGTTGATCATGGTTTGATGCGTAAGAACGAGGCTGCCGATGTGGTTGCGATGTTTAGGGAGCATTATAATCTGCCGCTGATCTTGGTGGATGCGCAGGACCGATTCATTGACGCTCTCGAAGGTGAGAATGATCCGGAAAAGAAGCGGAAGACCATCGGTCGTCTGTTTATTGAAGTTTTCGAAGAGGAAGCGAAAAAGCTTGGCGGCGCAGATTTCCTCGCACAGGGCACGTTGTATCCTGACGTTATTGAAAGCGTTTCATTTACGGGCGGGCCTTCGGTCACAATCAAGTCGCACCACAATGTTGGCGGCTTGCCAGAACGCATGAACATGCAGCTTGTCGAGCCTCTGCGCGAACTTTTCAAAGATGAAGTGCGTGTGCTGGGCAAGGAACTCGGCCTTCCTGACAGCTTTATCGGGCGGCATCCATTCCCTGGTCCAGGTCTTGCGATCCGCTGCCCCGGTGGTATCACGCGCGAAAAGCTTGAAATTCTGCGCGAAGCCGATGCGATTTATCTTGATGAAATCCGCAAGGCTGGCCTTTATGATGTCATCTGGCAGGCATTTGCCGTTCTGCTTCCGGTTCAGACCGTTGGCGTTATGGGTGATGGCCGGACTTATGAATTCGTCTGCGCGCTGCGTGCTGTGACTTCGGTCGACGGTATGACGGCGGACTTCTACCACTACGACATGAACTTCCTTGGCAATGCGGCCACCCGTATCATTAATGAAGTCCGTGGCATCAACCGCGTGGTCTATGACGTGACGTCGAAGCCTCCGGGCACAATCGAGTGGGAATGATCCCGCGTCCGGCATAGACCGGCACCAACGATCATTAAAACATAAAAAGCCCGCGTAATTGCGGGCTTTTTTCATTATTGGCTTGGCACCGTCTGGCAGATTTCGCATCGTCAAGTCCCCCGCTTCTATGGCATGGTAGATGTGTTTAGCCCTGGAGTGTGATGGTGCATTATTGCGCGTTAAACAGAGGAGTGCACTATGGGCCAGTTTCCTAAGGATAGCGCCCGGACCGGTCAGATATTCACCACCTGTGGCAAAGGCTGATCCACATTCATCGCGTGATCAAGAACGCGTTGAAGATTTGCAGCGTGACGGAAGTTCGGCTCCAGACCAACCCCATCCGCTACTGCTCGTGCAAACCGCTGATAATTGGTTTCGACGGGGCTTACTTCAATCTCGCGCCACACCGGTGTCTCAATATCTTCCCCGATTGAACCACGAAGGGTGGAACCTGTCGGTGTATGAATGACTTCAAGCGCGCCTTTGTCGCCATGAATGCGCAATCGCAATTCATTAAGATGACCTGTTGCCCAGCGGCTGGCATGTATGACGCCAAGCGCACCGTTTGAATATTCCGCCGTCATTACAAAGCTGTCGTTCGCATCCAGCACATATTCACCGATTTGATTGTTGTCGGCCTTGTCGAAGGTCTTCAATCGGGCCGATGCCCGTTCCACATCGCTGCCGATCGCATAGGATGCAAAATCAAGAATGTGAATGCCAACATCGCCAAGAACCCCATTGGAACCGTGGCGCGTGGAAAGCCTCCAGAGCCACTTGCTCTCGGTTTTCCAGTCACCCCAGGCTTTTGAAACAAGCCAGCTTTGCAGATAAGAAGCTTCGAAGTGACGTACCTGACCGATTTCGCCAGACATCACAATGTCGCGTGCCTTTTGTAAAGGAGCGACATTGCGATATGTAAGATTGACCATATTGATGATGCCCGCCTGCTCGGCAGCATCAGCCATTTCAGCGGCTTTGTCGTAGCTCTCTGCAAGCGGCTTTTCGCAAAAGATATGTTTGCCAGCGCCGATGAGCGCCAATGACGTCGGATGATGGATCGCATCCGGCGTCACATTTGCAACAGCATCAAAGCGGTTCCATTCAAGAGCATCCTCCAGCCGCGTGAAGCGGTCGTGAATGTCATGATTTTCGCAGAATGCATCAACGCGTTCCGCTGACACGTCACAAGCTGCGACCACTTCAACGCCATCTATGGCTTTGAAGGCCTCGGCATGGTTCTTTGCCATGCCGCCAGTTCCAAGAATAAGAAGACGCATCATGCACCTCAACGATAACCGGCTTCACCGGCCTTATGAAGTTTAGGCCCCCGCTCGACAATCGGCTCTAAAGCCTGATCGACCGGGACATTGGGTGCCGTGTGAATATCAGTCCATGCGGGTTGAGGGTTATAGGCCCACTTGACGGCGTTACGCAGTACGGTTTGCACATTCGCATCGTGATAGGTGGGGTAGGTTTCGTGGCCGGGACGGAAGTAGAAGATATTGCCTGCGCCGCGCCGCCATGTGAGCCCTGAACGAAATACCTCACCGCCCGCAAACCATGAGATAAATACCGTTTCTAACGGTTCAGGAACGGAAAATTGCTCGCCATACATTTCTTCGTTTTCAAGCACAAAATTCTCATCCAGCCCCTGTGCAATGGGGTGGCCCCGATTCACAACCCAGACCCGCTCACGTTCGCCTGCTTCGCGCCATTTCAGCGCACAGGGCGTTCCCATCAAGCGCTTGAAAATTTTAGAAAAATGGCCTGAGTGAAGCACGATCAGTCCCATGCCCTCAAAAACGCGTCTGGCAACGCGCTCAACAATTTCATCCTTTACGCCGCCATGGTCCTTATGCCCCCACCACACCAGGACATCCGTGTTGGCGAGACGTTCTTCCGTGAGGCCGTGCTCCGGCTCTTGCAAGGTGGCCGTGGTGGCGTCAATGGTGCTATCGCCATTGAGTGCGTCTGCAATCGTGTTGTGCATTCCATTCGGATAAACAGCACGAACAGTTTCATTGATCTGCTCGTGGACATTTTCACCCCAGACGATAGTGCGTATAGACACGGCCATTCTCCTTAATTGCGGCTATCAGCCCTTGTGTGGATTTGAGCCTTGCGAACATGCGCGCCGGTTTATGAAGCCGGTGCCTGAACGTATTGCTCCAAAAAAGATTTCTCGATTTGAAAGGTGGTCTAACCGTCCTGCGCACGCCCATTCACATCAAAGCGATGGATACGTTCGCCAGTCGGCGCAATGGATAGCAAATCACCGGGTTTGCGGATTGACACGCCGCTTTCGCGAACCACCAGAGGTTCTTCGGCACCGAGATCAATATAGACATATGTATCCGAGCCGAGAATTTCCGTGTGGATCACGCGACCGCTCCACAGACCTTCGTCCGAAACGATCTGGAGGTGCTCTGGCCGCAGCCCGACCGTGTGTGTCGCGAATTGTTCTGCGTATTTTCCACCGAGCAGGTTCATTTTTGGGGAGCCGATAAAGCCCGCGACGAAAAGCGAGTTGGGCTTTTCATAAAGTTCTAGCGGCGTCCCTATCTGCTCCACCCGCCCATCGCGCAACACACAGATGCGATCAGCCAGCGTCATCGCTTCCACCTGATCATGTGTCACATAGATCATCGTGGTGTCTTCCATACTCTGATGGAGTTTAGCAATTTCGAGTCTCGTTGCCACGCGAAGCGCTGCATCAAGATTGGACAGCGGCTCATCGAAAAGAAACACCTTCGGATCCCGGACGATGGCGCGCCCGATCGCAACGCGCTGACGCTGGCCGCCTGAAAGCTGACGTGGCAAGTGTTCGAGATAGGGGGTTAGTTGCAGCATTTCTGCCGACTGTTCGATACGGCGTTTGCACTCCTGTTTGTCTTTGCCAGCCAGCTGCATGCCAAAGGCCATGTTTTCGTAAACCGTCATATGCGGGTAAAGTGCATAAGACTGAAATACCATGGAGATGCCCCGTTTGGACGGGCTCAAGCTGTTAACCACCACGCCGTCGATAGACAGGCTTCCAGAGGTGATTTCCTCAAGGCCCGCGATCAGACGCAGAAGCGTGGATTTCCCACAGCCGGACGGACCAACAAAAACCATGAACTCGCCTGCGCGAATGTCCATGTCCACGCCTTTGATAACTTCAAAATTCCCGAATGATTTGCGCACATCGCGCAATTGAAGCTGTGCCATATGTAAACTCCTATCCCTTCACGCCACCCGCAGTCAGACCGGATACGATCCGCCGCTGGAAGATGAGCACAAGGATGACGAGGGGAACTGTTACGATGACCGATGCGGCCATGATATTGCCCCATGGGATTTCGAATTGACTGCTGCCGGACAAGAGCGCGATAGCCACTGGAACCGTGCGCTGACCCGCCGACGACGTAAAAGTCAGTGCAAACAGGAACTCATTCCATGCAGAAATGAATGCCAATAGCCCCGTTGTCACCAGTGCCGGCCACATGAGCGGCATAAACACACGCGTGATGATGACCCATGGGGATGCCCCGTCTACGATCGCGGCCTCTTCAATCTCGACCGGCAGATCACGCATGAAGGTTGTCAGAACCCAAACCGTGAAGGGCAAGGTGAAGATCATATAGGAGAAGATCAGAGCCAGAGGCGTATTGAATATACCGAGGAACCGGATCAGTTCGAACAAACCTGCAAGCACTGCAATTTGCGGAAACATGGATACCGACAAAATGGTGAGCAGGAGCAACCCGCGACCCCGAAAATTCACTCTGGCCAGCGCATAGGCGGCAGTTATCGCAAGCAGCAGTGAAATTGCGACAACAACTGTTGCAACAAACAAAGAATTACCAAGACTCCGAAGAAAACTGCCCTGACTGAGAACGCCGGTATAGTTGCTGATGGAAACATCCGTTGGCCAGAAATCCACCTGAAACAGTGCTGTTCCCGATTTAAGACTGGTTATGATCGCATAATAGAACGGAAACACTGCGATAAGGATGATGATGGCAACTAGCAGATAAAAGCCAAGCGTCTTAAGATAATGCATGGCTATTCTCCCTTTGCGCCAATGTTCACACGTCCAAAGAACATGTAGAGCACAGTGATGGCTGCGATGATGAGAAACAGCATCGTGGATGCGGTGGCGCCATAAGCAAATTTATCGAAATCGAAGAGATTTTCGCGCGCGAAAACAGACATTGTTTTGGTCTGCGCATTGTTGGGTGTCAGCACATAGATGAGATCAAAAATACGCAATGCATCAAGCATGCGGAATATAACCGCGACCATCAATGCCGGACGAATAAGCGGTAAAGTCACACGCCAGAATACTTTGAGCGGATGGACACCATCGATCTTGGCAGCCTCATAAATATCGGATGGAACCATCTGCAACCCAGCAAGGATAAGCAGGGCCATGAAAGGGGTGGTTTTCCAGACATCGACGATCAGGATCGCAATCATCGCCGTATCGGGATTTGCCGTCCAGGCGATTTTCTGGCTGATAAGACCGAGATTAAGGAATATATGGTTCAGAATGCCGAACTGATCGTTGAGCATCCAGCCCCACATTTTCGCCGAGACGATTGTGGGAATGGCCCAGGGAATGAGGATGGCCGCTCGCACAAGGCCTCTTCCGCGAAATTTCGCGTTCAGCACAAGCGCTACAATCAATCCAAAGATGGTTTCGAGACCAACCGAAAACAGTGTGAACCTGATCGTATTCCACACCGCGCCCCACCATGCTGGATCGGCCAGAAGACCGCGATAAACGATGCGGCCGCTTTTTAAGGTGACCCATGTGAAGTAGTTTTTAAAACCGACAAACTCAGCCGTAGCAAGGCTTGTGAGCGATGCATTTGTGAAGCTGAAATAGATCGTTCTAAGCAGCGGCCAGCCGGCCACAAATGCCAAAACAATCAGCGTCGGTGCAAGAAACAGCCATGCCGAACGAATGCGTTGTGTATGCAAGTCGGAATGGTGTCGGCGTCCGTTCGACGCTTTTGAAGCATCAACAGAAGTATCCGTCATAATCTTCCTCTGAGGGCGGCGGGCTCTGAAAATTTTGCGTTCGGATCGCTTGGGAATAGATCCGAACGCGGCTTGATACGTGCTTACCAGCCAGAGCCTTCAAGCTCCGTCAGTTCGACCTCAAGCATTTCCAGGTTCTCGGCAGCTGTTCCACTGCCCGAAAGGGTTTTATGCACAGCAGTCCAGAATTTGGATGAGACTTCATTGTATTTAACTTTTGTCGCTGCCGAAGGCCGCGGCACCGCATTTTGGAAGATGGGTTTCCAATTCGCCATGAAAGGCTGCGCCGCGATAATTTCCTTATCGTCGTAAAGCGCTTCAATGGTCGGCAGACGTGAAATTTGAATTGCCTGCGCCTTCTGAACCTCAGGCGAAGCCAGATATTTCACCAAAGCAATCGCGGCATCCTGTTTCGTGGAATATTTGGACACAGCAAGATTCCAGCCGCCAAGCGTCGAGGATGGAGGTTCACCTTCGGCACCAGCCGGTAAAGGTGCGACATCAAATTTGCCTTTCACACCGCTATCGTCATTATTGCCTAAGGCGTAAGCATAGGGCCAATTGCGCATGAACACGGCATTGCCAATCTGCCAGACGCCGCGAGATTCTTCTTCCTGATAGGCAAGAACGCCCTGAGGGGAAATCGAACCAATCCAGCTTTTTGCACGATCAATTGCGGCTGCTGCGCGTTCGTTGTTGATTGAAATCGTTCCGTCAGCTTCCACAATCTGGCCACCACCAGAAGATTTGACCCACTCAAGCGCATTGCAGGTCAGGCCTTCATAGGCATTGCCCTGAAAGACAAAACCCCACAGGTCAGCCTTGCCTTCTGCGCGCTCTTTTTCCATGATCTCTTTGGCCGTCGCAGTCATCTCATCCCATGTTTTCGGGACAGGCTTGCCGTATTTCTCCAGGAGGTCCTTGCGATAAAACAATGCAGGTGCATCGGTATAAAAGGGCAATGCAACCAGCTTCCCATTGACCGTCTGAGACGCGATGATCGACGGAAAATGGCTTCCTGTTACATCTTTTGTAGCCTCGGTGAGATCAATAAACTGATCTGAAAGCTGCGGAGCCCAAACAATATCCGTCTGATAAATATCAATATCTGCATTGCCCGCCGCAAGCCACAAACGATACTGGCTGAATTGTTCGCTGCTTGATGGCGGCATGGATACAATATGAACCTTGTTGCCGGTATCTTTTTCAAATTTGGCAATCTGTTCCTGTAAAAACTGAATATTGTTGCCAGTTGAATTGGCAGCAATCGAAATTTCGGCTGCGTGAGCGAATGCTGTGCCAAAGCCAAATGCAACACAGGCAGCCAGTGCACCCTTAAGAGCTTTCATTGTTCCCTCCTCCCATCCATTCAGTAAGCGGCCGTTAAAATCGAAAACGGTTTGGATTCCAAAAAGGTTACAGAAGGCTTCAAATCTGTCAAGCTGCTGTTTTTTGGGAAACACAAAATACGACCGATTTAAATATTCATCTATATTTTCAATGATTTATATAAACTTTCCCGATGCAACCGCAGTTCACTCTCCCAATCAGCTACGATTGAGAGGCTTAAATTTCTTACCAAACTTGTAAACGGTTTGGTTCTGCCGCATACTTCTCTCAAAGGGCCATCAATGATGGTGGCCGCGCATTGTTAATCACAAGGAAGCGATTATAATCCAACGTCTAATCCGTTCTCCAAGCCGCAAGATCAAATGAAACTTCGTGAATTCGCCAAACAATTAGGACTTTCTGCCACAACGGTCAGTCGCGCACTGAGCGGCTATCCGGAAGTTGCTGAAACAACACGCAAGCGTGTTCGTGACGAGGCTGTGCGGCTCGGCTATCGTCCGAATGTCAACGCCGTGCGACTTGTGACAGGCCGTGCAGGCTCTATTGGCGTTGTCATGGGCCGCAATAGCGAGTTTCACTTTGCAGAGTTCATGCGTGGTATGGCTGAAAGACTCAGTCAGGATGAGGTGGATATTCTTGTCAGTCCCATAGCCAATAATGGCACGGACGACGAGGTGGAGCTTTGTCGGCGCCTTGCCACCAGTCGGCGTGTTGATGCGATAATCGTGACGTCACCAAAGCCCAATGATGAGCGCATCCGCCTGCTGCATGAACTCGGAATGCCTTTTCTCGTTCATGGTCGATCAAAAATCGACATCCCTCACGCCTGGCTTGATATTGACAACGAGGGCGCGGTCTATCGTTCAACCGCACATCTGCTAGATCTTGGCCATCGCCACATCGCTATGATTAATGGCCGCGAGGGATTTACGTTCTCGCTTGACAGAGACGCAGGATACCGCAAGGCACTTGACGAAAGAGGCATTGCGTTTGATCCGGGCTTGATTGAGCACGGCGACTTCACCGACGAGATCGGTTACCGCTTGGCCCAAAAACTCTTGAGGCGCGATTTGAGGCCGACTGCTTTCGTTGCAGGCTCTATGATGACCGCTTTGGGTATCTATCGTGCTGCCCGATCGTTTGGCTTGACAATTGGCCGTGACATCTCTGTCATCGCACATGATGACGTCATTTCATTTCTGAGTGCAGACAACATGGTCCCGTCACTGACTGCGACCCGCTCATCGATGCGCGCTGCTGGTAAGCGTTGTGCGGACATGCTGATGGATATTCTTGATGGCAAGTCACCAACCGATGTTCACGAGCTTTGGCCGGTTGAGCTGATCCTCAGGGAAACAGCCAATCGCGTCCCGGATGAAGCCGTCACGTCCATCAAAACGCTGGTATAACCTTATCTTCGAGAATTTTCCTTTAAGGAAGGTGATTCTACGCTTGAGCCTTTTTGACAAAGTAGCCGGGCGGATGGGCCACATCCTGCGGACACCAAGATGAGCGGACGATCTGCTGCGTCAGGACGCGGGGATGCGCAAACGCCACGCACGTCATGCTGTCAACGAAATCAAAACTTCTTCCGAAGATGTCGCAAAATCCCTGGCCGACAAGCCCTTCAGAAACTCCCCCATGTGCCGATCAACATCTTGAGGAAACGCTCCGCTGCAGGCGATAACGTGCCCCCCCTGCGTCTTACAACGCCTATAGTTCTTGAAATCTCGGGGTTTCGAATAGGCCTCGTGATCAAAAGTGGGTGCTCTCCCTGCGGTGTCGCCATCTGCGGTAACACAGATATGCCTAAGCCCGCCTCCACCAGACCAAGAGATGTCGACAAGTGGGTTACTTCGTAAAACCAGCGAAGTTTGATATTGGATTTTGCCAAGGCTCCATCGAGCAGTGTTCGATTGCCGCTTGAACGATGAACAGTGATAAGATGATATGGTGTCAGATCTTCCCAGCCAACTTCGGATTTTTCCGCAAGAGGATGGTCTTTGCTGGCAGCAAGAACGAAGGGGTCTTCGACAAGCCGGTCAAAGATCAGATCCGGATCGGCTGTTCCCATGATATTGATGCCGAACTCGACTTCACCGCGCGCAACGGCCTGCAATCCGTCCGTCGCCGGTAAGTCAAGAATTCGAAAGCGGATGTTAGGATACTCAATATTGAACTGCTTTATGACCTTCGGCAGAAAGTAGAAAGCGGCTGTCGGCAGACAGGCGATTGTTACAAGGCCACCGCGCTGGACGCCGGGATCACGCACTGCAAAAAGCGACCCGTCAAATTCCTCCAGCATACGCCGCACCAAAGGTAATAGTTCGGTGCCTAAAGCAGTGAGCGAAACATGTCTTGTCGTACGCTCTAAAATTGGCGCCCCAATTGCCAATTCCAGCTTCTGGATGCGTCTGCTGAGTGCTGGCTGAGACATGTTCAGCGTATCGGCAGCCCTGTGAAAACTCTCCAATTCGACAATGGCGAGAAATGCTCTTAGGTCTAGAATTTCGCAATTAATGCTCATTTTGCATCAATACTCCAAATCTTCGCATTTTACATATCAATCATTTTGCCACTAAGTGCAATAAATGAACTGATTAATACCCACTACACAAGAGTGGAGGCGAAAGCGCAAGCATGAACGATCTGATCTCTATCCCCTGTGTACTGATGCGAGGCGGCACGTCGAAAGGCCCGTTCTTTCTGGCATCTGATCTTCCGACCGATCCGCGCGAGCGTGATCAGATTTTGCTTTCCATTATGGGTTCGGGTCACCCCCTTCAAATCGATGGCATCGGTGGTGGAAACCCTGTGACCAGTAAAGTTGCCATCATCGGCCCATCCAGCATTCCCGGCGTCGATATCGATTATCTTTTCGCACAGGTCCGTATTGATCAGCAGTTCGTTGATACCGCACCCAATTGCGGCAACATGCTTGCAGCTGTGGGTCCCTTCGCAATTGAGGCGGGACTTATGAAAACACAGGGCGCAACGACGCTTGTTCGTATTCACAACGTCAATACCGACAAGTTGATTGAGGCAGAAGTGCCGACACCCGATGGTAAAGTTTCATACCTCGGCGATGCCAGCATTGATGGAGTACCCGGAAAGGCGGCTCCAATTGCCCTGACCTTCATGGATGCGGCAGGTGCCCGAACAGGCAAACTTTTCCCTACCGGTGCACCCCATGAAATGATTGAAGACGTGGCCGTGACATGCATTGACTGCGCGATGCCTATGGTTCTGATCGAAGCCAACAATCTTGGTGTCAGTGGTTACGAGAGTGCTGCCGAACTCAACGCCAACACGGCATTGCTTGCGCGGCTGGAACAGCTGAGAATCGAGGCTGGCAGACGTATGGGCATGGGCGATGTCACCAATCAGGTCACGCCCAAACCCGTTCTTATCAGCAATGCAAAAAACGGCGGCGACATCAATGTGCGCTATTTCATGCCGCACGAATGTCATCCGTCGCTTGCTACCACCGGCGCCGTCGGGATCGCAACAGCCTGCATAACGGCTGATACAGTCGCATCGAAACTAATCGGTCTTCACACACCACCGCTCGTGCTGGCGATCGAACATCCCAGCGGTCATCTCGATGTCAAGCTTCAGGAGCGAGACGGAAAAGTGACTGCCGGAATTTTGCGCACAGCCCGCCGTCTTTTTGATGGGCATGTGTTTGCTAAGCCTGTCAAACAAGCCGTATGCGCGGCATAATTCAACTGGTTGCCGGGAGGGCACCACTTAACCGGAGGAAAATCAATGCGTAAGTTCATGCTCGCTCTGGCAGCAACTGTAGCTCTTGCCGGAACAGCAATGGCTGATCCGGTCCGTATCAGCGTCGGGTCTTATAATCTCAATAATTTGCCATTTCCTGTCGCACAGGGGCTGGGCCTTTATGAGAAAGAAGGGCTAGACGTCACCGTGGAGAATTTTGCTTCAGGCGGTTCAAAGACGTTGCAGGCACTCGTTGCCGGATCGACAGATATTGCCGTCGGTTTCTACGACCACACCATTCAGATGCAGTCACAGAACAAGGCCGTGGTCGGCTTCGTCGTTCTGGCACGCAATTCCGGGCTTGTCCTTGCTGGTGGAAATAATTCTAAATTCGACCCCGCCAATCCCGAAACCATCAAGGGTGCAAAAATCGGCATTACAGCGCCCGGTTCATCTTCGGACTTCTTCGTGCGTTACTATCTACAGCGCCACGGCCTTTCGGCAGATGATGTCGCTCTGATCGGTGTTGGTTCCGGTTCGGCGGCGGTTGCAGCTCTTGAACAGGGCAAGATCGACCTGCTGGTCAATTACGATCCTGCGGCAACATTTATCGAAGCCAAAGGTGTCGGCAAAATTCTGATCGATGGTCGCAGCGACGAGGGTGCCAAGGAAATCTACGGCGGTATTTATCCGACATCAGTTCTCTATGCCACGCAAAATTACATTGATGGTAATCCTGAAACCATCCAAAAAGTCACCAACGCGACAGTCAAGGCACTCGAATGGATGAACACCCATTCGGCAGAGGAAATCGTTGAAAAGCTGCCTAAGGAATTCATCTCGGGCGACCGCGATGCGTATATTCAAGCCGTAAAGAATGCCAAGGCGATCTTTTCCACGGATGGAAAATTCGATGAGGAAGATGTCAAAACGCCACTGGTTGTTCTGAATAGCTTCAATAAAAAAGTTGCGGCAACCGAAATCGATCTTTCGAAAACATACACAAACAGCTTCGTCGATAAAGCACCGCACGCGGCTACGAACTAGAAGGAGGAGGCAATGTCATTAGCCGTTGTCAAACCTGCGCCGGAAGTCGCAGCAAGCCCCAGCCCAAAAGCAATGGTATCAATTGATGCCGTTACAATGTCGTTCGGCAACTTTGTTGCGGTCGAAAATGTCAACCTCACGGTTGCGGATGGCGAGTTTCTCGCCATCGTTGGCCCGACAGGTTGTGGGAAAAGCACCATCCTCAACGCCATAGCAGGATTGCTGAAACCCTCACACGGAACAGTGTCAGTCGATGGAAAAGCCGTCACTGGTGTGCACCATGATATAGGATATCTGTTTCAGCAGGACGCACTTCTGCCATGGAAAACAGCGCTTGAAAATGTCGAGCTTGGTCCGATGTTTAAAGGCATAAGCGCTTCCGAACGCCGCAAAAGCGCTCTCAACTGGCTTGCCAAGGTGGGTCTGAAAGGTTTTGAGCACCGCTACCCCCATCAGCTTTCCGGCGGTCAGCGCAAGCGTGTGCAGATGGCTCAAGCGCTTATCACAGGTCCAAAAGTCATCCTGATGGATGAGCCGTTCTCCGCACTCGATATCCATACGCGTCACCTTATGCAAAATGAGCTTCTCCGGCTCTGGCAGGAAGAACGCCGCGCTGTTGTGATGATTACGCATGATCTTGAAGAAGCCATAGCGCTTGGTGATCGTGTCGTCGTTTTGGCCGCTGGCCCCCGCAGCCACGTGATCGATAGTTTCCCCGTCGATCTCGACCGTCCGCGCGACGTCGCAGAAATCAAACTCGATCCGCGCTTCATGGATCTTTATCGCAATATTTGGGCGTCGCTGCGCGGCGAAGTGGAGAAAAGCTATGAACGCCATGACTGAACGTCTTATCCAGGTCGGTTTGCTGGTTATCATTCTCGGCGGCTGGCAGCTCGGCACATCGCTGGGTTTCATCGACGTGTTTTTCTTCCCGGCACCACTGAATATTTTCAATCAGGTGGTGGAGTGGATAACCGATACAAGTTTCTATCGTCACGTATCGATCACTTTGACAGAAACCGTTCTCGGCTACCTGATCGGCACGGGTCTTGGCGTTGCTGCAGGCGTATGGCTCGGTCTTAGCCGCAGTGCTTCGCGCATTCTCGACCCCTTCATCAAGTGCCTGAACGCTATCCCGCGCGTTGTTCTTGCGCCAATCTTTGTGCTTTGGTTGGGTCTTGGCCTCTGGTCCAAGGTCGCACTCGCCGTCACACTGGTGTTCTTCGTGACCTTCTTCAACGCAATGCAGGGTGTGCGCGAAGTCAATCCGGTCGTGCTTTCAAATGCGCGTATCCTCGGCGCCAAACGTTCTGATCTCCTGCGTCACGTCTATTTCCCGGCAGCAGCAAGCTGGATCTTGTCCTCCTTGCGCACCTCCGTCGGCTTTGCAGTGGTTGGCGCGATCATCGGCGAGTATCTTGGTTCGTCCGCCGGTCTAGGCTATCTTATCGCCCAGGCTGAAGGCAACTTCGATGCGGTTGGCGTATTTGCCGGTATCCTGATTTTGGCAGTCTTCGTTTTGATCATCGACAGTATTCTTGATGTGGTTGAAACGCGCCTCATAAAATGGCGTCCAAATGCCAGCGAGCGGTCGGCCTGATCCCTCCACTCGCGACGTTAGAAATAAGCCCGATGCCATAATGGCGTCGGGCTTCATCGTCTTTAAAGTGCTCACTCATATATCCTTCTATATGCCCATCGGAAAAACAGAGTCCTGACCACAAAGCCCGCCATGAATTCATCCTTCATGTCATTTCGGGCATTCGTTGCGTTGTTTGGATTGATTCAGCATTTTATGCTTTTCAGTTATTGCGATATTCGATGTGGCGATCCCATCCGCCGCAGACAGGTGCGACTGAAGGAGACTGGTTTGAAGACGCTGCTATTGACGAAGGATGACGTCAAAAAACTCATTTCGCTGTCTGCGGTCATAGACGCTGTTGAAGACGCTTATCGTGCATTCAGCAGCGGCCAGGTGGAGCAGCCGGATTATATTGGCATACATCTACCTGCACCACGCGGTGAAATCGACTTCAAGCTGGGCTATTTGAAATCATCTGAGATGATATCAATGAAAGCGTCTTCGGGCGGGTTCAGGGACAATCCTTCTCGTCATGGCGTTCCGAACGGCATGGGAACGATCCTTCTTTTTGACGCACAAAGTTGTGCATTGGTATGTGTGATGGATGGCAGCTTGATCACGGGCCTGAGGACTGGGGCTGCCGGTGCGATTTCGGTCAGATTATTGGCTCGCAAAGACGCGAGAAAACTAACGTCAATCGGCACGGGCAATCAGGCACGCATGCAAATTAGAGCAATCCGCGAAGTGATGCACATTGAGGAGATTCATGCGTGGCATTCTAACCCTGAAACACTGTCAAAATACAAAGCTGATATGGAAGGCGAGTTTAATATTCCTGTTATAATGGCGGCATCCAAACGAGAAGCTGTAGAACAAGCGGACGTCTTGGTTACCACCACACGTGGCAAGGGGTCGTTGGTGGAAGCGGATTGGATAAAACCAGGAACGCATATTGTTGCGATTGGAACAGATGCTCAGGGCAAGCAGGAACTGGAGCCTGAAATATTTCGAAATGCTAAAATCGTCACAGACTCGACAAGCCAGTGTTCGCAAAAAGGTGAGACCTGGCACGCGCTCAATCACGGCATCATTTCCATGAGTGAAATTCACGCCGAAATTGGCGAGATCCTGATCGGCACAAAAGCAGGACGTGAGAATGCAGAAGAGATAACAATCTTCGATTCAACAGGAATGGCTGCGCAAGATAACACGACAGTCAATGCGATCTATAATCGTGCCCTTCGCCAAAATGTCGGCACCAGATTTTCCTTTTTTGAGCAATAGCAGCGTCCCACTCGGGAAGCACGGTTTCGAAGTTTAAAGCAAAGTGCATGCAGGCGGTGATGAATGCTAAACTATCCCACAATTGAAGACATTCGAGATGCACAAAGACGCATTGCGCCGTATGTTTATCATACCCCCCTCCTGAGGGCTGACAAAATCGCATCCAAAGTCGCTTGTAATTTATATCTTAAGCCAGAAACGCTTCAGCTAACGGGCGCATTTAAGATACGAGGCGCTCTGAACGCAGTGCTATCGCTTCCACGTGAGAAGATTGCCAACGGGATTATCTCGTCATCTTCTGGAAATCATGCGCAGGGATTGTCCTATGCGGCGCGTATGATGGGCGTCAAAGTTGTCCTTGTGCTTCCTGTGACTACCCCGAAAATCAAGATAGCGAACACGCGCGCTTTAGGAGCTGAGGTCATTTTATTTGATGGTGACAACGCGACAAGATGGAAAGAGGTGTATCGGATCGCGGAAGCCAATAACTATGCAGTGGTTCATGGCTTCGAAGATCCAATGGTCATGGCGGGCCAGGGCACAATTGGATGCGAGATTCTCGAAGATCTGAAGGACGTCAACACTGTGATTGTCCCTCTTGGTGGCGGTGGTCTGATTTCCGGTGTTGCGACAGCAATCAAGGAAATGAACCCCTCAGTTCGGGTTATCGGTGCAGAGCCAGCTCTGACGCCCAAATATTACTGGAGCCGAAAGAACGGTGAACCCACATCACTTCCTCTTAAGGATACCATCGCAGATGGTCTGAGGATCAGTGTGCCCGGACGCAATCCTTATCCAATTATTGAGAAATATGTGGATGAGATCGTTCTTGTCGAAGATGCGCATATCGTTGCAGGAATGCGGGCGCTGGCGACTGACGCAAAACTCATTGCGGAACCCGCCGCGTCGATAGGTATAGGCGCACTCCTGGCCGGCTCTGTAAAAGTACAAAAGGATGAGAATATCTGTGCAATTTTGACAGGCGGGAACTGGGATCTGGGCGACATTGCCGAAATCTATCGTGAGAAGGATTGAGTGTTGGTTTTCACGCGGAACTGAGCCGGTTGGGCGACTAATTTCCATCGAGAATTGAGCCATGTGAACCTACTCCCCCGCTATGAGCGATGGGAGCA
>NZ_JAYEXN010000049.1:0-18319 GCF_044435015.1 Ochrobactrum sp. S1502_03
CTCTGGTCGGGCTACGCCCTTCCGACGTTCCCCGATTGCGGCATAAACTGGCCTGATTTTACACCGCCATTTGGCCTGTTTTTATTCCGCCGTTGACAAAATCCAGCATGTGGCCTCAAAACTCTCTAAACACAAAGTCGTTGTAATAAGGAGTTTACATCACAGTTTTTTGACACTTTCTTATACACAGATTTAAGTGTTACCTCGGCGAGCACTCCATTGAGTTCGGTATTCGATCCTAGCCAATACTAAGGCATTCACAAACAAGACGGCGCATCTGCCAATGCGCCAATTTATGTTATCGCTTTACGGACATGCGCTGAAATCCATTCTGAAATGATAACAGTCAACAGAATGACAAGGAAAATTGTCGTGACCTGCGGCCACGCCAACATGCTCAGCGACGACTGAAGTTTTAGCCCTAGCCCGCCAGCACCAACAAGACCGAGTATTGCTGACTCTCGAATGTTAATATCCCAGCGAAACACGGTGATGCCCAAGAATGACGGCAACACCTGAGGCACAATTGCATAGTCAATTACCTGCAATCTGCTCGCACCAGTGGCCGAAACTGCTTCGACCTGACTTTGATCAACCTCTTCAATGGCCTCATAAAGAAGCTTTCCAACAAAACCAATCGACCGCAGCGCAATTGCAATAATGCCAGCCAGCAAACCTGGCCCAAGAATGGCGACCAGCAAAAGCGCCCAGATCAGCGAATTAATGGAACGTGACGCAACAATCAGGAAAAGGGCGGCGGGTCTGATAAACAGCAAGCTTGGGGTCGTGTTGCGTGCCGCAAGAAAGGCAATTGGAACAGCGAGCAGAGTACCGGCAGCAGTACCCAGTGTCGCCATATTTAAAGTATCCCACAATGGAACCAGAAGCTCCGGAAAATATGAAAGACGCGGTGGAAAAGCCCTCGATAAAATATCGGCTCCCTGCCGGGGCGCATCAGAGACAAAAGCCCAGATCGTGTCTTTGGTCATGATTTGCCAGCAAAAGACAAAAAAGGCCACCAGCACAAACCATCCAAACCAACGTATCAGCTCTGCACTTACGGGCATTTTACGCCAATGTTTAAACCCGGCAGTCGTCGTTGAAACAGGCATTACAATATCCGTTTACGAATAAGGCTCGAGCCGTATTCGGCGAGCATGACGATAACAATGATAAAGATCAGAACTGCACCGGCGCTATCATATTCATACCGGTCAATGGCTGTATTTAGCGTCGCACCAATACCACCTGCACCTACAATGCCAATGACCGCAGATTCACGAAAATTAATATCGAAACGGTAAAGCGACAGGCCAATAAGACGCGGTGCAACCTGTGGCTGAACAGCATAGTTGATCAACTGAAACCATGAAGCACCCGTCGCTTTAATGGCTTCGGCCTGCTTTTCATCGATTTCCTCTATAGCCTCAGCCAAAAGTTTTGCGATGAACCCTATTGTCGCGAAAGCAAGTGTCAGAAAGCCTGCGAATGGTCCAAAGCCGAACATGGCTACCAGCAGAATTGCTATAATTATTTCCTGAAACGCACGAGAAATGGCAATGATCGAACGGCAAAAATAATAGACAGGGGCTGGCGAAAGATTACGCGCCGCACCTACGCCTATCGGGACGGAAATCAATATGCCAACGACGGTTGAACAGAAGGTCATGGTCAGACTTTCCTGCAACCCCGCTGCAATATCACGCCATCGCGTCGTGAAGTCTGGAACCAGAAATCCCTGAAGAAAGCGCCATCCGCGATCCAAACCTTCATAGACACGTGCCCAATTGACGTCGATCGAGGCAGTTGCCAGCACGAAATAGATAGTTGCCCCACCATAAACAAGCCATCGGAGTTTTGCCGACTTAATAAATAGCGGCGGTCTGCTCCATGAACTGGGATATATGCTCACACTTGTTTGCGACATCAGACAAGGCTCGCAATTCTGTTTTCAAAAACATCTCGTTCAATTGCTGCAAGCTGTTCTTCGCCGGCATCATCTTCTGCCTGTTTCTTCATCTCGGCCCAGTCTTCTTCGCCGTAGATTTTCGTCAGAGCGGCAGTGTTCAGCTCATCTGGCCTCCCATCAAATACCACTTCACCAGCACGCAGCCCGATTATCCGTTCGACAAATGCCTGCGCAAGTAGGACATCGTGAATATTGATAATCGCGGGCAGATTTCGTTCTTTGCAGATTTCAACAATTAAGCGCATGATCTGGCGGGAGGTTTTAGGGTCAAGCGAAGCTGTCGGCTCATCAATAAGCAGCAACTCAGGATCCTGTTCCAAAGCGCGTGCAATGCCGACACGTTGGCGCTGCCCCCCGGATAAGGCATCCGCTCGTTTATCGGCATGTGCCATCAACCCGACACGATCAAGAAGCGCAAAGGCAGTCTCGACAAATGCTGGCGGATAACGGCGGAAAAAGCTTCGCCAGAAGGGGACATAACCCAGTCGCCCAGATAATACATTTTCCATAACGGTTAAACGTTCGATCAACGCATATTCCTGGAAGATCATTCCGATTTTGCGTCTCGCCAAACGAAGGTCGCCGCGCGACAAGCGCGTAATTTCGCGATCACCTAGAAATATTTGGCCTGAACTCGGCTCGATCAATCGGTTAATGCATCTGATAAGGCTCGATTTTCCAGCACCTGATGGGCCAATCAACCCAATGACCTGTCCAGCAGGAATATCCAGACTGATGCCATTGAGAGCTTTATCGCCCGTCTTATAAACCTTTGTCAGTCCGTTAATCCTGAGCATTATCGTTCCCGCCTGTAAAATAGAGAGGGCACCAGATTACGCGGCCGGTGCCCTGTAATTTTGGAAAGTTATTTACAAGCGTAAGAAACACCGTTCGCATCATCAATTTGACGGATAACTGCCCAATGTTCCTTGAACGAAATTGGAATAAAGGCTTCCTGAGGTGGCTCAGACGTGCCGAACTCCTTCAACAACGCCGACCCATCCCAATTATAAGTGAAGAACGCGTCTTTGATCTTTTCCTGCAGTTCAGGTGTCAGATTATGCGCAACGCCATAGCCGGTGGTTGGAAAGGTCTGCGACTTGAAAATCGACACAACCTGATCGTCTTTGACAACGTCACGGGCAACCATTCGCTTAAGAACAGAATTTGCAATCGCAGCCGCAGGATAATCCTTGTTCGCAACACCAAGGATCGAATTATCGTGCTTGCCAGAGAAAACCGGCTCAAAGTCAGTTCCGGCAGTGAGGTCATATTCTGCTTTCAAAAGTGCCGATGGAGCTTTGAAGCCTGAATTTGATGTTTCAGATGTGAAGGCGAGTTTCTTGCCTTTAATGTCTTCAATCTTCTCAATACCCGATTGCGGATAAGTGATGATTTCCATCTCGTAGCCGTATTCACCGTCCTTCGAAGCCATCATCGCAAAAGGGCGGAAGCCAGCACAAGCGACAGCAATCGGATTGGAGCCGGTATTAAAGCCTGAAACATGCAGACGTCCCGCACGCATTGCTTCAATCTGTGCAGCGTTTTCCTGTACTGGGAAGAACTGGACTTTCTTACCAGTCTTTTCTGCGAGGTGGCCCAAAAAACCTTTCCACACATCAGCATAGACAGCAGGGTCTTCTACAGGCGTATAAGCGAAGACCAATGTATCGGGGTCAACCAGTTGGCTCGCATCAGTCGGAATATCCGCAATCATATCGCCATCAGCATCGATATATCGGCCATCAAGTTTAAATTCAGCCTGTGCAGGCATTATGAATATAGCTGTCGTCAGCGCAAGTGCCGCTAAGATTTTTTTCATTGTGCAAGCCCCGTTACCAATACTGTTTTTTGGACAGGCCTCATATCTTTGTTGAATGTTACAGCAATATGAAAATGTAACAGATTATTTCATGGTGTTATAATTCAATTCAAGGCCACCCATAAATTTAAAGCTAATTACCTACACTCTTCACAGAGAGTTATAATGTTGATTAATATTAATTATTTTAGTTGAGATCAGCTTTAGAGAAGCCTGTAAAGGCCTTATAGGAAATCGAATTGGTGACCAATTGATCCCTAACATGAAATTCTAAGCCTAGCTGATAGAAATAATGTCTGGTACATTTCTGCGCGCCATGAAGTACGTGGAGGATAGGAACCGCCGATTGTATTACTGCTTAGGCCGCAACGTAACCGGAGCAAGTTTGTTGGCGCTTTGAGAATTGATAGTAGCAATCAGAAACATTGGCTCGTTTAAAACTGGGCACACATTAGCAGATTTGAAATTAAGGCCGAATTGGCGGTACGGATTGATCTAATATATCCGCTTTCAGGCAGAATTTGACGTAGAGTCAACACCAGCCGTGCTTCAACCCGACAGCTTCAAGCGGTTAACAATCGGCAACCTCCTGCACCGTCACGCCAGGGCGCAAGCTTTCCGAAACAATCCGGGTTTTTTGAATCAGCTGGCCACTGGCGATTGCTATCGCGCTTACTCTGATCCATTGAGAGAAACTCCGTTCTGTTCATTCGTTAACACTCAATGACAGAACACAAAATCAAACAGAATGTGGTGTCAGAACACCGGTGACGATACAGACTATATCTCAGCGCTCTGATCCTGCCAGTCAACAAGTCAAGAATGTAGGCGAATATTGAACGCCTTCATCTCGCTCGTTCAATTTGCATCAAGGTTGGTCAATCGAATATTTTAGCGATTACGGCTTGTTCGGCCTCCTCCCATTGACGCACGTCCTTGGTCACTTGCTCAATCTCTTTGTCACTGAGGTGGTGCGCACCGTCCTGGTCGATACGACATAGACTGAATGGCTTACCGACTGTGGGGGACGATAGGTCGAGCGCTTCCAAAACACGCAGGACCGCCGCGCAACCGAAGCGCATCGACCGCTCGGTGAAATTGAAGTGAGACAGAAGCGATCCGGCTTGCTGTGCCATGGCCGCACCGCTGCCGATCGCGTGGAATCCGATATCGGCGTAGTGCCCGATCATGCCAGAAGGCGTTATCTCAACAATCCACGGCTCACCTTTGCGCCACCCGGCAGCCATCACGTAGGCCGATGGCGAGCCGCCACCTTCTTCGCCCGGAACGTCCGAGATGAACGTGTCGTAGTGATGGCGCAGGATCGGGAGCACCTGATCTTGCAACGCGCGGCCGATATCCGGGGCCTCCAGAATAGCCGCACTGTTTTCATTGAAACACCGTTCGACGTCGAACAGCACCGATCGCGCGCCACTTCCGCCCCAAGCCGCTAACTCACCCAAAGGGTGTAGCTTCTCGGCCGGGTATGTCATGCCTCTCCCCTTGTCCGTAATCTGAGAGTCAGAGCCAAGCACGACTCCATCTTGGCAAACCGTAGCAAGGACGACGGTCATAATTTCAAACCTCTCGAGTCGTGTGTTTCGGAAAATCCGGCTGGATTTGCATTAGCCGCAGTTCGCTTTACGACGACGGTGCGATGCAGCCTGGAGTTGTTCTTAATAGGAATAACCCATTTTCCCTTCTCGATTTTGAATGTAGAGAGAACACGCGTGTAGTCGTATCGTTCCCACATTGCGTAGTCTAAAGGTGCTGGCAAGGCTCTAGCTGTCGAGTTCTGCCGTCATTTGAACCATTTTTGCGTCTTACTGTGATCCACATGAATACATTTAGGATCTTGAAATCGCGCCAAATTCCTCACGATGGACTCGGGCACCGGGGAACACAAAGGTGGTTCAATCCATCGCGCAAATCAACACACGCCCCTCATCAAGACGCGCCGAAGCTTCGCGGGCGCGGGCCAGCGGCGACAGCAGTAACTGGGGCAGATTTGGTGGGTGGATCTTGTTTTTGAGTCGAAGTCAGAAATATCAAACACTGTGCATATCGCGAGTTTCGCATCGATATTTCATGCCTATGGGATTCCTGATTTTGGCAAATCATGATTCTCTTTTGCGATGCCGAAGAGAACGCTTCCCTCGCCCAAGCATGCTGATACGCTTTCACTGAATGCGTTGCGCAGTCTGGTCACAGGTCTGGTTGAGAAAGCAGAACATGCAGAGGCTCGGCTTGAGAGACTGGAAGCTGAGAATGCAGCACTCCGTAAGGAGAATGCCGAGCTTCGTCTGGAAAACACCCAGCTTAAAGTCGAGAACCAACTGCTTCGCGATGAGATTGCTCGGCTGAAAAACCTGCCACCACGACCACCGTTCAAACCGTCAGGCATGGACAAGGCCACAGACGCGAAGGCGCAGGATAAGCAGGCAAGCAAGAAGAAGCCGCGTGGACCAAAACGGGATGTGGAACGCGTTGACCGTGATGTTGTTCTTCATGCCAATGCTCCGGTTGGTTCACGCTTTAAGGGCTACAAAAGCTATTACGTGCGCGATGTTGTTTTGCGCGCTGAAGTTATTCATTACCGGCGCGAATGTTGGGTGACACCGGACGGTAAAACAATTCTTGCGCCGCTGCCTACAGGAATCGTCGGAGGTTACGGACCTAGAGCGTAGACTCATAAACTGACGCACCATATGCGGATAGCGACAAGTTTGACAGCTGCCAGGAAATTGGCAGGGTTCTTGTCGTAACGTGTTGCAATGCCGCGATAGTGCTTGATGCGGTTAAAGAAGCGCTCGACTAAGTTTCTCTGGCGATATACCCGTGGCGAGAACGCGAAGACGTCCTTCCGGTTTGATTTGGGAGGAATATTGGCCCAGATTTTTCGTTCCGCAGCTGTCTTCCGGATCGTGTCGGTATCGTACGCTTTGTCCGCAAGCAGCGTGCCGCCTTCTTTGATGCATTCTATGAGCCCCTCAGCCTGTGAACAATCAGCGGCTTGTCCACCTGTCAGGCGAAGATTGATCGGACGGCCTTCTGCATCAACAATCGCGTGGATTTTGCTTGTGAGGCCGCCACGGGAACGTCCCATGCAACCATCGTCGGCATCCCCTTTTTTCCTGTGGCTCCGTGCTGGTGAACGCGGACACAGGTACTGTCGATCATCACGATATCACCGTCATAGGCTTGAGAGACGGCCTCCAGCAGTCGATCCCAGACACCAGCACGTCGCCAACGAACGAACCTATTGTAGCAAGTCGTTGCAACACCATAGCGCTCAGGGATTTCGGACCATGATGACCCGGTGCGAAACCGCCACAGAATTCCATTGAGTACCATACGATCATCGACGCGGGGCACACCACGAGGTTTACACGGTAACAGCGGCGCAATAATAGACCACTCTCGTTCTGTGAGCTCGTAACGGCGACGTGACATCAAACACCTCCAGTTCCGAGGCATTTGAATGACTAATCCATTCAAATAGCTATCCTATTTATGAGTGTACGACCTAATCTGCGGCGGCTCTGTTTCATGCTGCACGCACAGGGCCAGGTGACGATGGAACGACTATCGACGCTGTTGAACGATATCGGCGTGGACATCTCGAAACGACAGGTTGTTCGTCTGCTGACAAAGAAGATGGATGGGTTTGTGGCTGAAGATGCGGCAGTTCTGCATGCTGGTCTGGTGTCAGCCGCCTATGTGACGGTCGACGACACCGGTGCCCGACATGCTCGCGATAGCTTCTATACTACTCATATCGGCAACGCGCATTTTAGCGTCTTTCGAACCACAAAGACGAAATCACGGCTGAACTTTCTCGCTCTGCTACGCGGTAATTACCGGGATTATGTTCTCAACGATGCGGCTTTTGATTATTTGCTGGCCCGTAACACCGATCCTGCAATCATAGCGCTCTTGCGAACCCGCAAACCACAGCACTTTTTCAATCAGGTGCCGTTTCTTGAGCATCTGCTCAGCAACGGCGTTGATATCTTCGACAAAGATGTACTTCGAATTGTCAGCGAAGCTGGTCTATGGGGAGCTATCCGATATCACGGGCTTATGGGCAATACGGTCATTGTCTCTGACGATGCCGGCCAATTCCGGGTGGGAGACCATGCCCTGTGCTGGGTCCATGCGGAACGTTTGTTGCACAAACTGATGCCAACAACGCCCCAGCAGGTGGAACATGTCGAAACGCTGCGCAAACTCATCTGGCTCTTTTACAAGCTTTTGAAAGACTTTGCCCGAAGTCCCAGCCGACGTGCAGCTCAGGCCCTTGAAGTCAGGTTCGATCGGATCTTTTCCATCCGCACCGGATATACTGATCTGGATAAGCTTCTGGCACGCTTATTGCGCCGTAAACAGGAATTGCTGAAAGTTCTCGAACGACCAGAAATCCCGTTGCACACCAATGCTTCCGAGAATGATTTGCGCAGCTGCGTCACCAAGCGAAAAATCTCCGGCGGCACCATGAGCCAGGATGGACGTGTCGCCCGCGATACCATGCTAGGCCTTATGAAGACCTGCAAGAAACTCGGGCTTTCCTTCTGGCACTACCTCGCCGATCGGCTTGGTGTATCCACTCAGAAGCCAGCCATTCCGGAGCTTGCAGGCCTCATCATCGCAAAAGCCTGACAGGCTATGTCTTTACCGGCGATCAGGCTTCAAAAATGGGACCACCCCGCCTCGCTTTATCGACACCTCATCCATCATATGTTTGCCAGTCAGCGTCAGCAATGATGGCGAAACGTTCCACTGTTTGTCATCATCTGTGTGTACCGTCACCGTCTTGCGATTGCAGCGGATAACAAAACCCCGAACCAAGGTTCCACCCGGCCCTTCAAACGTCACACCGCTGCCAATCCTGATATCCTGTAAGGCAGCAGTTGTCTTCTGCTGATGCAACAACTGCAATCGCTCCACGATGCGCCGGTTCAGATCCATAAGCGTTGCTTCATCCAGACTATCAATATCGATCTCTGTCATCCGCGCCTTTTTCAAAATGCAATTGCAAGCAATCTTCTGTCACAGACCGGATTATGATAGATTGCGACAACGCGTGCAATTGCCCGGTAAAATGGCACCGCCTCCAAATCTGCCCCGCTTACCGATAGCAAGGTTTTCAGAGGCATTTGGTTGAGAGCGTAACACGTTGAAATTATGGTAAATGACGTATTAATTATAAGCTAAATGGTCTTTATGTTTCAGCACTTGTGATGCTTCTAGTGTTGATTTATAACCTTTGATAAGTATCTCTTATCGATGTTAAGATGACCAACTATTGACCATCATCATGAAAACGCCTATCATTGAGAAAAGAGCGGCAACAATCACAGTCGCCCGATCATTTGCGGAGCGGTATAAGATGACTGTATCAGTCAAGGTCGCAGAGGCCAAAACCCATCTGTCAGAACTTCTCGCCAGGGTAGAAGCCGGCGAAGAGGTGATCATTTCACGCGGTAACACACCAATCGCGAAACTCTCGCGTATACGGCGTGAGAACAATGTCCAGGCACTGATTGCTGAAATCAAAGCACAGCGTCAGACGCGGCAGCCCACCACTCAGGCTGAAATCCGGGAGTGGATCGAGGAAGGCCGTCGCTACTAATGTCTTTTGTTCTTGATGCATCCATCGCCGCCGCCTGGTTTCTGCCGGATGAACAACATGAGGCAGCAGATCGCTTGATGACCGACCTGCAGTCGACAATTGCTTTCGTCCCCTCTCTGTTCTGGTTTGAGACGCGTAATTTGTTCCTTGTGTGTGAACGACGCAAACGGCTGAAATCCGGCGAGGCACTGTTATTGATGGCTCAGTTACGTGGCTTTCCAATTGAAGACTTCGGTTCGGGAAGCGACAGTGCAATTTTAAGCCTGTCTGAACGCTATGGATTAAGTGGTTATGATGCTTCCTATCTGGCGCTCGCTCTCTCAGAGAACGTGCCATTAGCAACAGGTGACCGGAAACTTGCCGGAGCAGCGCGGGCTGAAGGCATCTTAATCCGAGGACCGTTGGAGAATGAGCATTAATCGTTCAGAGGAAGCACCAATCTTTGGACAGCGCGCTACTGCCCTTGATGCTCTGGAGGCCGTGTTACCCTTTGACCGACGGGGTTTTCTTGCTGGCCTTCTGACCGATGATGACATCGAAACGCTGCGCCATCTTGCCAAAGAGGGCGTGGGCGAGAATTCGCTGCGCGCGCTTGCTTCTGATCTTGGCTATCTCGAAGCCTGGTCACTATGCTCGACTGGCTATCCCCTCCCCTGGCCAGCACCAGAAGCCCTGCTGATCAAGTTCGTAGCTCATCATCTATGGGATCCCGCAAAACGCGAAGCCGATCCCTCGCATGGCATGCCGGATGAGATCGCTGCAGCACTCCGCTCAAAAGGATTACTGCGCTCTGCTGGACCGCATGCGCCCTCCACCGTCCAGCGACGGCTGGCCAGCTGGTCAACGCTGACCCGCTGGCGCGGTCTGCAAGGCGAATTTAATGCCCCCGGGCTCAAAACTGCCCTACGGTTGGCGGTACGCGCCAGTCAGCGACCACGCCAGCGCAAAAGTGAAAAAGCTGTCAGCCTTGATGTCCTCAGCAAGCTGCTTGCCACCTGTGAGGATGACAGCTTTGTCGATCTGCGAGACAAAGCTTTGCTTCTTGTCGCTTTTGCCTCCGGTGGGCGCCGGCGCAGCGAGATGGCAGGCCTGCGCATGAGTCAGTTGACAGAAGAAGAACCTGTTCCAGCTTCAGAGGCAGATGCTGCTCCCCTGCCCTGCCTGAAAATTCAACTCGGTCGAACCAAAACAACGCAAGCCGATCACGATGCCTTTGTCCTGCTGATCGGCAAGCCCGTCACAGCACTCAGGC
The DNA here is from genome assembly GCF_044435015.1 of Ochrobactrum sp. S1502_03. NCBI lineage: Bacteria > Pseudomonadati > Pseudomonadota > Alphaproteobacteria > Hyphomicrobiales > Brucellaceae > Ochrobactrum > Ochrobactrum sp. S1502_03. Next base: position 10,676 of record NZ_JAYEXN010000049.1, read on the forward strand.
AATGGATCAAAGCTACCGCAATCACAAAGGGAGCAGTCTTCCGGGCAATAGACCGCTGGGGCAATGTCAAACCTTTCGCTCTCACGCCACACTCGGTCAACGCAATTCTGAAAAGCCGGATCAGCCAAGCTGGTCTTGATGCGGCAAGTTTTAGTGCGCACGGCCTACGCTCCGGTTATCTTACCGAAGCTGCCCGCAGCGGTGTCCCGCTCCCAGAAGCCATGCAGCAATCACAGCACAAATCCATCAATCAGGCTGCTCGCTATTACAATGATGCAGAACGAAAATCAGGAAAAGCCGCAAGACTGATTGTTTAGGTCATCAAGAAAAATGATTACTATGCGGAACTCTCGATTACTCAGGAGTTGCAGAAGCGCCGCAATACCAAGGCTGCCAAGCGTTTCATGAGTAAACTGGACTTGTCCCGCTTTATTTCCGCCTCTTTATCTCGTTTCGGCGGTTATCTGTTCGAATTGAGCGGGCGATATTCCTCCGAGGGTCGAATGCTTTCTGCGGATGTTGTAGAATCCGTTTATGTATTTGAATAGCGCATCCTTTAGATGCTGCCGTATTTGCCACGTATGTCGCCAAATCAGCTCCGCCTTCAGTGTCTTGAAGAATGTTTCTGACACAGCATTATCCCAGCAGTTTCCTTTCCCACTTGTCAATCGGCATTTAAACGGGACAAGTCCACACGCGTAGGACGCCCCGAATGAGGAGCCAAGGATTATCCCTTCGGTTAAGGTGTTGCCTCTTGAGATGTTGTGTTTATTGTAAGTGCTGAAATCAGCTGAGAAAATCAATGGTATCGAAAACCACACTGAATGCGAAGAACCTGGAGGCTTTGGGTGTTGAGAGACTTGCTGAATTGTTGATTGAGGTCAGCACCGGCAATGCAAATCACAAGCGCCTGCTCCGTATGGAATTGGTCGGTAATTCGAGTGGTGCCGAACTGGCAAGAGAAGTCCGAAAGCGCTTAAGTAGCATTGCACGTTCGAAAAGCTGGATTGACTGGCACAAGGTCAAGTCTGTTAAGGCTGATCTTGAAGCGCAGCGTAAATCTATCGTCGAGAAAATCGCGCCAAATGATCCACAAGAGGCCTTTGAGCTGATCTGGCAGTTTCTGTCTTTGGCCGATTCGATTTTCGAGCGCTCTCACGATAGTAGCGGTATGTTGATTGAAAGTTTTCACGTCGCGAGCGAAGACGCTGGCCGTATAGCTTCAATGGCAAAAGTTTCGAATGAGCGTTTGGTTGAGAAAGTATTTTCGGTTTTACAGGATAATGGATACGGCCAGTATGATGAACTGATTAATGCTATGGCACCAGCTCTTGGTGAAGCTGGCTTGCGTAAGCTTCAGAACACAGTTGAAGTATGGGCCAAAGAGCCAAAACCGAAAGTTGTGAAGCAAGATAAAGAGGTTGTCGGCTGGAGCAGTAACGGGCCTGTTTATCGTGATGAGTTTTACTCGAATAGTAAAACGATACGAGTAAAGGTTATTCTTCAGCAAATCGCTGATGCACTCGGCGACGTAGATCTTTATATTGAACAGCAACCCGAGAAATCTCGGACATTTGCAACGATCACAACAGACATTGCGCAACGGCTTCTGGCTGCCGGTCGCGTTCAAGAAGCTTTGGAAGCACTCGATAAGACAGAATTCGATAGGCGCCGCGAGATTCCTTCAGAATGGCAAGCTTTACGCGCTGAAGTGCTCGAAGCGCTTGGGCGAACCGATGAAGCGCAACAGTTTCGTTGGAAAAGCTTTGAACAATCGCTCAATAGCGAGCTTCTGCGAGATTATGTGAAACGTCTTCCTGATTTTGATGATGTCGAAGCTGAAGATCGAGCTTTCGCTTATGTTCAGGCATTCCCAGATGCCAATCACGCTTTGTATTTCTATCTTCAATATTCATCGCTTGCAGAAGCTTCGAAGCTGGTAATCAGCCGAGCAAGTGAGATGGACGGGGATCATTACGAGCTCATGACTGAGGCAGCAGACAAACTATCAGCAAAATATCCTTTGGCTGCGACTATGCTTTTACGTTCAATGATCGATTTCACTCTCGATGGAGGGCGTTCCAGTCGTTACAAACATGCCGCCCGGCATTTGCTTGAGTGTGGAAGCCTTTCCCGCAGCATCGAAGATTATGGCATGTTCGTGTCACACGAAACTTATCTCGCTGAATTAAGAAAAGTCCATGGCCGGAAACACGGCTTCTGGCCGCTTGTTAGTCAGTGAGTTATTCGAGGAATAGGTTAATCTAATGATCAGATTGAACATTATTCCTTCTATTTTATCGCTGGGTTTTCTTATTGCTTGGAAAAAGGAGAATGCGATGGCAAAAGTGAATGTAGCTGTTCTGGTGGGAAGCTTGAGAAAAGACTCGTTCAACCGCAAGGTTGCTCTTGGCCTCAACGCGATCAAGCCGGACGATATGGCCCTGACGATTATCGAGATCGGCGATTTGCCACTTTATAATCCTGATTTGGATACCGATACGCCGCCTGCTGCATGGACGCAGTTCCGGTCGGAAGTTAGTAAAACAAATTCTGTACTGTTCGTAACACCTGAATATAATCGTTCTTTGCCAGCTGCGCTTAAAAATGCGCTTGATGTTGGTTCGCGCCCATATGGTGCGAGCGTGTGGGGTGGAAAACCTGCTGCCATCATCAGCGGCTCACCGGGCAATATCTCGGCCTTCGGTGCCAATCATCATCTTCGTCAGTCGCTCGTCTTTCTGGATATGCCGACTTTACAGCAACCCGAAGCTTATCTTGCGCATGTTGATAAGCTGCTGGACGACAAGGGTAATCTGGTCCCTGACACCGCAAAGTTCCTTGGCGATTTCCTCAAGGCGTTTGACAAGTTTGCGCAGAAAAACCTCTGATAAACACATCATCGCCGTGCATCCTGCATAGGATGCACGGCGTTTCTATTTAGAATGCAGAGGCTGCTTACTTCAGCTGATCCTGTACCTTATTGATTGCAGCGATCGCGCAGGCTTCATCAAACTGGCCGCCCGGTGCGCCGCCAACACCAACTGCTCCGATTGTTGCATCGCCCACTTTGATTGGCACGCCACCAGCCAGAACGAGGAAGCCGTCGATGGATGCAAGCTGTGCTGCTGCCGGATTCTTGGTGATGTTTTCAGCCATGACACTGGTTGGTGTGCGTGAGGATGAAGACGTATACGCCTTCTGGCGCGCTGCTTCCGGTGTATGCGAACCAGCATTGTCAGCACGCAAAAGCGCACGAAGCACACCGGCACGGTCAACAACAGCGGCGGAAACATTATAGCCATCGGCTGCACAGGCTGCGACAGCTTCACGGGCGATTGTGCCAGCCAGTTCCATCCCGATGTTCTTTTCTTCAAGAACCTGCGCGGAGGCAGCTGAGGTCATGAGGGCAGCGGCAGTAACAGCAAGAAAAATGCGCTTCATAATTGTGTCTCCTGTGGAACAATTCGTTGAAAGTCGTCGCTTTCTGATCACTGTTCTACAGGCATTTGTCATTCGACTGAATCCGCGACCGCACCAAGCTTAATAGGTAGTTCTACTGAGATGTGGCAAGACGCAGGCGAACGAACTCCGCTATGGAGCTTGTTCTGAGCTTCTCCGCAATATTTGCGCGATGTGCATCAATGGTGCGTGCCGATATATCGAGTGCGCCAGCAATGTCCTTGCTGGAATAGCCTTCGCAGACAAGGTCGAACACTTCTCTTTCGCGGATTGTCAGACTTTTAAGCAGTACTGCTGCTTCCTGCTTCTCAAGATTTTTGTCCAGCAGGTCTTTTGCCGAATGGATCGCATCAAGCAGCACATCTTCGTCGATTGGTTTGCTCAGAAAATCACTGACACCCGCTTTGAAAGCTCGTCTGCATGCATTGACGTCACCATGCCCGGTTATCATCACGATGGGCCAGTTGATGCCGCGCTCGGTCAGTTTCTGCTGCACCTGCAATCCGCTGATTAATGGCATTCGCAAATCGAGCAACAGAATGCCGGGGCGGCTTTCATCGATATGAGCGAGAAATGTTGTCGGATCAGCAAAGGTCTCGACAGCCATACCATAGGTAGAGAGCAGCATCGAAAGTCCATCACGAACGGCTTCATCATCATCAACCAGATAGATTGTCGTCTCGCTCACGCGTCGGTTTCCTTTGTATGAAGGGGAAGCTTAACCACGAAACATGCGCCGCCTGTTTCATTATTCTGGGCTTCGATGTGGCCGCCGATGCGTTCAATCAGGGTCGCGCAAAGGGTCAGCCCCAGCCCCATGCCATCTTTCTTCGTGGTGAAGAAAGGCTCGAACAGGCGTGGTAGCAAATCATCAGCAATGCCCGGACCATTGTCAGAAACACTGATCCGGATCTGCTTGTTCTCATGTGTTGTTGCGACTGTGATCATACAATCAGCAGTGCTGCTGTCCCGAGGACTATCGGCTGAGTTTCGGATCAGATTGTTGAAGACCTGCTCAAGCTCAACAGGGTCTGCCATCAGCTGCGGCAAATCGGGTGCGAGGTCCAGTTTGAGGGCAATACCGCGCTGTTCCAGATCGGAATGCAGCAGTTCCACCGTGTCATGAATGATGCGGTTGATTGCAACAGAGACACGCTTCGGCGGGCGGTTGCTGATATAATCACGCATCCGTTTGAGCATATCACCAGCACGTCTTGCCTCGCGGACATTGGCAGCCATTGCTTTCCTTAAAACGGCATTGTCGATGCCGGATTGTTCGATAATGCGTTCGGCGGCACGGCTCTGGCTCATCAGCGCGGTCAGAGGCTGCGCCAGTTCATGTGCAATTCCGGAGGCGAGTTCGCCCATGGAGTTAACCCGCGCCGCATGTGCAAGCCGCGTCTCGCGCTCAAGCGCAAAACTGCGTTGTTCGGCCATATCGGCTGAACCTTGCAGGCGACGCACTTCGCGCCGGTGTTGCAGACTATATCCGAGCAGCAAAAGCACGATAAGACTGGTCACAGAAACCACAGCCAGCGAAACACCGTCAATAAGATCAGCAAGAGAGATAGGGTAATCCATTGTAAGCTGCAGCGGTTGCGACTGGCTGTCAATGGCGCGGCTGAACTTTGGCGAGGCAAGCCATCCGGTTGCCTGTTGCGGGGCTTTTTGTTCCATGACGACAGAGCCGTCGAGCACCAGCGTGAAATTGGCCCATTTTGGCAATTCGTCCATATCGATGAGCAGTTCCGGATCGATACGCATAATCAGCGCAAGCGCCGGATTGCTGTCTTTGAGCTTTTTGGCAAGTAGATATTCGTGCTGAGCAGCTGGGCTGACATAGCTTCTAACCTCGCCTGCGTGCTGTACGAAAATGTCTCTGCCAAGCGAACTGAAATCAGGAATGGCAGCATCGGATGGCGCTGAGAAAACTGGTTTAACACTTGTCGAGGCGGAAGCGTCGCGCCACGTTATCTCAACTTCCTGAATAGCTTTGATACGCGGGTAAAACCGCATGATGCTATCGCTGACCTGTTTTAGCAGTTCAGGCTTTTTATCGCCGTCTGCGAGAATGAGCGAAGCCAGTGTGGTCATATGCGCATCCTGCTGAGCGACGCGCTGCGAGATCATCCGATGCAAAAGAAAGCCGGCTTCATTTAATTCGCTAGCTTCATGTTTCAGTGATCGGTTTACGGATAGCGCCAGATAAAGCCCCATACACAGAAGCCACATCACCAGAATGCAGGCTGTCCACTTTAACCGGGAACGCATCATGTTCGACATTTCCGCATCCCTAAGTTCAGCTTCGTTATCATTATAGGCCATAATGACAACGATTCATCAAGTGTTGGAAGGGCTGTTGGAAAACCTAATCTCTTAACATTATGTCTGAAGGGCCAAGAGAAGGGGTATGAGCTGAGCGAGTATACGGCTTAGTGCCGGGGGCGTGGCCCTTGATTGAACGCAAGCGCAGAGCCGCACAGCCACAATTACAATATTAAGCCGTGTTCAGTGCAAATATCTGATTTCCATTAAATAAAATAGCGGAGAGGGTGGGACTCTTTCCCAATGTACTGATTTTCAACGCTTTTTCAGTAACTATCTGAATTCATTGCCCGTTTCGATATTTTTAACGATACATTTTACGATACATTTTGACAATGGGCTCGCATCCATCTTTGCACAGAATGGCAAATCGGCTACCTATGCCTTTGAAATATTTTTAGGGGCGAAGTGAACCGCCCCGGCTTTGCCGGAGACCCCAACTCGTGAGAAGTAGGGTCTATGACAAGCAAAACGACGAACAAATTTTCTCCTGAAGTCCGCGCCCGCGCCGTTCGGATGGTGACGGAACATGAAGCTGAACACTCATCGCGCTGGGCGGCGGTATCATCGATAGCGGCCAAGATCGGCTGCTCGGCGCATACCCTCCATGAATGGGTGAAGAAGGCCGAGGTCGACAGCGGCAAGCGTGCAGGTTTGCCGAGTGACGTGGCGGAGAAGATGAAGGCACTGGAGCGGGAGAACCGCGAGCTTCGTCAGGCGAATGAGATTTTACGCAAAGCCTCGGCGTATTTTGCCCAGGCGGAGCTCGATCGCCCACTGAAGCGATGATTTCCTTCATCGACGAACACCGCTCGGTGCTCGGGGTCGAGCCGATCTGCAGGCTGCTGCCGATTGCCCCGTCCACCTATTATGAAGTCGTCGCCAAGCGCACGGACGTGGGTCGCCTATCGGCCCGCGAACGGAATGATATTGCCATGAAAGTCGAGATACGCCGGGTGTTCAACGAGAACTTCCAGGTCTATGGCGTGCGCAAAGTCTGGCGGCAGTTGCAGCGAGAAGGTTACGACATCGCCCGCTGCACCGTCGCTCGGCTTATGAGAATGATGGGGCTTCAAGGCGTCATTCGCGGCAAGCCAGTCAAAACCACCGTGTCGGACAAGTCAGCTCCATGCCCACTCGACCGGGTGAACCGACAGTTCTTCGCTCCAGCGCCGAACATGCTGTGGTTATCCGATTTCACCTATGTCGCGACCTGGCAAGGCTTCGTTTACGTGGCCTTTGTCATTGATGCCTTCGCCCGCCGTATCGTCGGTTGGCGGGCAAGCCGGACGGCTCATGCCAGCTTTGTGCTCGATGCCCTCGACCAGGCGCTTCATGATCGGCGGCCTGTCAAACGCGGCGTGCTGGTTCATCATTCCGACCGCGGCTCGCAATACGTGTCCATTCGCTATTCCGAACGGCTGGCGGAGGCGGGTATCGAGCCGTCTGTCGGAAGCGTTGGCGACAGTTACGACAATGCTCTCGCCGAAACGATCAACGGTCTTTACAAGGCCGAGGTCATCCATCGCCGGGGACCGTGGCGAAGCTTTGAAGCCGTGGAGTTCGCCACGCTCGAATGGGTCGACTGGTTCAACAACCGCCGCCTTCTGGAGCCCATCGGAAACATTCCGCCCGCCGAGGCTGAAGAACGATACTATGCCATGCTGGACGCACCAGCCATGGCCGCGTAACTTAAACCAAACGGTCTCCGGTAAAGCCGGGACGGTTCATTTTCAAGCAGGATGCGGTTATTCAGCATCTGGTGCCAGCGTTCGATTTTCCCTTGCGTCTGCGGGTGGCCGGGAGCGCCGTGAACCTGGTCGATCTTGTATTTCTCCAGCCATTCGCCGAGATCGG
>NZ_JAYEXN010000050.1:0-17038 GCF_044435015.1 Ochrobactrum sp. S1502_03
GTCATACGCTTTGAAATCGCCGAAGTACTTGGTGATTGCTGCGGTCAGCGACGTTTTACCATGGTCAACGTGACCAATCGTGCCGATGTTTACGTGTGGCTTATTGCGTTCAAACTTGCTTTTTGCCATCTGAGCTCTCCTAATATCTAGCCTGCTCAGGCTCTTTTAATATTTGGCGTAATCAAAGATTACGCGAACTTTTTCTGAATTTCCTGTGCGACCGCAGTCGGAACCGGCTCGTAATGGTCGAACTGCATGGTGTACTGTGCACGACCCTGAGACATCGAACGCAGGTTGTTCACGTAACCAAACATGTTGGCCAGTGGAACATTTGCATTGACGACCGTCGCAATACCACGTGCTTCCGTACCCGAGATCTGACCACGACGTGAATTCAGATCGCCAATTACGTCACCGACGTAATCTTCAGGCGTTACCACTTCAACCTTCATGATTGGCTCAAGAAGCTGTGCGCCAGCCTTCTGTGCACCTTCACGGAACGCTGCACGGGCAGCGATTTCGAAGGCGAGAACCGAAGAGTCAACATCGTGGTATGCACCGTCGATCAGGGTTGCCTTCACGCCGAGCATTGGGAAGCCAGCAAGTGGACCCGCACCCATGACGCTTTCGATACCCTTCTGAACACCAGGGATGTATTCCTTAGGAACAGCACCGCCAACGATCTTGGATTCGAAGATGAAGTCATCGCCTTCATGTGGTTCGAAGATGATCTTGACGCGCGCAAACTGACCCGAACCACCCGACTGCTTTTTGTGGGTGTAATCGATTTCAGCCTGACGTGTGATCGATTCACGATAAGCAACCTGCGGCGCGCCGACATTTGCTTCTACCTTGAACTCACGCTTCATGCGGTCGACGAGAATGTCGAGATGAAGTTCGCCCATGCCAGCGATGATCGTCTGGCCGGATTCTTCATCAGACTTAACGCGGAACGAAGGATCTTCAGCAGCCAGACGGTTGAGCGCAATGCCCATCTTTTCCTGGTCGGCCTTGGTCTTAGGTTCAATCGCGATTTCGATAACCGGATCAGGGAATTCCATGCGTTCAAGAATAACCGGCTTCAGTGGATCGCAGAGCGTATCACCTGTTGTGGTTTCCTTGAGGCCAGCCAGAGCAACAATGTCGCCTGCGAAAGCTTCTTCGATGTCTTCACGTGAGTTGGAGTGCATCTGCAGCATACGGCCGATACGCTCACGCTTGCCCTTAACGGTGTTTTCGAGCGAAATGCCCTTGGTCAGCTTGCCCGAATAGATACGAGCGAATGTCAGCGAACCAACGAACGGATCGTTCATGATCTTGAATGCGAGCATCGAAAGTGGTGCTTCATCCGAAGATTCACGGGTCGTTTCGGTTTCCGTCTTAACGTCGATGCCCTTAATCGCAGGAACATCGGTCGGCGCAGGAAGGAACGAAACAACAGCGTCGAGAAGCGGCTGAATGCCACGGTTCTTAAACGCTGTACCGCAAAGAACAGGATGGAACTTAACGTCGATGGTGCCCTTGCGGATCAGTGCACGCAGCTCATCATTCGTAGGCATGTTGCCTTCGAGGTAAGCTTCCATTGCAGCTTCATCGATTTCCACTGCCAGCTCAATGAGCTTTTCGCGGTATTCTTCAGCCTTATCCTTAAGGTCTGCAGGAATTTCACCAACGGTCGCAGATGCGCCGATTGTGCCATCCCAAGTCAGGGCCTTCATTTCGATAAGGTCGATAACGCCTTCAAACTCGTTTTCAGCACCGATTGGCAGCTGAACTGGAAGAGCGACTGCACCAAGACGCGAGCCAACCATTTCTACGCAACGGTAGAAGTCAGCACCGATCTTGTCCATCTTGTTGACGAAAACCATACGTGGAACGTGGTACTTCTCAGCCTGACGCCATACAGTTTCAGTCTGCGGCTCAACACCAGCATTCGCATCGAGAAGAGCGATTGCGCCATCGAGAACGCGGAGCGAACGCTCAACTTCAATCGTGAAGTCAACGTGGCCCGGGGTGTCGATGATGTTGAAGCGGCGCTTCTTGCCATCCTGACCCTGCCAGAACGTGGTCGTAGCAGCGGACGTGATGGTGATACCGCGTTCCTGCTCCTGCTCCATCCAGTCCATGGTGGACGCGCCATCATGGGTTTCACCAATCTTGTGGTTCTTACCGGTATAGAACAGGATACGCTCGGTCATCGTCGTCTTACCGGCGTCGATGTGAGCCATAATACCGAAATTGCGGTAGTCTTCGATTTTATATTCGCGGGCCATGTTTTTGCTCTTTGAATAGGGTTCGACGATTACCAGCGGTAATGCGAGAACGCGCGGTTGGCTTCTGCCATGCGATGCGTGTCTTCACGCTTCTTGACAGCGGAACCACGGTTGTTTGCCGCATCCAGCAATTCGCCGGACAGACGGTCAACCATCGTTGTTTCGTTGCGACCACGAGCTGCATTGATCAGCCAGCGGATGGCAAGTGCCTGGCGGCGTTCTGAACGCACATCGACCGGAACCTGGTAGGTTGCACCACCAACGCGGCGCGACCGGACTTCAACATGCGGAGCAACATTGTCGAGCGCCTGATGGAACAGCGCGACCGGCTCTGACTTCGCCTTGGCTTCGATTGCTTCAAGCGCACCATATACGATGCTTTCAGCAACCGACTTCTTGCCATGAAGCATAACTGCATTCATGAACTTCGTGATAACGAGATCACCGAACTTTGGATCCGGATTAATCTCACGCTTTTCTGCTTTATGGCGTCTGGACATTTCGTCTCATTCTTTCAATTACATCGGGCTCAACTCGCCATTCTGGCGGCCGGTATCCCCGGAAAATTCTTACTTAGGACGCTTTGCACCGTACTTGGAACGACGCTGCTTGCGGTTCTTAACACCCTGGGTATCAAGTACGCCGCGGATGATGTGATAACGCACACCCGGCAAATCCTTGACGCGGCCGCCGCGGATCATAACCACGGAGTGCTCCTGAAGGTTGTGACCTTCACCCGGAATGTAACCGATGACTTCAAAGCCATTGGTCAGACGGATCTTGGCAACCTTACGAAGAGCCGAGTTCGGCTTCTTAGGGGTTGTCGTATAAACACGGGTGCAAACGCCGCGCTTCTGTGGGTTTGCCTGCAGAGCAGGAACCTTATTACGCTTTACCGGTGCAGTACGCGGCTTGCGGATCAACTGGTTTACGGTAGGCATTGAACCTTCCTCTATAAAAAATCTCGTATCGGCGCCCAATAAGGGGCGTTTCACCGGAGTGCTCATGCACAAATTCGGGACCAGCCACTCCATCAGCGGCCACCCCGAACAAAAGCAGAGGAAGCAAAAGCTTCATGCGAACGGCAAGTTGCATTTCGATCGTAAAACGAACCCTGTTTGAGGCGAACTCCAGAGCGCGTCGCTCCGAAAATGCCAGCCTCACATCGGCTCAGATGGGCTGCTGATACGTGTTTGTGGGCGTTTCGTCAAGGGCAGGACATTAAGTTTCTTTACCAAAAGGCCGCAAAGCCGCGTTTTGGTGCCTGCCGGACAGGTTATTGCGCCGCATTCAGCCGCCTATCGCGATTATTTCGCGGCAAAACTGTCATTTTCATGTGCCAGCATAGCATAAGGCCCCAACAGCCGCTATTGAAGCACATCCGAGTCGAAAAACAACACAATATTAAGGAATTCTCAATGTCATCCACCCCCACATCCACAGAGAACGATTCGCCGGTTGTCCATCTGGTGATCGCCGACGTCTGGAACGAAGGTGAAGAGGAATCGATCGAAGTCCATATTCTTCTGAAATCCGGCGACGATGAAGATCTCGTTCAGACGGTTCTCGCAATCCTCGCCGAAGAAGGCTATCACGAAGCCGAGCTGGTTGAGATGGGCACAATCACCGAAGAACCGGAAGAAGAGCCACACAAGAGTGCCTGGCAGACAGCACTGACCGGTGAAGTCGCGCTCATCGAATTCGATGGCGACGACGAAGAGGAATAAGTAGCGGATAGCCGAACTGCAAAGCGGTTAACGGCTTTCCCAATGACAAAGGGCGGTTTCAAACCGCCCTTTTCTTTTGATCCAAACGTAAAAAGGCCGCCCCGAAAGGCGGCCTTTTTTATTTGTTCAAACACTCAGCCTATTCGGCTGCGTTGTTGGTCATGTCGGTCAACATCGCGTTCGCTTCTGTTGAACCGGTCGACTTGCGGCGCTCGTCGATGATGAGATCGTCGCGAGCCGTTGCAATGCGGCGGATCTGGTTGGTCATGCCGCCAGTACCAGCCGGGATGAGACGGCCGACAATGACGTTTTCCTTGAGCCCCTGCAACGTGTCCATCTTGCCCGCAACCGCAGCTTCGGTAAGCACGCGGGTGGTTTCCTGGAACGACGCAGCAGAGATGAACGAAGGAGTCTGCAGCGAAGCCTTGGTAATACCAAGCAGAACCGGATTACCCGAACCTGGCTTCTTGCCTTCTTCGATCAGACGATCATTCACTTCGTCAAGCTCAATACGGTCAACGTGATCACCCGTGAGGTAACCAGTATCGCCCGGCTCCGTAATTTCGATCTTCTGAAGCATCTGACGAACAATCACTTCAATGTGCTTGTCGTTGATCAGAACGCCCTGAAGACGATAGACTTCCTGGATTTCGTTCACGAGGTAAGAAGCAAGTGCTTCCACGCCCTTGATGGCCAGAATGTCATGCGGTGCAGGATTACCGTCGAGGATGTATTCACCCTTTTCGATAACGTCACCATCCTGAAGATGGAACGGCTTACCCTTAGGGATCAGATACTCAACGGGCTCAACCGTATCGTCGTTTGGCTCGATGATGATGCGACGCTTGTTCTTGTAATCGCGACCGAAGCGGACAGTACCATCAATCTCTGCGATGACGGCATGGTCCTTCGGACGACGAGCTTCGAACAGTTCCGCAACGCGTGGCAGACCACCGGTAATATCCTTGGTCTTTGCGCTTTCCATCGGCAGACGCGCAATAACGTCACCGGCGTTAACATGAGCACCCGGCTCGAACGAAAGGATCGTTTCCACCGAGAGCAGGAAGCGCGCTTCGCCACCCTTCGACAGCTTTGCGATCTTGCCGCTCTTGTCCTTGATGACCATAGCCGGCTTGAGGTCCGCGCCACGTGGTGTCGAACGCCAGTCAATGACGACGCGCTTTGTGATACCCGTGGATTCGTCCGCCGTTTCCGAAACCGAAAGACCATCAACGAGATCTTCAAACTCGATATAGCCTTCGACTTCCGTCAGGATAGGACGGGTGTACGGATCCCACTCAGCAATACGCTGACCGCGCTTGACTGCATCACCTTCGTCAACGAACAGACGTGAACCATAGGTTACACGGTGAACCGCACGTTCCTTGCCCGAAGCATCAACAATCAGAACCGCCATGTTACGGCCCATGACAACGAGGTTGCCATCGGAGTTGCGAACCACATTGCGGTTACGCAGCTTAACGGTGCCTTCATACGAAGCTTCAAGATACGAACTATCGACAACCTGAGCCGTACCACCCAAGTGGAAGGTACGCATGGTAAGCTGCGTGCCCGGCTCACCGATCGACTGTGCAGCGATAACGCCAACAGCTTCACCCTGGTTAACCGGTGTGCCGCGTGCAAGGTCACGACCATAGCACTTGGCGCAAACGCCGTTACGCGTCTGACAGGTCAAAGCCGAGCGAATACGGATCGACTGAATGCCAGCCTTTTCGATGACTTCGACGTCCTTTTCCTCAATCATGCGGCCAGCTTCAACGATAACATCGCCGGTTGCAGGATGCAGGATCGGATCAAGGGCCGTACGACCCAGAACGCGCTGTCCGATTGGAGCAACGATCTGACCCGCATCGACGATTGGCTGCATGGTGAGACCGATTTCGGCACCGCAATCGACTTCCGAAATAATCGCATCCTGTGCAACGTCAACGAGACGACGTGTCAGGTAACCCGAGTTAGCCGTTTTCAAGGCCGTATCAGCAAGACCCTTACGGGCACCGTGTGTCGAGTTGAAGTACTCGTTCACGGTCAGACCTTCCTTGAAGTTCGAGATGATCGGGGTTTCGATGATTTCACCCGACGGCTTGGCCATAAGACCGCGCATACCGCCAAGCTGACGCATCTGGTTGACCGAACCACGGGCACCCGAATGCGACATCATGTAAACCGAGTTCATCTGCTTCTGACGACCGGTCACCGGATCAAATTCAACAGCCTTAATGCGGGCCATCATTTCTTCGGTGATCTTGTCAGTCGCTTTACCCCAGGCATCAACGACCTTGTTGTACTTTTCGCCCTGAGTGATCAGGCCGTCATTGTACTGCTGTTCGTATTCGGTCGTCAGAGCTTCGGTCTCTGCAACGATCTTGGCTTTCGAGTCAGGAATGACCATGTCATCCTTACCGAACGAAATACCGGCACGACATGCATGGGCAAAGCCAAGCTGCATGATGCGATCGCAGAAAATCACCGTCTCTTTCTGACCGCAATGGCGGTAAACGTGGTCGATCATCTTGGAGATGTTTTTCTTGGTCATCTCCTGATTACAGATGTCAAACGACACGTTCGGATGCTTCGGCAGAAGCTCACCAGTAATCAGACGGCCCGGCGTCGTATCATAAACCTTGGAAACGACATTGCCTTCTGCATCAACAGTCTTGAAACGACCTTTGATCTTGGTGTGCAGCGTGACAACCTTGTTTTCAAGAGCATGCTGAAGTTCGCCCATATCGGCAAACATCATGCCCTCGCCCGGCTCCTTGTCTGCCACGATTGACAGATAATAGAGACCAAGAACCATGTCCTGCGAAGGAACGATGATCGGCGCGCCGTTTGCCGGGTGCAGAATGTTGTTGGTGGACATCATCAGCACGCGGGCTTCAAGCTGCGCTTCCAGCGACAGCGGAACGTGGACAGCCATCTGGTCACCGTCAAAGTCAGCATTAAATGCTGTACAGACGAGCGGATGCAGCTGAATGGCCTTGCCTTCGATCAGCGTGGGTTCGAATGCCTGAATACCAAGACGGTGCAGCGTCGGCGCACGGTTCAGAAGAACCGGATGCTCACGGATGACTTCGTCAAGGATATCCCAAACTTCCGGACGTTCCTTTTCAACCAGCTTCTTCGCCTGCTTGACAGTCGAGGAATACCCCTTGGCATCAAGACGTGCGTAGATGAATGGCTTGAACAGCTCAAGCGCCATCTTCTTCGGCAGACCGCACTGGTGCAGCTTCAATTCAGGACCGGTCACGATAACCGAACGACCCGAATAGTCGACGCGCTTACCAAGAAGGTTCTGACGGAAGCGACCCTGCTTGCCCTTGAGCATATCGGAGAGCGACTTCAGCGGACGCTTGTTAGCACCCGTGATCGTGCGTCCACGGCGACCGTTATCGAACAGCGCGTCAACAGCTTCCTGCAACATGCGCTTTTCGTTACGGATAATGATGCCGGGAGCGCGCAGTTCGATCAGACGCTTCAGACGGTTGTTACGGTTGATCACGCGACGGTAAAGGTCGTTGAGATCGGACGTCGCAAAACGACCGCCGTCCAGTGGAACCAGAGGACGCAGATCCGGTGGAATAACCGGAACGATCTTCATGATCATCCATTCAGGACGGTTGCCAGATTCCATGAAGTTCTCAACGATCTTGAGACGCTTCATCAGCTTCTTGGTCTTCAGTTCCGATGTAGTTTCTGCCAGATCAACGCGCAGATCTGCAGCGATGTTTGGAAGATCCATCGAAGCCAGAAGTTCAAAGATAGCTTCCGCACCAATCAGGGCTGTGAACTGATCTTCGCCGAATTCATCGACGGCAATCATATATTCTTCTTCCGAAAGAAGCTGATGCTCCTTCAGCGAAGTCAGGCCCGGTTCGGTAACAATGTAGTTTTCAAAATACAGAACGCGCTCAATATCCTTGAGCGTCATATCCAAAAGCGTACCGATGCGCGATGGCAGCGACTTCAAAAACCAGATATGCGCAACTGGCGCCGCCAGTTCGATATGGCCCATGCGCTCACGGCGAACGCGCGACAGCGTAACTTCCACGCCGCACTTTTCGCAGATAATGCCTTTGTATTTCATACGCTTGTACTTGCCGCACAAGCATTCATAATCCTTGATCGGGCCAAAGATACGCGCGCAGAAGAGACCATCGCGTTCTGGCTTGAACGTACGATAGTTGATCGTCTCCGGCTTCTTGATCTCGCCGTATGACCAGGACAGAATCTTCTCAGGGCTGGCAATCGAGATTCTGATGGAATCGAACGTCTGTGCCGGAGCCTGAGGATTGAAAAGATTCATGACCTCTTGGTTCATGCCGTTCTCCTTGAGGGCGATCCGCCGCCCTGTGTGTCGTCAATGACAGGCTGAAAATCCCTGCCATCTTGAAAAGAAATCGCGGTATTACGCAGTTTTCACTGCACATTCCGTTCGGCATTTCGTGAGCGCAAAACATTTTACACGTTTGCTGGAAACACCTTACGGGCGCGCCACGGCAGAACCATGGCGCGCCTTGATGTTTTTATTCCGCCGCGTCCGGAAGTGCCGGCTGCTCGTCGCGTGTATCGTCCAGCTCGACATTGAGACCGAGCGAACGCATTTCCTTGACAAGAACGTTGAAGCTTTCTGGAATACCGGCTTCAAACGTATCATCGCCACGAACAATCGCTTCGTAGACCTTGGTACGGCCTGCAACGTCATCGGACTTGACTGTAAGCATTTCCTGCAGCGTGTAAGCCGCACCGTATGCTTCCAGAGCCCAGACCTCCATTTCACCGAAGCGCTGACCACCGAACTGCGCCTTACCACCAAGCGGCTGCTGGGTGACGAGCGAGTAAGGTCCAATGGAACGTGCGTGGATCTTGTCGTCGACCAGGTGGTGGAGCTTCAACATATAGATGTAGCCCATAGTCACCTGACGATCGAACGGTTCACCCGTACGTCCATCATACAGCGTCGACTGACCAGAAGTCGCAAGACCTGCATCGGTCAACATCGCATTGATGTCGGCTTCCACCGCACCATCAAACACCGGCGTTGCAATCGACACGCCGCGCTTCACCTGATTGGCCAGCATGAGGACAGCATCGTCATCATAAGACCGGACCGGTTCATTGCGGTCGTTGTCTGGATAGATGTGCTCCAGTGTATCGCGCAGCGGCTGAATATCTGCCGTCTTGCGATAAACATCAAGAAGCTCACCGATCTTCTTGCCCATGCCAGCACAAGCCCAGCCCAGATGCGTTTCCAGAATCTGGCCCACATTCATGCGGCTTGGAACGCCAAGCGGGTTCAACACGATATCGGCATGCGTACCGTCTTCGAGGAACGGCATGTCTTCGACAGGCAGAATGCGGGATACCACACCCTTGTTGCCGTGACGGCCAGCCATCTTGTCGCCTGGCTGGATCTTGCGCTTCACAGCAACAAAGACCTTGACCATCTTCATGACGCCTGGAGGCATCTCGTCGCCGCGCTGTACCTTTTCGACCTTGTCCATGAAGCGTGCTTCGAGCAGCTTCTTGGATTCGTCGTACTGGCCACGCAGAGCTTCAAGTTCGCCCTGTTGCTTTTCGTCTTCGACAGCAAACTGCCACCACTGCGAACGCGGATACTCGGTGATGAGATCACGTGTAATGGTTGTGCCCTTCTTGAAGCCCTTAGGGCCAGCGGCTGCAACCTTACCGTCGATCATGTCAACGAGACGGCCGTAAACGTTACGGTCGAGAATCGCCTGTTCGTCGTCGCGGTCCTTGGCAAGACGTTCGATCTCTTCGCGTTCAATCGCCATTGCACGTTCGTCTTTTTCAACGCCGTGGCGATTGAATACACGAACTTCAACAATAGTACCGTATGTTCCCGGAGGCATACGCATCGAGGTGTCACGGACGTCCGAAGCCTTTTCACCAAAGATAGCGCGCAGAAGCTTTTCTTCCGGCGTCATCGGGCTTTCACCCTTCGGCGTGATCTTGCCGACAAGAATGTCGCCAGGATGCACTTCAGCGCCGATGTATACGATACCAGCTTCGTCGAGGTTCTTCAGCGCTTCTTCCGAAACATTCGGAATATCGCGGGTGATTTCCTCAGGTCCAAGCTTGGTGTCACGTGCCGCAACTTCGAATTCCTCAATGTGAATCGAGGTGAAGACGTCTTCCGAAACGATCTTCTCCGACAGGAGGATCGAGTCTTCATAGTTGTAGCCGTTCCAAGGCATGAACGCGACGAGCACGTTACGGCCAAGAGCCAGATCGCCGAGATCAGTTGACGGACCATCAGCAATGATGTCGCCCTTACCGATCGGATCACCAACGCGCACAAGCGGACGCTGGTTGATACAGGTCGACTGGTTCGAACGCTGGAACTTCTGCAGACGATAGATATCAACGCCCGACTTCGACGGATCGAGGTCTTCGGTAGCGCGGATAACGATACGCGTTGCGTCAACCTGATCGACCACACCACCGCGACGAGCGGCAATAGCGGCACCAGAGTCACGCGCAACAACCGCTTCCATGCCGGTTCCGACGAATGGTGCTTCCGCACGCACAAGCGGAACAGCCTGACGCTGCATGTTCGAACCCATAAGAGCGCGGTTCGCATCGTCGTTTTCGAGGAACGGAATAAGCGCTGCAGCAACCGAAACGAGCTGCTTTGGCGAAACGTCCATCAGATCCACGTTTTCACGTGGCGTCATCATCACTTCGCCGGCATGACGGCAGATGACGAATTCGTCTACGAAACTGCCATTCTCATCAAGCTCAACATTTGCCTGAGCAACCGAGTGCTTTGCTTCTTCCATGGCCGAAAGATAGACAACGTCGAACGTGACCTTACCATCGACAACCTTGCGGTACGGGCTTTCGATAAAGCCGTACTTGTTGACGCGGGCAAAAGTTGCGAGCGAGTTGATCAGACCGATATTCGGGCCTTCCGGCGTTTCAATCGGGCAGATACGGCCATAGTGGGTCGGATGCACGTCGCGGACTTCAAAGCCAGCACGCTCACGGGTCAAACCACCAGGTCCAAGAGCCGAAAGACGGCGCTTATGGGTGATCTCCGAAAGCGGATTGGTCTGATCCATGAACTGCGACAGCTGCGAGGAGCCGAAGAATTCACGAACAGCTGCAGCAGCAGGCTTCGCGTTGATCAGATCCTGCGGCATGACCGTGTCGATTTCGATCGAGGACATACGTTCCTTGATCGCACGTTCCATGCGCAGAA
Organism: Ochrobactrum sp. S1502_03; assembly: GCF_044435015.1. Lineage (NCBI taxonomy): Bacteria > Pseudomonadati > Pseudomonadota > Alphaproteobacteria > Hyphomicrobiales > Brucellaceae > Ochrobactrum > Ochrobactrum sp. S1502_03. The sequence goes on from NZ_JAYEXN010000050.1 coordinate 11,247, forward strand.
GACCGACACGATACTGATTTTCCATCAGTTCGCCGACCGAACGCACACGACGGTTGCCGAGGTTGTCGATGTCATCGATTTCACCGCGGCCATCGCGCAGTTCAACGAGCATCTTGACGACAGCAATAATGTCTTCCTTGCGCAGAACGCGCACGGTGTCTTCTGCATCCAGATCAAGACGCATGTTCATCTTCACGCGACCAACAGCGGAAAGGTCGTAGCGTTCAGCATCAAAGAACAGCGAATTGAACATGGCTTCAGCCGAGTCCATTGTCGGCGGTTCACCAGGACGCATAACGCGGTAGATGTCGAACAGTGCTTCCTGACGGCTTTCGTTCTTGTCGACGGCCAGCGTGTTACGGATATACGCACCGATATTGATGTGATCAATATCGAGAACCTTGATCTCTTCCACACCTGTGTCGAGAAGCGTCTTGAGAACCTTTTCGTCGATTTCGTCACCAGCTTCGAGATAAATCTCACCGGTTGCGTAATTGACGGTATCTTCAGCAAGGTACGAACCGAAAAGATCGTCTTCGGTTGCCTTGATGAATTTCAGGCCCTTTTCAGCAAGCTGCTTTGCGGAGCGCGCGGTCAGCTTCTTGCCAGCTTCGAGAACGACTTCACCTGTGTCCGCATCGACGAGATCGGAGATGATCTTCATACCCTTGAAGCGGTCAACCGAATAAGGGATACGCCAGTTTTCACCGTCACGCGAATAGGTGACAGTGTTATAGAACGTCGAAAGGATTTCCTCGCCGTCCATGCCGAGCGCCATCAGCAGTGTCGTAGCCGGAAGCTTGCGTCGACGATCGATACGCGCATAGACCACGTCCTTGGCATCGAATTCGATGTCAAGCCACGAGCCACGGTAAGGAATAACGCGCGCAGCAAACAGAAGCTTGCCCGAGGAGTGCGTCTTACCCTTGTCGTGATCGAAGAACACACCCGGTGAACGGTGCATCTGCGAAACGATAACACGTTCCGTACCATTGACGATGAAGGTGCCGTTGTCTGTCATGAGCGGCATATCGCCCATGTAAACGTCCTGCTCCTTGATGTCCTTGATGGACTTCGCGCCGGTATCTTCATCAATATCGAACACGATGAGACGCAGCGTCACCTTGAGAGGTGCCGAATACGTCAAATCGCGCTGACGGCATTCGTCAACGTCGAATTTTGGTGCATCGAATTCGTAACGAACGAATTCCAGCATTGAAGCGCCGGAGAAATCCTGGATTGGGAAAACAGACTTGAAAACCGCCTGCAAACCCTCGTCAGAACGCCCGCCAGCAGGTTCCTCAACCATGAGGAACTGGTCGTAAGATGCCTTTTGAACCTCAATGAGGTTAGGCATTTCCGCGACCTCGGGAATCTTGCCGAAAAATTTGCGTACGCGCTTGCGACCATTGAAAGAATGGGTCTGAGCCATCGTCGCTCCTCGTTCTATAGCCTTACGGCTTGCTCACGCCTTGCGGCCTTTATCGTGCGCCGCCTCTCGGCGGTCCTTCTAACGGGCTAAACCCGTTTTCTGAAAGCCTGATCAAGGCCATCAGAAAAAGGGTTTAAAAGGATCAGAACGTCGTAGATAAAATCGCCCTGACTATGATTTGCATAAAGAGAACCTATTTCCGCACTTTTCGTTTCTTTTCATGCATTTACTCCAGATGCAAGCCCAGAGTTGAACTGGCGGATGGAAACCATCCGCCAGAAAAGCGAACTTACTTAAGTTCAACCTTAGCGCCAGCTGCTTCGAGCTGTGCCTTGATCTTTTCAGCTTCGTCCTTGGAAGCGCCTTCCTTGACAGCCTTAGGAGCTGCTTCAACGAGGTCCTTAGCTTCCTTGAGGCCGAGACCAGTGATCGCGCGAACTTCCTTGATCACGTTGATCTTGTTTGCGCCACCGTCAGCGAGAACGACGTCAAACTCGGTCTTTTCTTCAGCAGCAGCAGCAGGAGCAGCGCCAGCAGCAGCAACTGCTACAGGAGCAGCAGCCGAAACGCCCCACTTTTCTTCCAGAAGCTTCGAAAGTTCTGCAGCTTCGAGAACGGTCAGAGCCGACAGGTCGTCAACGATCTTTGCGAGATCAGCCATTTTGATATTTCCTTAGTTTCAAGGTTTGAACAATTGACAGCGAAAAACGGCCTTACGCCGCCTCGTTCTTCCGGGCGTGCGCGCCAATAACGCGAGCGATCTGGCCCGCTGGTGCGCTGGTAAGTACTGCGAGACGCTGAGCCGGGGTTTGGATCATTCCAACCAGCTTTGCGCGCAGTTCGTCGAGCGATGGGAGCGAAGCAAGCGACTTGACGCCATCGGCGTTCAGTGTCGTTGCACCCATTGCACCACCGAGGATAACGAGCTTGTCGTTAACCTTGGCGAATTCGACGGCTACTTTCGGAGCAGCAATTGGGTCGTTTGCATAAGCAACAACCGTCTGACCTGTGAACAGATCAGCAATGCCTTCCGATTCCGTGCCCTGAAGAGCGATCTTGGCAAGGCGGTTTTTCGCGACTTTAACGGTACCACCAGCGTCACGCATCTTTGAACGAAGATCGCTCATCTGCGCAACAGTGAGACCGGTATAGTGGGCCACGACGACCGAACCGGACTCTTTAAAAGCACCGTTCAGCCACGAGACAAATTCGCGTTTTTCCGCTCTATCCACTGTCTCTCTCCAGTAGACAGGATCACATGATCCTGCCGGGTTGCCTTTGTCGGACGAGCTTCACAGCTGGCCCGACGCTCGAGGATCCTGTCCCCTTCAGCTATCCCGGAAACCGGGCTTCACTCAAAGGCAACTACGGTTCAAACCTTGCATGCACATTCGTGCGAAACAGGGTTATTCCACGTCTCATGCAGGCCATAGGTTTAAGGATCTGACCCGGAGGTTTCGATCCGCCTGCAATCTCGGACAGGATAACCGGACTTTCGTCCGGCTATCCGGATCTTGCGATCCGGAATTTCTGCACTTTCGACTGCTTATGCAGCACCGGCGTGCGACCACTGCCCTCCCCGAAAGGTCAGGCAAAGGCTCCGGCGAACCGGAGCCCTGAAATTAAGCGACGACCTTAACGGTTGCCGGATCGACCTTGACGCCAACGCCCATGGTCGAAGAAATCGATACGCGCTTAACGTATTCACCCTTAGCAGCCGAAGGCTTCGCCTTGATAACTGCATCAGCAAAGGCTTTGATGTTTTCTTCGAGCTTCTGATTGTCGAAGGAAACCTTGCCGATACCGGCGTGGATGATACCAGCCTTTTCAACGCGGAACTCAACAGCGCCGCCCTTAGAAGCGGTAACAGCTGCTGCAACATCGACAGTCACAGTACCAACCTTCGGGTTTGGCATCAGACCGCGTGGGCCGAGTACCTTACCAAGACGACCAACGAGTGGCATCATGTCAGGGGTGGCAATGCAGCGATCAAATTCGATCTTGCCGCTATTGACGGTTTCAAACAGCTCTTCTGCACCAACGATGTCAGCGCCAGCCTTCTTTGCTTCTTCAGCCTTGTCGCCACGTGCAAAAACAGCAACGCGAACAGTACGACCAGTGCCGTTAGGAAGGTTGACAACGCCACGAACCATCTGATCGGCATGACGAGGGTCAACGCCGAGGTTCATTGCGATTTCGATGGTTTCGTCGAACTTTGCAACAGCGCGTTCTTTAACCAGACCGATTGCATCGGACAGGTCATAAAGCTTGTTGACATCAACGCCTTCACGGATCTTGGCAATGCGCTTGGAAATTTTCGCCATCGTATTAGCCCACCACTTCCAGGCCCATCGAACGGGCAGAACCTTCGACCATGCGCATAGCTGCTTCGATGTCAGCTGCGTTCAGATCTTTCATCTTCGCTTCAGCGATTTCGCGGACCTTGTCACGCGCAATCGTGCCGGCCTTTTCCTTGCCTGGAGCCTTCGAACCGGACTTGAGGTTCGCAGCCTTCTTCAGGAAGTAGGTTACCGGAGGCGTCTTCATCACAAAAGTGAAAGACTTATCCTGATAGTACGTGATCACGACTGGAATAGGCGAACCCTTTTCCATTTCCTGCGTGGCAGCGTTAAATGCCTTACAGAATTCCATGATGTTGATGCCGCGCTGACCCAGAGCTGGACCAATCGGAGGCGATGGATTGGCCGCACCTGCTGCTACCTGGAGCTTCAGCTGGCCTGCAATTTTCTTAGCCATTGCATTCTGCCTTCATAAAAATACCGGAAACCGGCGTTCTCGATTAATGCCGGAAACCCGGCTCTCGACTGACATCAGATAAACTGACTGGCAGTTTGGTGGTGCGAATTCAGCGACCGGCTAAGCCGCCTATCCTTCCACCCTTATTCACCGCTGACGGTGAACGCCCCGAGGGGCAAAGCGATCAGAGCTTATCGACCTGACCGTATTCAAGATCAACAGGCGTAGCACGCCCGAAGATGGAAACTTCAACCTTGAGGCGCGCACGCTCCTCATCAACTTCCTGCACAATGCCGTTGAACGAAGCAAACGGACCATCGGAAACGCGGACATTTTCACCGATTTCAAAGGTCACAGACGTCTTCGGACGCTCAGCACCATCCTGAACCTGATTCAGAATCTGATCCACCTCCTTCTGCGAAACAGGAACCGGCTTTGAATCGCCAAGGAACCCGGTCACACGCGGCGTATTCTTGATCAGCGAGAATACAGCATCGGTGAGCGTCGCCTGAACAAGAACATAACCCGGAAAGAACTTGCGCTCAGCATCGACCTTGCGGCCGCGGCGAACTTCAACAACCTTCTCGGTCGGCACAACAATCTGCTCAATAAGGTTCGAAAGGCCTTTTTGAGCTGCCTTGCTTTGAATATCCTCGGCCACCTTCTTTTCGAAGTTGGAATAGGCGTGAACGATGTACCAGCGCGCAGTCATCCCGTAACTCCCCAATCCTGCTTAGCGGCCAAGGCCAAGTATAAATTCTACGCCATAGGCCATAAGCTGATCGGCAAGAAAAAAGAACGTAGCAGCCAAAAAGGCCATGATCACGACCATGATCGTCGAGATGATCGTTTCACGCCGTGTCGGCCAGGTCACTTTCGCCGTTTCGGCGCGAACCTGCTGAAAAAAGGTGATCGGATTCGTCTTGGATGCCATCTGCCACTCTATTTGCTTGGTGAACCACTATTTCCGACCCAAAACGAATCAAAAACAGGAACCCACGCGTATACGGTACGCAAAGCTGAAGATTCAGCCCCACGCACCGCGTGTCTGTTGACGTTACATAGAATCGATTCTCAAAAAAAACAAGCCCATTGGTTAAAAGAATACCATACAGGCCTATCGGAGATCACCGATCCTTACGAAATTCGCTCAATACACCGTTCAATCATGTATCAGCGACCCTGCTCACCCGGCCAACATGCCGGGAAATGTATCCAACCCTGAAAGCATTTTGATCTGATTGAAGGAGACCAACACACTAGGACCGACTACATAAAGCATAATCTTACCGCCCCTCGTTTTAATCCGATCAGGCTTATGCTCCAGAATATAGAAAACGGGCGCTCACAGTCAAGCCGTAAGCACCCGTTTTAAAAATGGCAGGGGCAGCAGGGTTCGAACCCGCGACCTACGGTTTTGGAGACCGTCGCTCTACCAACTGAGCTATACCCCTATTTGGCATTTAAAATGCCAGACTGGCGGCGTAACCGCCAGTCAAATCTCATTACTCGATGATCGAAGCGACGATGCCTGCACCAACGGTACGGCCACCTTCACGGATAGCGAAGCGGAGCTTCTCTTCCATTGCGATCGGCACGATCA
>NZ_JAYEXN010000051.1:0-16932 GCF_044435015.1 Ochrobactrum sp. S1502_03
AGCCTTCGTCGAGCATTACAATCATCGCCGTTACCATGAGAGCCTCGACAATCTCACTCCCGCCGACGTCTACTTCGGACGCGGACAGACCATCCTGCTAGAACGCGAAAGGATCAAACGAGACACGATCAAAAAAACGCCGCTTGAACCACCAAGCCAAAGCCGCTTAAATCAAACCCCAAACCGAGCCGGAAACTCCAATCTTCAAAAGCACAAATAGTCTCAAATCATTCGACGACGGACAAGCTAGACCTAACCCAACCAGCAGTTTCTCAACAAATTGCCAGCTTAGAAGCAGCTATTGGCCGTCCGCTTTTTGAACGGCATGCCCGCGGGGTGATACCAACGGCAACCGCAGATGAGTTAGCAGCGGACATCGGCGACAAATTGGATCATGCTGAAACAGCCCTCGCCACAGCTCGTTCGAGATCCACACAGATTACTGGTTCCGTGCAAATTATCACCCACAGTGATTTTGCTGCTGAAACAATCGGCCCAGCTTTGCGAACATTGTTGGAAGCAGGCGTGAAGGTGCGTCTGCAAATGGGCGACAGTGAAAAAATCCGCATCATGGTCGCAGAAGGTCATTGCGATCTCGGTTTTTCAGCACGCCCGATTAATGATACCAGGCTACGTAGTGAGGCGCTCTATTCGGAAGCGATCATGGCCGTAGCAGCACCTGAGATTACTCGAAAGATTATAGCCCAAAAAAATCTCTCAGATGCACTCAATGATGAGCCCATGCTTGCTTACAATCTTACCGCACCGTTGATCAATGCTTGGCTGAAAGAGAACCAGACGAAAATCAATATAGTAACCCCGGCAGTCATCAGTCAGGACCTCAGAAGTCTACGTTCCATTCTGATCAGCGGCTTCGGTTGGTCTGTCCTTCCGAAGTATCTGTGCAACGAAGAAATAGCGCGCGGGAGATTGGAGGAAATAATACCGCCAATCGCTCGCCCTAGAAATAATTATTTTGCAATGTGGAGCTCGTCAGCACTTCGTAACCATCGAGTATCCTTTGTCCGCCAGACGCTAGTTTGGTACCTCAAACAAAAAGACCCCACGCTCTACAATTCGCCCATTTGACGTAAAAAACGCCTCGAAACAGTTCAACTAAATCCATTGCGCACAAGGATGCGCTATCTCCAGCGTGTGCATTCGCTTATTCTAAAAACTTATGGTCGTTTTGCTAAAAGTCAATCTAAAGAACCATAAAACCATCAAATAGAAATAATTTTCCTTCATTTTTTCCAAATGCAAAATTTAAGTTGACGAGATGCGCAATATTGAAATATCAATGATTCATAATAATAATAAGGGGCAACAAAATGCGTGCACTTTTAGATAAAATTGATCGGAAGCTTGTTAAGCTTCTGTCAGATGATGCACGCGATGGCGCCAATCAGATTGCTGAACGTCTGGAGCTTAGCCCGCCAACCATCCGTGCGCGCCTCAAAAACCTGATCGAAAATAAACTATTCCGGATAGCGGGCGTTGTTAATGTCTCGGAGCGACCTGAGCTTATCGTTGCGATTTTAGGCATTCATGCCAATGGGCATGGACGCCTGAATGAAATTGCCCGAAAAATGTCCGAACTGCCATTTGTGACATCGGTCAGCATTGTAACTGGCCGGTACGACCTTCTGTGCGAAGTGCTGTTTGAAGGCGACATGGAAGAACTATACCGGGTGACGAGCGAACTGCTCCCCGGCCTGGCTGAACCCGGTGTCATTCAGGGCAGCGAAACTTTTGTTGTCATGAAAGCCCATAACAAATGGCTGAGTTTGCCACGCGGCGTATGGGAAGATGAAGAGAGCGACAAACCCGCTCCTTAACCTAACAACAAAATGACCATTCTAATTGGCCGCCTTGCGCGGACACGGACTACTGTTGCTCAAATGAGGGAGAACTCAAGAAATGATGAAAAAAATCAATGCGCTTATGACGTCAGCTATGTTTATTGCACTGGTGGGGGCTGCGGCGCAGACCACACCTGCCTATGCGGGAACGCTTGACGATATTATTGCCCGCGGCGAGTTGCGCGTCGCTGTTCAAACGCAGGGCCCTCCTTATTCCTTTATGGACAAGAATGGCACCCGTGCAGGCAGCGCGATCGCCCTGACCGAGCTTATGGCCAAGGAAATGGGCGTCAAGGTTACATATCTTGATTTCGATTGGGATGGCCTTATTCCGGCGCTGCTTTCAGGCAAAGCTGACATTCTGGCAGCCGATATGACAGCCACCATGAGCCGCGCAACGAAGGTAGCTTTTACCCAGCCATGGATTCACGTCGGTTCAGTCGCTTTCACTGCTGCTGGTGGTGACTTCAAGAGCGTTGAAGACTGCAAAAAGCCAGGAACGACTATTGCGGTCATCCTCGGATCAACTGCCGAAAAGAACATGCCTAAGTTTTTCCCTGAAGCCACCGTCAAGGCGTTCAAGGGTGGTGGAACAGTGGTGCTTGATGCGGTTGCATCCGGTCAGGCCCAGTGCGGCGTGAATGATAACACAGCTGTTGCTGCACAGGTTCAGAACTACCCAGAAGGTACGTTTGAAGTATTTTCTGAAATGCTCAGCTCAGAACCTCTTGCCTATGCCGTCAGATACGACTCGCAGGATCTGATGATCTGGACAAACCTGTTCCTTGACAACATCAAGCTCGATGGTCGCTTAAAAGAAAACCTCGATTACTGGGTCAATTCGAACAAGTGGCAGGCTGATCACTAATATCAATGAAGGTGCAGGCCCCATTCATCCTGCACTTTCGATCAAAATCCGAATGTTACCGGTGAACCATGTTTGGCAATCTGAACATAAGAGTCATATCGGAATATCTGCCTGAACTCTGGCAGGGTTTTCTGAATACATTGATGTTGTCCGCCGCAGGGTTTACCGGCGCGTTGATCATCGGCATCGTCGCTTGTGCTTTAAGCATTCAGCCTGTGCGCTGGCTGCGCAGGATCAGCATTGCCTATATCGATCTTATCCGCGCGACACCTCTGCTTGCACAGCTCTACTTCCTGTATTTTGGCCTGCCGCGTCTTGGCATACTCCTTCCCGAAATGGTGATTGGCATTATAGCTCTTTCACTGAACTCGGGAGCATATGTGGCTGAGATTATTCGCTCGGGCATTCTCTCTATACCGCGTGGACAGTTTGAAGCTGCTCTAAGCTCCGGCTTTACCTATCTGCAACGGATGAGACTCGTTGTCCTTCCTCAGGCGGTCCGGCCAACGATTTCACCGATGATCGGTCAGGCAATCGTGCTGGTGAAAGACTCCTCGCTTCTCTCGCTGATTTCTGTTGTTGAGCTCACCCGTGTCGGTCAGCAAATCGCGCTTGATCGCTTCATGCCTGTCGAGGGTTTTGCTGCAACCGCCGCCGGATTTCTGCTGATTTATTATCTCCTTAAAGCACTTGCCGGAACATGGTCGCGCTTCAACCGCATGCCGGAAAGATAACAGGGGACGCATATGTTTTGGTTTCAAGTCGAACGCTTGTGGAATTTCTGGCCCATTCTTTTGAAGGGCCTCGGAATGACCGTTTCGCTATCTTTGCTCTCTCTGATCATTGGGGTCATTGTCGGCCTAATTTTTGGCGTGCTTCGCGCGAGCGGCAATCGATGGCTTTCGGGCATAACAGGGCTCTATATTGATCTGTTTCGCGGCACGCCGTTTCTGGTACAGGTCTTCATCTGTTTCTTCATTCTGCCATCAATCGGCATCGAGCTGTCGGCCTTTAATGCTGGAGTGATCGCGCTTTCCAACCTGTCAGCCTGCTTTATCGGCGAAATTATTGCCTCCGGCATTAAAGCTGTTCCACGCGGGCAGACAGAAGCGGCGATCGCGTCAGGCTTCACCTATTCGCAACAGCTTCGATTGATTGTCATGCCACAGGCATTACGCATTGTAAGACCATCTCTGGTGGGACAGTTCATTCTGCTGGTGAAAGATTCCTCCGTGGTTTCGGCCATCGGGATTATGGATCTTACACGCTCAGGATGGATGATCGTTCAGAACATCCCCAATGGACTGCTCGTCTTTGGCGTCGTTGGCATCGGCTACTTCATCGTCTGCTATCCGATGATTTATCTCTCGCGCCGTATAGAGCGCGGCACTCAGTCTCCTATTTTGTAACTGGACAGGTCTAATGATTGAATTTCAGGGTCTGAACAAATGGTTCGGCAGCGCGCTTCACGTGCTTAACAATATTGATCTGACAGTCAGCAAAGGCGAAGTCGTCGTCGTTTGCGGTCCTTCCGGTTCTGGTAAAAGCACGCTGATCCGATGCGTTAATGGATTGGAAGCCTTCCAGTCAGGCAAACTGATCGTTGATGGCATTGATCTCAGCGCGAAGAATGCAGCCTTGCGTGAATTGCGAATGGAAGTCGGATTTGTTTTCCAGCAATTCAATCTCTACCCCCATAAGACTGCGCTGGAGAATGTAACACTTGCGCCTATTCATGTGCGGGGATTATCAAAAGCTGAGGCGGAAAAGCGGGGCAAAGAACTGCTAGCTAAAGTCGGCCTCGCTGATCGTATGAACAATTACCCAAGCCAGCTGTCTGGTGGTCAGCAGCAGCGTGTGGCTATTGCACGTTCTCTTTGTATGCAGCCAAGAATTATGTTGTTTGATGAACCCACCTCGGCACTGGATCCGGAGATGATCAATGAAGTGCTCGATGTTATGGTTAATCTCGCCAAAGAAGGCATGACGATGATGGTGGTCACCCATGAAATGGGCTTCGCCAGAAGCGTTGCTGATCGTGTTGTCTTCATGGATCGTGGGGCAATCCTTGAAAGCGGTGAGCCAGAGAACTTCTTCAGAAACCCTCAGAATGAGCGTACACGCGACTTCCTGAGTAAAGTTCTCCACCACTGACGCGACCCGGTTAGTCACGCAATTAAGATAGATTGATTATCATGGAGCATCGTCAAAAAAGCGGTGAGCGGCTTTCTGTTGCCATCATTGGCGCTGGAATTGTTGGCTGCAGCACGGCTCTTGCACTCAGCAAAGCTGGCTATAGTGTCACCATATTCGGCAATGAAGAGCCCGGCACCGGAACATCCTACGGTAATGCGGGAGCCATTGTCACAGGGTCAATAACACCGACAGCGACACCCGCGGTTATCAGGTCTTTGCCCAGCTATATGTTCAACCGCAATTCACCAGCAGTCCTGCGGCTTCATCATGCAATCGCAGCATTGCCGTGGATAAGACGTTTTATTACAGCTGGTACAACGAAAGCTGTCGATCGAATTGCTGCAGCAATGCATCCGCTTGTTTCAGAATCGCTGATAGCACATCGGGAACTTGCTGCAATTGCCTCAGCAAGCGACATGCTCACGCAAGAAGGCTGGCTGAAAATCTATAGTGACAGCAAGGATTTCGAAGGTTCGACTCTGGAGCGTCGGCTTATGAGCCGTCATGATGTCGTTCATACAGTTCTCGATCGTTCAGCACTTCTGGACCTTGAACCTGCACTTGATCCGGCATCCTGTTACAAAGGCCTCTATCAGCCAAATGCTGGTAATGTCCGTTTTCCGCAAAAGCTTGCTCAGATCTATCTGGAAACGGCTCAGAAGTTTGGCGCGGCGTTCATTCGTGACACTATTACCTCGGTTCGACCGTCGGAACACGGCGTGCTGCTGAATTCAGAAACCCTGAACAAGCGCTTTGATCGTATCGTCATCGCATCGGGTGCATGGTCCACCGCACTGACCAAACAGCTCGGTGATCGTGTCTCACTCGAAAGCGAACGTGGATACCATATCAGTTTTGGTCCAGGGTCGGAGACATTGCTGCGCGGACCGGTGGTCTTACCCGGCAAGGGGTTTGTTCTATCACCAATGCATGACGGTTTGCGGCTGGTAAGCGGCGATGAACTCGCAGGCCTTAGAGCGCAGCCGAATTACAAACGCATTCGTAGTCTGCTGCCAAAAGCAATTGAAGTCGTGCCGGCTCTCAAGTCATGGAAACCCGCCACTGAATGGATGGGACACCGTCCATCGACCCCTGACACACTGCCCGTCATTGGCAGATCGAGCAAATGCCGGAATGTCATTTACGCCTTTGGCCACGGGCATTTGGGGGTCACCCTTTCTGCAATAACAGCCAAACTCGTCAAAGAGCTCATCAGCGAACAAACGCCAGCTATCGATCTGGCTCCTTATAGTCCCAAGAGATTTTGATACTTAAATGTCCGATTTCCCAATCAGTATGAATAATCCAGCGCAATTCGACGGCCCTCTCCCCGAGGCTGTTGATGTCACTATCATTGGTGGTGGCATAATCGGCATCATGACAGCCTGGGAACTTCAAAAGCGAGGATTAAAAGTCCTTGTTTGTGAAAAAGGGAGGATCGCGGGCGAGCAATCGAGCCGCAACTGGGGCTGGGTTCGCCAGCAGGGACGTGATTACGCAGAGTTGCCGATCATGATGAACGCAATTCATCTCTGGAAAGGCCTTAACGAGAAAATTCGCGAAAAAATCGGCTTTCGTCAGAATGGCATCACCTATCTGGCGCGCAATCAAACAAAGCTTGAAGAATTCACTCAATGGCTTGATGGTGCGCGTGCCTATGGTATTGATACGCGTATGCTGTCTCAACGTGAAGTCAGAGCTATGGTGCCGGACAGTACGGCCTGGCTAGGGGGGATGACTACGCCGTCAGATGCAATGGCAGAGCCATTCCTGACTGTTCCAACAATTGCTGAGGTTGCAGCAGAAGATGGCGTTCTTATCCGCGAAAACTGTGCGGTGCGGACATTGGATGTCACCAGCAATCAGGTGCAGGGCGTTGTTACCGAAAAAGGCTATGTAAGATGCGAGCGCGTTCTTGTCGCGGCTGGCGCCTGGAGCACACTGTTCCTGAAACGGCATGACATACGTATCCCGCAGCTTTCTGTTCTATCTTCCGTAATGCAAACAGCACCTATGAACTCGCTGCATGATGGCGCTGCCGGAGATGACCAGATAGCGTTTCGTCGACGCGCTGATGGTGGATACACATTAACGCCATGGTCCACACATGACTTCTTCATAGGGCCAGACGCCTTCAGAAACTTTTGCGCCTATATACCGCAATTGCGTGAAGACTTTACGAGCACACGTTTTAAACTTGCTGCCCCGCAGAATTATCCGGACGCATGGCGAACAGCAAGACACTGGTCACAGAACGATGAGACTCCATTCGAACGGTGCAGGATACTCAATCCCAAACCAAACCAGAGAGAACTCGACCGTGTGCTAAAACAGTTCACAAAGGCTTTCCCTCAAACAAACAAGCCACGTATTGTAAGAAGCTGGGCCGGTATGATCGATACCATGCCTGATGCCTTACCGGTGGTTGATCATGCGCCGATTGGCGGCTTAACAATCGCAACCGGAATGAGTGGCCATGGATTTGGCATTGGTCCCGGAATGGCAGATGTTATTGCAGACCTGATCGAGTTACGCCAAGCTGCCTACTCAATTGACCATTTCGAATTGAGACGATTTCGCACTAAAGTATTAGTTTTCGCTTAGAAATAACATCAGGAATTTGCAGGCGATAACTTAAAATATCAGAGAAATATTTCGTGTACTTCTATTAAGTCAGGATACGAGCAGCAGTGCTTTATAAAAGGTTGGGGAAGCGCACAAAAGATACCCCCTTAATTAACCAAGTAAGAACTTGCTGGAGGGCTAGCTATGGGAGTTTGATCGCTGCATTTCTGTAGTGATACTCTATTGGACTATGCGGGTCTTGCGACGTTAGCGCTTAGGACGAGGTAAGGGAATGGCATTAATCGGCAGCACAAACCGCCACGTATTTTGGGTTAGTTGTTACAGTCGGAAATTGCTAAGCGAGCTCGTTCCATTCTATACCAACTAAGCGTAGCCAAATTACTTCTTGCTAAATATATTGATGACTTTGACTTTCCCTACAGCCTAATCAATGAAGGTTTGATTCGTGAATTGGCCCCGGGTATCTATGTACGCAATCAAGGAAGTGTTTGTTGATTGCCGCTGAGAAGTGATGGTGTGGATACCCCCTGCCAACGGCATCTTAATGTGCCAAGGTGATGTTGGGTAACGTCACTTGAGAGGAGATATCCATGGGAGAGATTAGCATTATCGGTCTGGATCTTGCAAAGCAGGTTTTTCAGGTTCATGGCGCACGCGTTGACGGCAGCGTTGTTCTGCGTAAGAAACTAACACGCGGACAACTTTTAGCATTTTTTTCAAAGCTGCCACCCTGCATCGTCGCCATGGAAGCGTGTGCAACGGCCCATTACTGGGCACGCGAGATCAGTGAGTTTGGCCATGAGATCCGGCTGGTCCCACCCGCCTATGTAAAGCCCTTTGTGAAGCGGCAGAAAAATGACGTTGCTGATGCGGAGGCTATCGCTGAGGCTGCAACGCGTCCAACGATGCGCTTCGTTGAACCCAAGACACCTGAACAGCAAGCACGCGCAATGGTTTTCCGGACGCGCGAGTTATTTGTCCGTCAACGAACCCAAACGATAAATGCCTTACGGGCACATCTGGCTGAACACGGCCTTATCGCGCCAAAAGGCTTGTGGAATCTTTCAAGCATCCGGCAACTTATTGACCAGGCAGAAGATACGGTAGATGGGCTGATAGTGGAAACGGCACGCATTTACCTTGAGCAGATTGAGACATTTTCGACGCGGATTTTATCTCTCGAAGCTGTCCTAAAGAAAGAAGCCGCACGGTCTGACGCTTCATCGCGTATGATGACCATGCCCGGTCTAGGGCCTATCACGGCTATGGCCATTGAAGCATTCGCCCCTACGCTGTCTATCTTTAGGCGCAGTAGGGATTTTGCTGCATGGCTCGGACTTGTACCGCGCCAACACTCGAGTGGCGGAAAGCAGATATTGGGACGTACATCGAAAATGGGGCAGCGTGATATTCGGCGTTTGCTCATAATCGGTGCCATGTCGATAATACGCTGGGCCAGTAAAAAGACGCCAGTACCTGGAACGTGGCTTCATGCGATGCTTTTACGTAAACCTAGAATGGTCGTTGCCATAGCTTTGGCAAACAAGATGGCCCGCAGCCTTTGGGCAATGCAGACCAAGAAGGAAGATTATAGAGATCCGCTACTGACTGTCTCGTAAGTCAAATCGGCAAGTTAGAGCGGAACGACGGCGTGTGAGGAGGTCAACGGATAGTAAGGACAATGATCGGCAAACGGTTCTGGAAACGCATCCGGGTCAATGGGCTTATGGACTTGTCCCGCTTTATTTCCGCCTCATGATCTTGTTTCGGCGGTTATTTGTTCGAATTGAGCGGGCGATATTCCTCCGAGGGTCGAATGCCTTCTGCGTATGTTGTAAAATCCGTTTATGTATTTGAATAGCGCATCCGTCAGATGCTGCCGTGTTTGCCAAGTATGTCGCCAAATCAGCTCCGCCTTCAGTGTCTTGAAGAATGTTTCTGACACAGCATTATCCCAGCAGTTTCCTTTTCCACTCATCGAGACCTGGAATTCGAGCTGTTTCAGCCGCTTTTGATAGTCATGAGCACAGTATTGACTGCCACGGTCTGTATGATGAATGCAGCCTGGCTCTGGATTGCGCAAAGCAATTGCTCTGTTCAATGCCTGTAATGCAAGATCTTGTTTCAAACGATCGCTGACAGCCCACCCCACCACGCGCCGTGAATGGAGATCGATGATAACAGCCAGATATAACCATCCTTCGCGTGTCCATAAGTAACTGATATCGCCCGCCCATTTCTGATTGGGCTTGTCAGCTGTGAAATCCTGATCCAGCAAGTTCGGGGCTATATTGAAAGTATGGTTGCTGTCAGTTGTCACCTTATGCTTGCGGGTTCTAACCGCATAGATGTTGTTCTGGCGCATCAAACGGCCAACGCGTCGTTGCCCAACAGATAATCCTATATCCTGGAGTTCTTGCGTCATGCGAGGCCGACCATAAGATTGAAGGCTAAGATGATATTGCTCTCGAATATGAGCGAGGATCACCATGTCCTGTCTTTGCCGCTTGCTTAATGGTCGTCTGCGCCACGCACGATAACCACGTGATGTAACATCCATAATCTGGCAAAGCCGATGAACTGAAATTTGATGGCGGTGTTCTTCCACGAAAGCAAACCTTACTTATTTTGGTTCGCGAAGAACACGGTGGCGTTCCGCCGGGTAATCGATTCACTGGATCGATTACATTTCCGGCTTCAATTTAAAACTTCCCTCTTGTCTTATGAATATCAACGCTCCGGTGCGATACTGGGGCCATGACACAGCACGGTATTAATACCGTGCTGTGTCATGGCAGAGGATGGATCGTTTCCCTCTGGGTCATGATGGACCGTGGAGGAGTAGGATCACCTTTGTTCAATTGGTCGACTTGAACGGATAATAGGGCTTTGGGCCCGTACGACAAGAGGAGGTACAATTGACCAACCGCGTTGTAATCGGAGTAGACATCTCCAAAGAGACACTTGACGCCTGCAAGCTGCCAGGGAACCAGCAGATACAAGTTTCCAATAACTATAAAGGCTATCAAAAGCTCCTACGCTGGATTGAAAAAGCGCCAGAAGTCCTTTTCGTATTTGAAGCAACTGGAGCTTATCATCGTCAGTTTGAAATGGCATTGGGAACATCATCCACGCCCTTTGTAAAGGTAAACCCCAAACAGGCACGGCGGTTCGCGCAAGCTGTTGGAAAGCTAGCGAAAACAGATAAGGTGGATGCTTCAATGCTGGCACGCATGGGGGTTGCACTCGATCTCACGGCACGAGATCCCCAGCCTAAAATATTATATTTGTTCAAGGATTTAATAGCGGCAAGACGTGGGCTTATTAAAGACCAGACAGCTGCCAAAGCACGTCTGGATACCGCTCAGGTTCCGTTAATCAAACGGCAGCTAGAAAGGCGCTTGAAGCAAATCCAATCCGACATTGAGCAGATTGATAAAGAAATTATCGCGCATGTGACAGATGATCCAGCCATGGCTCGACAGGTTGATATTCTAAGCAGCATTCCGGGTATTGGTGTGCTCACCTCGATCACGGTTCTCACAGATATGCCTGAGTTAGGTACGCTAGATAATAAGCAAGCGGCAAGTTTAGCAGGGTTAGCCCCAATGTCCCAGAGTTCAGGGAAATGGCAAGGGAAGGAGCGTATTCAAGGTGGCCGAGCTATATTACGCCGCGCAATCTATATGCCCGCCCTAGTGGCCACACGCGTTAACCCAGATATGCGGGAGAAATATCAACAATTACTCACGGCAGGTAAGGTAAAAAAAGTCGCACTGACAGCGATTATGCGTAAGCTAATAATATTGGCGAACATCTTGTTAAAAGCCGACCGGAAATGGGTCCAACATCGCGCTTGAATAAGACGGATACTCCTCCAGAAGTAGGCGGTTCTCTTTGCGCAAGCGTTCATTTTCTTTCGCCAGATCAATATCGCTAGCTGGAGGCATATCCGCAGGACGAGAGCGCTGTATCCATTTTGATAAAGTGGAAAGGCCAACGCCCAAATCAGACGCTACCTCGCGCCGAGTAAGGCCACTTGTAAGTGCAATCCGAACGGCTTCGCGTCGGAAAGCATCAGTATGTAACACTGCCATAAATCTTCTCCTTAATGACAAATAGTCTATTCAAGGAGGCGGAATCAAACCGTGACAAGTCCACTTGCTCAGGTTAACGTAACAGTGCCGTTATAAACCCGAAGCATCAATCTGCAAATAATTACGCGGTAATTGAAGAGTTATCAAAGGCACTTCCATTAACTTGATTTTTTGTAAACACTTTTATTTAGATAGCCGCCCAAGATTCTGGTCGGGGATATGGAGTTGCCTTCTCCCAACCATGATAATTATCGTCGTAAATCGAGAATATTGAGCTCACGCCAGATCCACTCGAAACTGTAGGTTGCCATTGGGTCAGTGTGTTGATGACGAACAGCAATCTGGTTCTCAAGATACTTCAGCCATTCGACGAGTTTTTTACGCCCTGCGGCAGTTTTTGCAGCTTGGCGCGGCGTGATGTTACCCAGCATAGGAACGGGTTGATCTAGAGTTTCGCGATATTTTCGATCCAGTACCTGATGAACAATTTCGTGTGCAATGTCAGCAGGCATAGCTGCTTCTACATCTGTCGTATCGTCTTCGGTTTTGTCGGCCATTACCTGATTGACCGTACGAATTTCTGTCAGCGGTATGCGGACGAGATCACCGAGTGCTTGTTTTACAAGTCCCATTCCAACTGCAGAACGTTCTGCAGAATTGGTCATCAGATGCATGAAACGGCCTTTGATCTCAATACTTCCCAAGATACGGTAACCATCCTCAAGGTAGGTATCGAAAGAGGCAGCTTTGGGCTCGGAATTGTTCTTGGCTTTGGGTTTTACTTCTACCCAGTTCCAAGATTTTTCCCCATCTTGCGACATGCCCGCAATCGTATTTATCTTTGCTGCAATGTCCTTCTGCGTCACGCCTGAAGCAATAGGGAAGCGAACATCATGGAACATGAAATCGTGCCCATCACTATTCTGGATGGAGGGCATTTCCATTATATTCTCAAGCGCGTCAAACAACCATGAATGTGTAAAAATACGGGCCGCCTCATGCAGCTCATTGTCATCGAAGATTGGTAGCTTTTTTGTCTTCCTCTTTCCAAATACAAGACGCAAACCATCAAAGAGGTCATCAGTGCCCTTTTGTGTAAATGGCAACAGGGCTCCCGCAAAGATATGCTTACCCATGACAGGCACTATACGCGCAGCAATCTTATCCCATTGCTTTAGCGATTGTGTCGCGCTCTGCTCATAGACCAGGATAGGCTCACCACCGCGAATGAGATCGCGCGCCAGAACCGATTTTCCCGGTACAATGTCGCTCATTTCATAAAGACTCATACGGGAGTTGCGCAGCGCTTTCATATAGGCCTTCGATTGTGCGCTTTCCTTCCAGCCCCGACGTTTGAGATATTCGTCAACAATATTGCCACCCGGGACATCAAAATCCTGGGTCAGAAAATCTTCAAACGCACAGCCCCAAAGAATATCAGGCCATGGCTCACCGAGCATATCGTCAATATCTTCAAAATCTATGTCAAAGGCGTCCAGAACAGGCCCAAGATGGTCACCAAATATCTCAGAAAAACAATCGCGCCATTCATCGCGGCTCAGAAACTTCATCAAGCCATCAAGCTCGTGACCGACTGTCATCATTCTTCTCCATGTTCGGGCTGTGACACGCTTTGTATAGGCGTGCTGACCCGACGCATAAAGTAAAAAACAGGCGGCAGCAGAAAATCTGCCGCCCAATGTGTTATCAAATCAAACCCATGTGCTCGAGAATAACATTTTCGATGACAGCGATGAGACGTTTGCAGTCCTGAGCATTTTCATTTCGAATGCAGTAAAGCTCAGTTGCCTGGCTGATATCGTATTTCTCACCCGTACCATAATCAGTGTAGCGGTCGATAATATCCGGATTGATGTTTTTGCGCTCAAAATGTGCAATGGCATCTTCCGTCTTGCGCCATTCTATCCAGCTACATGACGACAGCTTTCTCTGAAACCTGTTGCTGAACTGCTGCCGGCTCATGCCTTTTGGAAGGGTAACGCGAAGCCCTCGCGTTAAAGCGCGAACAGGGCTATTCTCATGCAACGTTTCAGGGATATAGATTTGAAGCGCAGAATATTCGTCATATCCCTCATCTTGCACCGGCCAATCGCCATTGATCTTATAATAAGATCCGTATTGGTCTTTGCTTTGCTGCTTAATACGATCAGCGATCCGATCCTGCGCACATTCGCCAACTTTAAAGATCGGAATACTAAGCTGGCCTTTGAGATGTTTTAGACCCGGACATCCTGCGATATAGATGTCGCGAATAATCCCAGCCTCAAAATTGGCTGAGAACGCTGCGGAACTCAGAATGGCGTTTGTATCAAGGATGAGATCCTCACCGCCAATGACTGGCCATTGTGTTTGATATTTTGACGATACTTTTGATGACGCGGGAGACGGCAGCAACAATTGCTTCTTGAACGCTTTGTCTTTTGCAGTTTCTGCCGGAGCAGCTTCATTGCTGGCTGTTGATGATGTCGAAATTCTTGCATAATCGGTTTCCTGATTGACGGGATGAGGGATCGAAAGGCTCATATGGAGCGGTTTTGTGCTTTCAAAGCGCAAGCCTGCTGGCAGCGGCAGAGCAATATCTGTCTGTCCCAGCTGAATGCGAATATTGGCAGTTGAAGCGTCATCGCCAGCTTCAAAGCGAATGTTGAGCTGCATGTTTGTTATTGCGGATGTCATGTATGTTAGGCTTTCTTTTTGTAGTTGATTGATTAGTTGTGTTTAGAGTTGACAAACCGCGCGCGAAGGCATCCTTGAAACATCAAAGTTCCAGGCAGCAATTAGCGAATTGCGCGATATGTCTTTTTGGAAAGAGAGACTAAGACCGCTCAGCCCCGCGGGACAGGATGCTGATTAAATTGCGGCCATCTCAAAAATGCCGATCAGCATAAATGCAGTCAGCAAACTATCAGACGCACAGAATGCGGATGACAATGGCGTCTTCAGGAGGTTTCCTGAATTTGGAAAAAATAGCCTCAAAAAGGCAACAAGCGATCGTTGGTTAGGCCATGAGACTACAAAGCGGCGCAAAAGAACCAGTCGGATATAATCAGCTTGAAATGGCTTAGAATGGTTTCGCCTTCGGGCGCTGCCAGACGAGTGCGTATTTACCCCGCTCATCCTTATCTAATAGGCGGGCATAGATGGGCGCTAAAAATGTAGGATCATCAAGCTTGACGGATAGGTAATCTTTCTCTGTATCAAGCGTTTTCCTACGCCAGGCAGAACCAACCACATAGCTTTCCTTATAAATATCGAAATCGGGGCTGAATTCTCCTTTCTTCTCTCTTGGCCAAAATACCAAGTCAACGCTTTGGTTAATGAAATGTATCTGACCGACGAAGCTGTTACCTCGTAAATCAAACTCTCCAATTTTACGCATGCTTGCTCCTATTATCTGGACGAGCGAAAGCTAAAGGCCCAGATGAAGCTGAAACCTTCAAACCCTCCGCTCTCCGTGTAAAAAACTGCGCGCTTTTATGATCTCTCAAGCGCGCTAATCAATATTTTCGGGAAATCTAAACAAAAGAGATCGCAGATCGACCATCATTCAAAACATAAGAAATTAATTGTAATATAAATAATCATACATCTTTTTATTCGTAATCCAGAACACAAAAATTTCATAAGCAAAAAAGAGCACACCTAATGGAAGCCAAATATTACAATCAACCCCATTATGCGATATTTAAGAATTGCTTATTATAATCCTAATTTATCATCGGACTGGCATATTCAATCGACACCCAAAATGAATCTTTAAAATCGCAGGCCTGCACCCGAAACCCAATCCTGCTGGCTTATGTTTATACAAAGGCGCTTTATCTCATTGTGAATGCGCGTGCAGTTCCCAATCTCATAGAGACCAGTTCGAATACCGCTTCGGCGCCAAAACACCATATTTAACCTGATGCGGCGAAGGAGCCCTGCCTTCGATAGATCAGCGTAATGAATCAATGCAGCCAGTATGATTCAAAAGTTTCATTAGACGCGACGACTCGATCGCATCATCCTGCCCTATATGGAAAGCCGCTCAGTAAATTACATAAAGCTCTATAGGGTCACCCCTGAACAAAACATGGCCCGCTTCTATGGCCTATCGGTTGAAAGAGACTTGTTTGGCGTTTGGATTTTTACGCGCAACTGGGGACGGATCGGCAGCAGAGGGCAATTTAAACACCAGAGCTTTGAGACGGAGCATGCTGCAATCCATATGCTGAATAGTTTTTACACGCGAAAGCTACGCCGCGGTTATCACCTTTAACTGCAATTCCAAAAGCCTCAGCAGCGTGTCATGCCCCTCACCTATTAGCGCTTTCTTCATTCACGCCAATAATTGCGTCTGGCATAAAGTCGCTGTCGCCCTCCCCCATTTCGTAAAGCCATACGGATCGGCAAACAAATTCACATTGAGCGCACTACCCTTTAGTTCGAAATTCCTCTGCAACATTAGAAGCTGCCAATATATATCTTCCTTAAAATGACCTCTGACAGAATTGAAAAGTTAATATGCTGCCACGCGATAGCGTGTTTCTGGGGCTTGAAAAGCCCAGAAACGCAGCATTTTTAGCCTCCGGCAGGACGAAATACTTTATCAAAAGTGACGCGTAGCGGCACTTTTGAGGTATTGAGCCCTCTGAAATTGGGTATAAAGACGGCTAACAATCCCAATTTCTCTTGCATTTGACCTATTTTTAGGTTTGTTTTTTGACCCCGTTTTAAAAAGTATATCGGTCAAAATTGCCCATCATTTTGCGAGGGTTACTGAGCTCTTTACTTATGCTCTTAAACGGCCAAAACACCGCATTTCAGGGCTTTTTCTGCGCACCGCGCAGTAACAATACACAATCCCTCATTCTTGGCCATAATAGCCCTCCGCTTTAAGCACTGATATTCTTGCAAGATCTTCCATTTCACAAAAACATTCCGGAAATTGAAGCAGAATTCGTAAAAATAATAGTAAAAAATCTTATTTGATATCATTAATGGATATTTTCCAAAAAACGGATAGCATTTAGAAATTTCTTGGTCAGGTAGAAATTTAGAAAACAGACGCTACTGCCGCTGATTTTATTTTGATAAAAATGATAGCTATCCATTTTTTAATTTTTTCTCCATAATTTGATTGATTTTCTTTCCTATACTTAGATATTCTTTAAATCGACAAAATTCGTTTTGGCCCAATTTGACCTCTCTTCAGGTTGATTGTCAACGGCGGAATAAAAACAGGCCAAATGGCGGTGTAAAATCAGGCCAGTTTATGCCGCAATCGGGGAACGTCGGAAGGGCGTAGCCCGACCAGAGT
>NZ_JAYEXN010000052.1:0-16861 GCF_044435015.1 Ochrobactrum sp. S1502_03
CGCGTTGCGACGCGCTATGACAAGACCAAGGAATCCTACCTCGGTTTCGTCGCAATCGCTGCAGTCAAACTATGGATACCCTTTGTCCACGAGCGCTAAATTATTTAAAATAAGCGTAGCATCGTTCACATTTACATTTGAAGGCTTCGACGAGCCGCTGCTGTCAGAACCACCTGAAAGACCAGCAAGGTCGACGGCAGCGCTATCAAGGACATTGATAGTGCCATTACCTGTAAGTGGGTCAGTATCACTGCCGATTACCAAAGTGGCGTTGTCGGATGTCAGTTTCGAACTCTTGCCTGTTACGGTTAAAGTCGGATTATCGCCTGATACGTAACTGTAAGTGTTATTGTCGCCATCGCCATTCAGCTTCAGTTGCCCGCCATTTTTTATGGTCAGGCTCCCTGTCTTGAGAGTTGTGTCCTCACCGCTGCCAATGGTCAAATAGTCAGATGTGGCGGTTTTTCCTTCAATGATTGGGGCTGTGGCGGCCGTGGTTCCGCTGATTATCGCCCTCCCGGCTGTTGGCACATTTCCTGAAGTCCAATTTGATCCCGTGAACCAGTCAGTGTCGGTCGTGCCATTCCATGTGTCGGTAACAATGGTGGCGCTGGCGGAAGCTCTGCTGACCTCGCAATAAAAGCTGCCTGCCTCACAGCGATCTGCAGCGTTTACCGGAATTGCAAACAGCAAAGCTCCGACGGCGACACTGGAGAGCAACATTGCACGCACGGGCTGGTGATAAAAATCGGACTTCGTCATCAAATAAGTCTCCCACCCGCCGGGCAACCCACGGGCATAAATAGTCATTCAGCTTGAAACCAGTCGAGAGTCATCAAAACAGGCAATGCGCCATCAGAGAGATGGGTCAGTAACTCAAAACCTGTTAACGCAGATTATCGCCCCTTTAGCTGGTCATAGACATTAAATACAATATAAGTAAATATCACATATCCATGGTAGAGAAATGTATAGCAAGATATAATAATGTCAATGCAGCGCAATAAATAGGGTGTTTTTTAAAACAAAAACTAATTTACGTTGAAAACATATTAGATTTATTTAAAT
This sequence comes from Ochrobactrum sp. S1502_03, assembly GCF_044435015.1. NCBI lineage: Bacteria > Pseudomonadati > Pseudomonadota > Alphaproteobacteria > Hyphomicrobiales > Brucellaceae > Ochrobactrum > Ochrobactrum sp. S1502_03. The sequence goes on from NZ_JAYEXN010000052.1 coordinate 1,069, forward strand.
TATTATCATGGGAATTTGAATTGAATTATCGATCCTGTTAAAGTGAAACGAAAATTCATAAGATTATGCTTAACGAAACGGATTTCGAGCGCCGATCTCATTTAATCAGATCGGAACATGCTCTAACGTCGACGGCTGGAACCGGGTGTAGCCTTGGTGTCGACGTCGGAAACACTGGCCGCTCTCTCAAGGGGCTTATCCTTCCATGGTGTATCTGTAGGTTTCGTTTGTTCAAGGCTGTTCTCCTTCAACAATATTGAAGCAGAATTACATATTAAAAGGATTCCTTGAATGCAGACAGAGCCTAAAGCGTTCTCTCAAACAAAAAGACATGGCGTTTTCCGAGAAAGACTATTTGCCACCAGCCGCAAAGCTGATAACTCCTTCAGCCAGAAAGCTTCTCATCGGTATTCACAATGACCTTGCTCTTCATTTCATTTTTTGCAAGCGCCATTCTTTGTGGTGCCGGACTTTACATCTTATCGGTCTTCCTGCCGCCGTCATTCCTTGCCGCAGGTTTTAATCCGCGATCAAACCACAGCATCCCAGCGCAACAAATTGGTGGACTTGCTCTTGTTCCCGCAGCGCTCGCCATTCTGTTGATGTTTGGAGCGGACCTCGAAATCCCTATTGAATTGATAATCTGGTTGTCATCGGCATCCGCATTGTTGTGGATGATCGGTATTTTGGATGATCGGTTTGAGCTGCCCGTTTATCTGCGTTTTGGTTCGCAAATATTGGCCAGTTGCCTCGTGCTCTACGGTTTGGGGCCTGACTTCCGGCTTTTGCCTGCCTTGCTTCCCCATTGGTTTGAGGCGGTAATGATCGTCGTTTTTCTGGTTACCGCCATTAACATTACGAATTTCATGGATGGCTTGGATTTGATGACCGTTGCAGGTCTTGGTATTCCCTTGATGGGGGTTGCCTTTCTGACGATGCTACATCTATCGGGTATTGAAAGCGGAGCGCTTGCAGCGATACTGTCGGGTGGATTGTTCGGCTTTGCATTTTTTAACCGGCCACCGGCACGCATATTCCTTGGCGATTCGGGCAGCTTGCCGCTGGGCCTATTGGCAGGCACAGCCTTGCTTTTGCTGGCACGCGAAACGCATGTCGTGGTCGCACTCATGCTTCCACTATATTACCTGCTTGATGCTGGTACGACGATCATCCTGCGCCTGGTCGCCAAAGAGAATATTCTGAAAGCCCATTCAAAACATGCGTATCAGGTGGCAAAGAGATCCGGCTGGAGCGTGCTGAAAGTCGTCAGTCATATCGCGCTTTTAAATGTTATTTTGGTCCTGTGTGCCACAGCAATGTTGCATTTTGATCATTTGCTATCGCAGGTTATATTTTTGCTTGTGGCCGTTGTTGCCGTGCTGATCCTGCTGCTGGATCTGCGTGGGCGCTTCAGAAAGCTATAACGTCAAAAAGTACCTTGCGCACGGCATCCACATCTTCCGTTTCCATTGCGGCGCGCAATGCATTCAGGCTTGTTATCACATCTACATCCGCTTTCTTACCTTTTGGTGCGCGCATGATCTTTGGATGGCGGGTGGGCTGTGCATGTGATGGATCGTAGAAGAGTTCTTCATACATCTTTTCGCCTTCGCGAATGCCAGTCACTTCGATCGCAATGTCACCGTTGGGGTTATCCGCGTTGCGTACGGTGAGGCCTGCCAGAAGAATCATGTTTTCTGCAAGGTCGCGAACTTTCACTGGTTCGCCCATTTCCAGCAAAACGGTGTCGCCTGATTCAGCAATGGCACCAGATTGCACGATCAGTTCGGCGGCTTCCTTGATCGACATGAAATAGCGTGTCATGTCTTCATGGGTGAGTGTAATTGGTCCGCCATTGGTGATTTGCTCGCGGAAAAGTGGAACAACCGAGCCATTTGATCCCAGAACATTGCCGAAACGGACGGAATAGAAAGACTTTTTCAGGCCGGCATTTTCGGCAAGCATTCCGTAGTGGTATACGACGAGTTCTGCCCAGCGTTTGGTCGCGCCCATCACATTTGTAGGGCGAACGGCCTTGTCAGATGAAATAAGCACCATACGCTCGACATCTGTTGCAAGCGCTGCTGCCGCAACATTGAGCGTGCCGAAGACATTGTTGCAAATGCCGACCAACACATTTTTTTCCACAAGCGGAACATGTTTATAGGCAGCGCAATGGTAGACAGTATCGACACGATACTGTCGGATGGCTTTTTCAGGGGCGTGTATGTCTTGCACTGAACCCAGAACCGGGATCACTTCGCAGCCTGCAATCTGCTTGAGCTGTCGCTCCACCTGATAAAGAGCGAACTCACTTGATTCAAAGAGAACAATGCACTCGGGATTCCATTGAGCAATTGTCTGGCAAAGCTGGCTGCCGATTGATCCACCCGCACCCGTGACCATGATGCGATGCCCTTCAACGACTTCGCGCAAAAGATTGGTATCCGGCGGTACAGGGGAACGCCCGAGAAGATCGTCAATCTCGACATTCCGTAATGCGCTGACCAGATATTTGCCCGCCGTCAGGTCGGCAATTGGAGGAAGAATGCGCGTGCTGACCGGCAAACGGCCCAGCAGACGAGCCAGTTCCTGCCTCTGTTCCTGCGACAATTCGGGTTCGGAAATAACGACCTGTTTAACGCCGTAATTCTCAATGAGTTCAGGAATTTGACTGGCGGGATAAACGCGCAGTCCCGTGATATCCATGCCGTTTAGTTTGTTGTTGGGATCGACAAATCCAATCACCTGGGTGTCGCTGTGGCTTCGCAAAGCGGCAGCAAGCTGACGTCCCGGTTCGCCAACGCCGATAATGAGAGCAGTACTGGAATAGGTCTTTGTGGTGTCTGCATGACGCAGAAGCCATTTTGCGCCAAATCGACTTGCAGAAATAAGAACAGTGCTCAAAAGCCAGTATAACAAAGGCACCGAGCGGGGCAGGCCTGAACCGCCATAGAGTTCCATGAGGAACACAAGCGCCACCCAGAACAGTGCAGCAATAGCGGTTGCCTGAAAAATCGGCCAGATGGAGCGCTCTGCAAGATAGCGGATTATCGCACGATAAAGTCCGAAGCGAACGAAGACGGGAATACCGAGAAAGGGAGTTATCAGAATAAGAAAAAGCTGGGCTTGCGTGGGTACAAAAACGAAACCCAGACGCATGGCAAAGGCAAGGTAAGCACTGAGCAATAGCAGAGCACAGTCGCTTATAAGCAGGATGATCTGCTTACACAATCGCGGCAGGCCCGCAAGCCTTTGCCATGGATAGTTCAAACGCATACGCAATATATCCTGTGCCTCACTCGCTAAGAGAGCAAAGCCGTTTTTAGCATCAGTTGCAACTGGCTAAAATACGCTCTCTCTTTGCTTGCTGGCGTTGAAAACAAACCACTCAAATCATCGTTATCATGAGTCCCGAATGGGAGCCATATCAATTGCTATTACAACAGCTTACCAAAAACTAAACCGGAAATTGGCCTTCGTTTCTTCACTTGGGAGCATTGTTGAGAGCGCATTCCGAAAAGCGTGAAACGGCTTTCGGATAAGATGCCCATTTAAACATTTCTTTAGAGCGCGTTTCGATCAGTTTCAATCACGTTAGCACGCGTTTTAAAGAAATATTGATGCCATGAAGGGCGGAAAGTCACTGCTTTTGTCGCGTTATTCGCGTTGTTTCGGCCCTGAAAACGGGCAATTGACATGTTTTCCATTCTGCTTTAGAACAAAATCAACAAAAGTGCATTAAATACACATTTGTTGATTCGAGTATCTTAGGGAGGAAAAGAATGCTCAATCGCCGTACTCTGCTCGTGGCTTTTACAGCCCTTTCAACGTCTTTGATGTTGCCGTCCATCGCCTTTGCCGATGGGCTTAAAATTGGTTTTAGCCAAGTAACACTACAGTCCCCCTTTTACGTTCAGTTGAAGGAAGGTGCTGAGGCCGCTGCCAAAGCTTCGGGAAATTCGCTTGTCTTTCTTGACGCCAATGGTGATGTGAGCAAGCAAAACAACGATATTCAGGATCTCATCACGCAGGGCGTGGATGCGATCATCATTAATCCGGTTAATCCGGATGCAGTTGTGCCATCGCTTGAAGCGGCTGTGAGTGCCGGAATTCCGGTTATAACTGTTGACCGCAGTGTTAATGGCGATGGTGTGACTGCGCATATCGGGCGCGATAACAAGAAAATGGGACAGCGCGTCGGGGAGGCCGTTCTTGCCAAGCTGGAAGCCGATGGCGTTGAAAGTGCCAAGATCATTGAAATTCAGGGTGATGCTGGTGGCGCGGTGATGATGGATCGTCGCGACGGTTTTCATAAGGCGTTTGAAGGCAGTAAGCACATGATTGTTGCCGGACCTTATGCTGAATATATAAGGGCCAATGCTGTGACAGCGATGCAGGACTTGTTGCAGGCTAATCCTGACGTGAAAGTCGTTTACGCACATAATGATGATATGGCGCTCGGTGCTTTGCAGGTCTTACAGGAAAGCGGCCGCAATGATGTGTCCGTTGCGGGTGTCGATGGATTGTCTGAAGCGCTTGAGGCAATGTCGAAAGGGGATCATTACATAGCAACGGCGCTTAATGATCCGAAATATCTGGGTGATGTAACCATTCAGGTTGCCGTTCAGGCGGCTGCAAAGAAAGATGTGCCTAAGTTCGTTGATGCCGGAACGGAGGTCGTCACAAAAGACAATGTGAGTAAGTTCCCGCATGAGGGCTTGTTTGCCGAGTACCGTCCAGAGGTTCTCGCAAAGTAATCAGCTCAATTTCAAGCGTTCAGGCAGGGGGCGCTTGAAGAAGTAAAACGGGCCGCTGGTGTGAAAAAACAGCGGTTCGCGTGGCTGACTTTTGTCCAAACCTTGCCAACAGATCCACTTCAAATCTCAAAATGACTCAGGATTTTTCCATGCGCGCAGCAGTATTATATACGCCCGGCGATATTCGTATCGAAGATGTACCAGCCCCAGAGCTGCACCCGGGACATGTGATGATACGGGTGGCCTCCGTTGGTGTTTGCGGGTCTGACTTGCCGCGTATGCTCATCAAAGGTGCGCATAAAATGCCTATTATCTGTGGGCATGAGTTTTCGGGGCATATTACCGAGATAGGCGAGGGCGTTGAGGGTTTTGAGTTGGGTGAACTGGTGGCTATTCCACCCATGTTGCCCTGTCAGAAATGTGATCAATGTCAAAGAGGTCAGTTCTCGCGCTGCCGCGATTATGATTATTTTGGCTCACGCAGAGACGGTGCGTATGCAGAATTTGTCTGCGTTCCCGTAGAAAATCTTTTGAAGACGCCAAAGGGGCTTGATCCGCGCGCGGTTGCCATGACAGACCCGGCCTCCATTGCCCTTCATGCGATTTGGAAAGCCGGTGGCGTAACAATCGGTCAGCGCGGAGCTGTAATCGGTTGCGGTCCCATTGGTCTGTTTGCGATCCAGTGGATGAAACTGATGGGTGCAAGTGAGGTCGTTGCGATCGACGTTTCACAAAAGAAGCTTGACCTTGCCCGTGAAGCAGGAGCCAGCCACACATTCCTGCCGGAAGAGGATATTCCAGCAGGTTTGCTTTGCAACATTATTGTGGAAGCAGCGGGGCATCCATCATCGATCAATGCGGCGGTCAAATTGGCGGCTCCCGGTGGGCATGTCGTCTTCATCGGCATTCCGGTTGCTGATGTCACGCTGGAGACCAAAACGTTCCAGCATTTTCTGCGTCAGGAAATTTCGCTGCATGGTTCGTGGAATTCATTCGGCGCGCCATATCCGGGTCCGCAATGGACTGTGACACTGGAGAAGCTGGGGTCGGGTGATTTGAAGTGGGAGTTCATGATCAGTCATGATCTGGACCTCTCGGAGCTTCCGGGAATGTTCGATAAATTCAAATCTGACAAGGCGCTGTTTTTTTCGAAAGTCATGTTTCGCCCCTGATTATACGGGGCGCTAGTATACCAATCGGGAGTTGGTATAGGGAGGATTTACATGACATATGTTCTTAGTTTTGATCTTGGCACCGGCAGCGTGCGTGCGGGTGTTTATGACCTTGCGCAGCGCAACATGGTGGCCGTTGCCGAAGTGCAATACAGCACAATCTATCCGCGTGCCGGGTGGGCCGAACAGCAGCCTGATGAATGGTGGGATGCGCTTTTGATCGCCGGTCGAAAGGCAATCGATAAAAGTGGCATCCATGATGTCGCCGCTCTGTGTGTTGCGACCACCGCGTCGACTGTCGCCCTGTGCACCAAGGATGGCAAGCCGCTGCGTCCTGCACTTTTATGGATGGATTGCCGGGCAACCGCCGAAGCACAGGCCACCAGTAAAATCGATCATCCGGTCATGGCTTATAGCGGTGGCGGGGATGCCGTTGAGTGGCTTGTTCCTAAGGCCATGTGGCTTGCACGCCATGAGCCGGAAATCTATGCGCGCGCTGATATCATTTGTGAAGCGCTTGATTTTATTAACTTTCGATTGGTGGGGGAGTGGGTGGGCTCGCGCATGAACGCGGCCTGCAAGTGGAATTACGATTCCTTCGCATCCCGGTTCGTCCCCGAGGTCTATCAGCAGCTCGGTATTGAAGAACTTATCGACAAACTCCCGCAGCGCATCATTCCTGTGGGAGGAACAATCGGCGTTCTTCAAAAGCACGTCGCTGAAGCGCTCGGTCTTTCTTCCTGTCCGATCATCGCGCAGGGCGGTATTGATGCCCATATCGGCATGCTGGGTTCCGATACGGTTGACGTTGGCTCAATGCTGGCAATTGGTGGCACGTCCAACGTGTTTCTCACGCATCTTTCCGGTTATGGTGATGTCAACGGTTTCTGGGGACCATACCCTAATGCGTTGCTGGATGATTTCTGGCTTGTCGAAGCGGGGCAGGTATCAACCGGCTCCATTCTCAACTGGTTGAGCGGTCAGATTTTCGGGCTCAATGCGGAAGAACATCGGGCGCTCATTCAGCAGGCAAGTAGCGCGCAGAAAGCTGGCTCCGGCCTGCTCACGCTTGATTACTGGATGGGGAATCGGACACCTTATCGTGATGGGCATTTACGCGGTGCCATGCTGGGGCTTTCGCTTGGACATGGCAGGGCCGATATTTATGCATCCGCCGTTGATGCTATTGCGCTTGGCTCGGCCAATGTTCTGCATTCTCTGGAAAAGCGCGATGTCACGATTGACCGTATCGTTATGGCGGGCGGCATTTGCAAGAATCCGCTTTGGCTTCAAACCACGGTCGATGCACTTGCGCGTCCTGTTCTGGTTGCGCAAAGCGATAATCTTTCGCTGATTGGTGCTTCCGTCAGTGCGGCACATGCTCTGGGCTTTTTCCCCGATCTCATGACGGCTGCAAAAAATTGCGCTGCATATACAAAGGAATTGCATCCCAATGCGGTGCGCAGCAGCTGGTTCGCAGATACATTGGAGCTTTATCGCGAAGCAACTGCAGCGCTGACTCCCACGCTGCATCGGTTGTCTGCGCGACAGGCAACAGGAGCTCCAATATGAACGACAGCCGTTTGAACCCTTCCGTCCGTCTTCCTTCCGACGAACAGCGCGAGCATCTCATGGTGCGCGTTGCCAAGCTTTATTACGAAATGGAGCGGACACAGAGCGAGATCGCCAAGGAGCTGGGGCTGACGCGCTGGCAGGTCGGACGGCTTATGACGGAAGCGAAAGAACTCGGTGTCGTCAGGATAGAGATCACGCCGCGCGCGCAGCGGCGGACCGAACTCGAGATCATGCTGCAACAGCAATATAACCTTCTTGATGCGATTGTAGTACCGACGGGTGATAGCACCGATTCCAGTCTACTGATGGAAAGTGTTGCACAGGCAGCAGCCAATTATCTGGCCGCCATGCATCCTAAGCCAACGCTGATCGGTGTCTCATGGGGGCGCACCATGTCGGCTCTGGCCAAGTTCTTGCCGGGCAACTGGTGCCCCGGGTTGCATGTTGTTCTTGTGAATGGGTCCACACATCTGCATTCAACGACGGTCAGAACCAGTGCTGTTGCCGAAGAATTTGCCGCCGCCGCAGGCAATGGCAAAACCACTTTGCTGCCGGTTCCGGCCATTCTTGGTAAGAAAACCACGCGCGATGCGCTGGAGGAAGACCCGATTGTCGAACGTGTGATGGAACTGGCCGAACAAGCCGAAACGGTTTGCTTCGGCATGGGCGGGATCACGCATCAGTCTGTCCTTTTAAGCTCAGGCTACCTGACTGAAAGCGATATTGATCGTCTGCGTGACGCAGGTGCTGTCGGCGATATTCTTGGACGCTTCATCGATGGAAAAGGCGTCATCGTCGATAGCGCCATCGATGATCGTACCCTTGGTCTGCGTCTTGAATCCCTTTGCAAGAAGCAACACAGCATCGGCGTCGTTTCCGGTCCCGAAAAACACAATATCGCCGTTGCAGCCCTTGCAGCAGGATACCTCAAGGTAATCGTGACGGACGAGGCAACAGCAAGACATGCCCTTGAGGTTTCAAATGTCCCATAGCGTTCTGTCCGTAAGCCATGTTTCCAAGCGGTTTCCTCCCAACATTGTTGCGTTGGAGCATGCTTCAATTGATATCCAAAAAGGCGAGATACATTGCCTGTTGGGCGCAAATGGCGCTGGCAAATCGACGTTTCTCAAGATTATTGCCGGTGCGCTGCGCCCATCCACCGGAACGGTTGCGATAGACGGAAAAACTGTTTCGCCAAGATCACCGTCGGAAGCCTCCCGCCTTGGTGTTTCGATGATTTATCAGGAGCTTGATCTGGTTCCGCAGCTCAGCGTCGAAGAAAACATGTTTCTTGGGCATGCGCCGGCAAGTTTCGGTTTTTTGAGGAAAAAGGATCGTCGGCGCAAGGCCATTGAAGCATTGCGGCGGGTGGGGGCGAATTTTGCGCCGGATGTGCGCGTTGAAACGCTTTCGGTCGCCAATCAGCAACTCACCGCAATCGCGCGTTCGCTGACCATGAATGCAAAAATCATTATTATGGATGAGCCTTCAGCAGCGCTGAATGAAACCGAACTCAAAAGCGTTTTCGAGGTTATTCGCGATCTGACGCGCCAAGGGGTCGCGATCCTTTATGTCAGCCACCGTCTTGGCGAACTGCGCGAAATCGGCGATCGCGTGACGGTCTTGCGCGGTGGAAGGACGATTGAAACTTTTGATTTGAGTTCAACCGGCGATGAAGCGCTGGTCGGGGCGATCATTGGCCGCGAGCGCTCGCTGGTGGAACGGCAGGAGCGCTCGCCGGTCGCCGGTGATGTGGCGCTGAAAGTAACGAGCCTCAAGGGGGACGAAGGGCTTCATATTGAAGGGTTTGAACTGCGGTGGGGGGAAGTGAGCGGGTTGACCGGGCTTAATGGTTCCGGTCGCACGAGTTTTCTAAAGTCATTGTTTGGCGCGCGCGCTTTTCAGGGCGATATTCATTTGGATGGCAAGCCTTTCAAGCCGCGCTATCCGTCTGACGCCATTCAATCCGGCTTGGGACTGGTGCCGGAAAATCGAAAGACGGAAGGGCTTATCCTTCATGCACCGATCTATAAGAACGCAACCTTGCCTGCGATGCGTTCGCGCTGGCTCACACGCCATAATTTTCAGAAAGAACGCACGCGGCCAATTCTTGCCAGCCTTTCAACAAAATATGGTTCTCCCGAACAGGCCGTGATTCAGCTTTCTGGCGGCAACCAGCAAAAGGTTGTTCTGGCCAAGTGGATTATCAATGGTGCGCGCATCCTTCTGCTCGATGAACCTAGTCGCGGTCTTGATATCGGAGCCAAGGCCGATCTTTACAATCTGGTGCATCGTCTTGCCGATGAAGGTGCTGCCGTTATCGTCGCCAGCAGCGAACTCGATGAACTTTATTCTGCCTGCGACAGCATCTGGGTCTTCCATGAGGGCCGGATTATCGCGCGCTACGATCCTTCAAAAACCGATCGTGACACGATCCTGAAAACAACAATTCTGGGGGACAGTTACCATGTCCAGCACTGACACACCCTTGTTTGCCGTTCCCGAAGGCCGTGCTTCCTTGAGCAAGCGGCTGATCAATCTGGCAGTTGAGTATAATTTTATTGTCATTTTTTTGCTGGTTGTGGCGATTGCAGCAACCCTTTCCAGCAATTTTCTTACATTTGGCAATATCGCGAACCTGTTTCAGCAGGCGTCGGTTGTTGGCATCGTCGCGGTTGGCATGACATTCGTCATTCTGACAGGGAATATCGATTTGTCGGTGGGAAGTGTGGCGGCCTTGTGCGGCATGCTGGTCGCCGTGCTTATGGCTCAGGGCTATGATCCTGTTGTGGCTGTTGCTGTGACCGCCTTTGCAGGCATGGCTTGCGGCGCTGCCATGGGCGCCATTTCAGCGCTCGCTCAGGTGCCGAGTTTCATTATCACACTGGCAGGTCTGGTTTCGTTTCGCGGCCTGACATATTTGTTGACCGATGGCGTGCCTGTGAGCGGTCTACCGGCAGGCTTTGCAACGATCAGTTCAACGATGGTTCCCATTTTCCCCGGCTTTTCCATAGCCTCTATGGGAATAATCTTCATTGCGCTTTGTATCATCGCAGGTCTGGTTCTTCGCTATACGGTGTTTGGTGAATATGTCTATGCGACGGGTGGAAATCCTGAAGCAGCACGCCTTTCCGGCTTGCCAACCCGTGGCATGATCATTGCCGTCTTTGCAATTTCAGGCCTTATGGCGTCGATCGCTGGCATCGTGCTCACCTCCCGTTTGCGCATCGGACAACCCACGGCGGCACAAGGGCTTGAACTGGATGCAATCGCCGCCGTTGTGCTGGGTGGCACAAGCCTTTTTGGCGGACGCGGCAGCATATTGGGCACGTTCTTTGCTGTAATGCTGCTTCAGGTGCTCCGAAACATCTTCAATCTGCTTGGTTGGGGTTCCTTCTATCAGATGACGGTGACCGGGGTCATTATTGTCGCCGCCATTCTTCTCAACAGATTTATCGATCATAGAAAGGGCCGAGGATGACGGTCTCAATGCCTGCTAGCTTTACAATGGTTTCTTCCAGCGAGATTATGGCTGAAACGACCATGGATTTTCCCCGCAACACTGGCACTCTTCTCAAGCCTGACTGGTTTGAAGATGTTGTTGTGAACCGCAGTGCATCCGAGCGTCGCACGGTGAATCTGTCGACGCGCCGTTCGATCAAGAAAGAATATCAGGCCGCATGGCTTGTTCGGGCGGTGCAATGTATCGACCTGACCACGCTTGCCGGTGATGACACGGAAGGCCGCGTGCGCAGATTGTGCGCCAAGGCACGGCGTCCTGTGCGGGATGATATTCTTGAAGCGCTCGGCCTTGGCGATGCCGGCATTACGACGGGGGCGGTCTGCGTTTACCCGACCATGGTGCCGCATGCCGTCAAAGCCCTTGAAGGGTCCGGCATTCCTGTGGCCTCAGTTGCGACCGGCTTTCCGGCAGGGCTGACCCCACTGCCGCTGCGGCTTGCCGAGATCACCTATGCGGTTGAGCAGGGTGCCGATGAAATCGATATTGTGATCACCCGCGAGCATGTGCTGAAGCAAAACTGGTCAGCGCTTTATGACGAGATTGCCGCCATGCGCGAAGCCTGTGGCGAGGCGCATATGAAAGCTATTCTTGCAACCGGTGATCTCAACACGCTCACCAATGTCTATCGCGCGTCAATGGTTGCGATGCAGGCAGGCTCCGACTTCATCAAGACCTCGACCGGCAAGGAAGATGTCAACGCGACACTGCCGGTCAGTCTGACCATGGTGCGGGCTTTGCGTGATTATGGCGAGTTGTCCGGTCAGATCGTCGGCTTCAAGCCAGCCGGTGGTTTGAAGAGCGCCAAGGATGCATTGGCCTGGCTCATCTTGATGAAAGAGGAACTCGGCAATCGTTGGCTGGAACCGGATCTGTTTCGCCTGGGGGCTTCGTCGATGCTTGGCGATATTGAACGGCAATTGGAGCACTTCGTGACCGGACGCTATTCGAGCGCCAACCGTCACGCTGCTGCATAAGGATACTATAAATGCGACCTATCAAGGACATTCTGAAGACCATGGAATATGGACCTTCCCCGGAAGCAAACGGCGATGTGAATGCGTGGCTGGAACAGCACGGCCGTTCTTTCGGTCATTATATCAACGGCACTTTCGTCAAACCGGAAGGCCGTCAGACCATTGCTGTGGCCAATCCTGCCAATGGCGACAAGCTGGCAGAGATCACGCTTGGTACAGAGGAAGATGTTGATCAGGCTGTCAAAGCTGCGCGTGGCGCTTTTGGCAAATGGTCGAAACTCTCCGGTCATGACCGCGCAAAATATCTCTATGCCATTGCACGCCACATCCAGAAGCGTGAGCGCTTTTTGTCGGTTCTCGAAGCCATGGACAATGGCAAACCGCTGCGTGAAACCCGCGACATCGATATTCCGCTGGCTGCGCGCCATTTTTACCATCATGCCGGCTGGGCTGAGATGGTCGAAGATGAGTTCAAGGGCTTTTCACCCGTTGGCGTTTGCGGGCAAGTGATTCCGTGGAATTTTCCGTTGTTGATGCTGGCCTGGAAAATCGCGCCAGCTTTGGCTGCCGGCAACACTGTGGTGCTGAAGCCTGCGGATCTCACCCCTCTCACAGCCATTGCCTTTGCTGAAATCTGTCATGAAGTCGGCCTTCCTGCGGGGGTGGTCAATATCGTGCAGGGTGATGGCACAACGGGTGCAAGCATCTGCGGCCATGAAAACGTCGATAAAGTTGCCTTCACCGGATCAACGCAGGTGGGCCGCATTATTCGCGAGCAGATTGCAGGGTCGGGCAAAAAGCTCTCGCTCGAGCTTGGTGGCAAGTCACCTTTCATCGTGTTTGAAGATGCTGATCTTGATGCTGCGGTTGAAGGCGTGGTTGATGCGATTTGGTTTAATCAGGGCGAAGTTTGTTGTGCGGGTTCGCGTCTTCTTGTGCAGGAAGGCATTGCAGAGCGCTTTTATGCCAAGCTGAAAAAGCGCCTTGAAACCTTACGTGTTGGTGATCCGCTTGATAAATCCACAGATGTTGGGGCGATCGTATCGCCCACGCAGGTGAAGCGTATTTCTGATTTAATCCAGAAAGGCGTGGAGGAGGGCGGTCAACTCTGGCAGACCCCAAATCCCCTGCCTGTCAAGGGCAACTACATCGCACCCGGCTTCTTCACTGATGTCGATCAGGCGGCCACCGTCTGTCAGGTTGAAATCTTTGGACCGATTGCGGCTGCCACAACTTTCCGTACACCAGATGAAGCCGTCTTGCTTGCAAACAATACGCGTTACGGTCTTGCAGCCTCGATCTGGTCAGAGAACATCAATGTTGCACTTGATCTTGCGGCGCGCGTGAAAGCCGGTGTTGTCTGGATCAACTGCACCAATATGCTCGATGCGGGTGCAGGTTTTGGCGGTTATCGTGAAAGTGGCTATGGCCGTGAAGGGGCACGCGAAGGTCTTTACGAATATCTGAGCGCCGACTGGGAAAAGGCGCTCGTCGCTCTCAAGCCTCTTGAAAATTTTGTCCCTTCCGCCTTGCCATCGGGCAGCGAAAAGATTGTCATTCATGGCATCGATCGCACGATGAAGAACTATATTGGTGGCAAGCAGGCGCGTCCCGATAGCGGTTACAGCTATTCGGTTACAGGCAAAGGTGGTGCCGTCATTGGTCAGGCTGGCATCAGCAACCGCAAGGACATTCGCAATGCGGTTGAAGCCGCAGCCAAAGCATCAGGCTGGAGCAATGCGACAGCGCATAACCGTGCACAGGTGCTCTATTATCTTGGCGAAAATCTGGATACACGCCGTGATGACTTCATCCATTGCCTCGTGGAAAGCACCGGCGTGAGCGAAAAGAAAGCTGCTGACGAGGTTGAAGCATCGCTGCGCCGGATTTTCTATTATGCGGCACAGGCTGATAAGTTCGACGGTGCAGTCCATTCGACCAAATCGCGTCATGTGACGCTCGCTATGAACGAGCCATGGGGTGTGATGGGAATTGTCTGCCCGGATGAGGCGCCGCTGCTCTCACTCGTTTCGCTAGTGCTGCCTGCCATTGCCATGGGCAATCGCACGGTGGTCGTGCCTTCAAGCCGTCATCCGTTGATTGCGGGCGATTTCTATCAGCTGCTTGATACATCGGACGTGCCAGGCGGGGTCGTGAATATCGTTGCCGGCGAGCGTGACCTGCTGACAAAAACCCTTGCCGAGCACGACGAGATGGCAGCCCTTTGGTATTTTGGCTCGAAGGAAGGCAGCGCTATGGTGGAGAAGGCATCGGCTGGAAACCTCAAGGCCACGTGGGTCAGCAATGGCCGTTTGCCAAATTGGAGCAACACCCAGGAGGCGCAGGGCCGCGACTACTTGCGCAAAGCTATACAGGTTAAAAACATTTGGGTGCCTTACGGCGCATAACAACAAAGGCCCGGATAATTAACCGGGCCTTTTAACTGGGAATAGAAGGGCTGGTCTGAGTTGATGCAACGGGTTACGTGGTGAATGCTGCTGGGAACAGACCCGGCATGGATGTGAGCGAGCCTTGAATTATCAAGATAGTAGTTCAGCTCTTCTTACACAGACAGCATCCGTGCGGCCGTGAGGTTAAGGCTCAAAGCGCGACGGATAGCGACGAATATATAAGAGTGATGCTAATTAACTGTCAGAGTGACCTTCTAAAACATGAAGGTCACTCTGTATTGATATACTATAAGAGTCTTTTATTTTGAAAACAGAAGTTTCCAAACGCTTCCACCTAGGACACCACCGAGTAATGGCGCCGCCCAGAAAAGCCAAAGTTGGCTAAGAGCTGGAACAGCGGCAAATAGCGCAACACCTGTTGACCGAGCTGGATTGACAGATGTGTTTGCAATTGGTCCAGACATCAGAATTATCGCTGTAAGGCACAAGCCGATGGCAATCGGTGCGATACTTTCTACTGCAGGCGACGATGTTGTGCTCAGGATGACAAAGATGAACATGCCTGTCAAAACAGTTTCAGCGATCGCGGCGGAAAGAATATTGTAGTGATCCGGTGATAGTTCACCGTAGCCATTGCTTGCAAAACCGCCGATTTCAAACCCGGCTTTGCCAGTGGCGATGATGTAGAGAACGCCAGCGGCAACAACCGAGCCTGCTACCTGAGCTATCCAGTAGGGAACCAGAGATTTGGCTGGAAATTTGCCCGCAACAGCCAATCCCAGCGACACTGCAGGATTGAGATGGGCACCTGAAATTCCACCAACTGAATAAGCCATTGTCATGAGGCTCAGACCAAATGCAAAAGCTATCCCTAAAATACCAATCCCAATATTAGGGAATGCTGCGGAAACAATCGCGGAACCGCAACCAATGAATATAAGCCAGAATGTGCCGATAAACTCGGCTGTTAATTTTTTAAACATAAGTTTTCCTACAAGATAAATATTACTTATTTGGCGATGTCAAAATCACCAAGTAGATGTAAGTTTTGATAAGTTATTTTATTTAGAAAGTCTGCATTAACGCGCATTCCGAAAAGTTTGGAACGGTTTTCGGATAAGATGCGCGTTAAAACTTATGGTGAGAACGTCGATCTGATTTAATCAGATTAAAACGCGCTTTAGTATCCGTGCGCCGTCTTGAGCGCCGCACGCACACCGGCTTCATAATCAGGATGTACAAGCTTGAAGTGCGCCAACTGGCGTTCGACGATAAAGCGCGGCACACCGCCCATGGCTGCTGCAATGTTTGAGAACAGGCGTTGCTTCTGCCCATCATCAAACAGATTGAACAAAGCACGTGGCTGCGAATAATCATC
>NZ_JAYEXN010000053.1:0-14476 GCF_044435015.1 Ochrobactrum sp. S1502_03
AGGCATGAACGAGACCCCGAAGACGAAACGAAAACGTCAACGGCTAAAGCCTAATTCTCTAAGTTCAGTAAATCTGAACGCCTTCATGCACCAACGCCACAGGGCAGCTATATCTGCTGCAACCTCCGAAACTGGACCGACCGCTTCGGACCCATTCCGGTCGTCCGAATTGGATGACCATGTTCTTGACTGGCAATCAGAAATGATCTCCGGCTGAGTGTTGATGTGCATTCTGACCAAATTCAACATTCCTCTTCCTGTTACTATTCTGGCTGTGGATGCTCAACATTACCTCACTCAACATCGAGTTTTGCACAAATGGGAGTGCAGTAAACCTAGTTAATTTTTGGGGGCTTAGGAAGATTAATGGTGTGTTGAAACGTCCGTTGAAGCTGCCCCCAGCCGGGATCATGCATATGGGATGTCAATCCAGCCCTTTGCACGAGAGCCAACGCCTCAGCTTCCCCAAACGCGAGAGCGTCCTGTACATTTGCGGTTCGCACGTTGCCATTTTCCATAAGGAGTTTGCCATTAACAATTACGGTGTCTATATCACTTCCCTGTACCTGGTGAATAAGACGATGGACCGGCATCCAATTGGGCGTCAGGTGTGGCTTTCGCATATCGATGATGACTATGTCGGCTTTCTTGCCGCATTCCAGCGAACCGATTTCGTGATCCATGCCAATTGCTCTCGCTGCATCAATTGTTATCATTTCGAAGATTTTACCTGGCGGCAGAATGTATCGGTCGTGATTGTGTAAAATGTGCTGCGTCGATTGAGCAAGACGAGCGATTTGCAGCATATCAAAATGTCTACTTGGCGCTGCACCATCTGACGTGATGGCCACCGGAACGCCGCGAGCCATCATCTCCATAATTGGTGTGGAGCGCCCCGGGGGGGCGTGGGTGACATGCGTGCCTGTTTGAGCAAGAATGTCTATTTCTTCGTGAGAAATTCCCCAACAGTGCTGCAGATGCACATCAGGGCCGAGCAGCGCATTTTCCTTATCCTGAAAAGCCATACGGATTTGTCCCGCAAAGGCATCTGAATGAATACGTACCCCCCACTTTCGTGCGGTCTCACGGATACGTTGCGCTTGCATACGGTCTTCCCGTGTCAGGTTGACCGCAAAATCAGGCGTCGAAGCATTGGATGGTTCTACGGAAGGCACGATTGTAAATGGTGTTATAAATACCTTGATACGACCATCGGCGGTGCCGTTCAGAGCTTCAATAACGCTTTCTGCACCTTCGATCATTTCGTCGAAAGAAACGTCGCGTCGCTCGGGCTTTCCGCTTTCCCAGCGCGTTACCGATTGCGGCCAGGGCAGGCCGGCGGGCCCAACACATATAATCTCCCGTAAACCCAGTTCTGAATAGGCACGTGCATGATTGATCGCGAAAACTGGATCGTCACTGCGAGGCATTGAGGTGATAATGCTGGCAGAAGTCGTGACGCCAGCACATAGTCTCTCTAGCCCAGAGACAAGCCCATCTGCATACCAGTAGTCACGAGTGACATAATGATAATATGTTGGAGTAACAATTCGCATCCATAAGGCGTTGGTGTCAGCACCGATGCTGCGGATCAACGCATGACCGGCATGGCCATGGGCATCAATTAGGCCGGGAATGATTAGTTTTCCCGTGCAGTCGATGACCCTCTTTCCGATATGCCTAGGATGGATTTCTTCGGTAGTGCCAATATCAACAATCCGGTCATTTTCTATCGCTATGCTGCCATTTTCGATAATGCGCCGTTCAGGGTCAACGGTGATGATCGTACCGTGAATTAGCAGTAGCCCAACCATTTACATGTCCTTGTTTCTTGTCTGGAATCAAGTGAGTTACCGATCCCGAAAATCGCGGTGTCGATATTTTCCATAATAATTGCCAACAATATCGTTGACAATATATCAGTGAATTAAGATAGTTCAAAAAAATTCGGATAAACGGATCTGTCGTTATTCACAAAGGGAACAGCATGACGCGTCTTAATAAATTTCTTCTATCAGCACTGAGCGCTGTGGCCGTTACTGCGCCACTAATGGTAGCATCGGCTGACGCGGCTACGTTGCGATGGGGGAGCCGGGCGGACATTTACTCGCTGGATCCGAATTCCGTTCCATCAACGTCTAACTTGGCGTTTCTCAACCACATTTATGAAGGGTTGATCCGATACGGCCCAAATTTCGAGATTGAACCAGCGCTTGCCACTGAGTGGAAGCTGATTGATAATAATAAATGGCGTTTTACCCTGCGCAAGGGTGTTAAATTCCATAACGGCGCCGAATTTACGGCAGATGACGTAGTTGCTTCCATGAACCGCGTGTCCGATCCGACTTCGCCGCTGCGGGGCAATATCCCGCTTTATGTCGGGGTCGATAAGGTCGATGATTACACGGTCGACATTGAGGTCTCCTCGCCAAGCGCACTTTTCCTGAACGATATGACCAATATCTTCATGTTCGATGCAGACTGGCTGAAAGACAACAATGCAGAGAAGCCAACGGACATAGCTTCAAACACTGAAAATTTTGCGACGCACAACACCAATGGCACTGGCCCATTCAAGCTGGATAGCCGTGTCCCGGATTCCAAAACTGTTCTACTGGTCAACGATCAGTGGTGGGACGAAAAGAAACATAATCTTGACCGTATCGAATATGTACCGATCTCTTCTGCGGCTACGCGCGTTGCTGCACTTTTGTCAGGTGAAATCGATCTGGTGGATTCTGCTCCAATTCAGGATTTGCCACGATTAGAATCGTCTCCGGGCATTAACGTGAACAAGCGCACAGAACTCCGTACGGTCTTCATTGCCTTCAATGGCAAGGAAAAGCTTGAGGACGGTCGTCCCAATCCATTTCTGGATGAGCATGTGCGGCAAGCTGTGGAAGCGAGCCTTGATCGTGATCTTATCAACCAGAAAATCATGCGCGGGCTCGCACGTCCTACAGGATCACTCATAGCGCCCGAAATTGCCGGCTATGCTGAATCTCTCGATGTGTATCAGCCCGCCGATCCCAAGCAGGCACAGAAACTGTTGGAAGATGCGGACCAAAAAGGTTTGGCATTTACCTATCTGTGTATGAATGATGAAAGTATCAACGAAGAAGATATATGCTCGGGTATAGCCAATATGCTTAAGCGTTCGGGTTTTGAACCAACAATAGACATGGGGCCGAGGGCTGTTCAGCAGCCTAAACGCACCAACGGCAAGGCGGACATGTTCAATTTGAGTTGGGCAAACGAGCCGACACTGGATGCCTATTCGCTTCTGTCACAAGTTCTTTCGACGCGCAGTGGCTCCACCGGTGTTTCTAACTACGGTGGCTGGTCTTATCCGGAACTCGACGATCTGGTCAAAAAGGCAGCAAATGAGCCGGACACCGCCAAACGGCTGGCTCTGGAAGAGGAGGCTCTAAAGATCGCCAAGGATAAGGCGATTTTGATTCCTTTGCATCAACAGCCGATTGCATGGGGTATGTTAGAAAAAGTCAAAAGCGTTGACTTCCGTGCCGACAACAAGCCGCGTCATTGGCACACCATGATGGCCGAATAACATTATTGTCCGTAAATGTTAGAGCGTCCAACAGTAAAGGACGCTCTATTGCATTCATACTCAAAACAAGCCCTGAGGAAAATTGAGTTTGGCGGTTCGTCAACTTCAGGGCAATTTTATTACAGTCATGCTTTTTAAAATGCAGCGCTGATGACGACAAGAAATAGGTATTTCTCATGTGCTGGAGACCATCCATTGTGCACCTCATTCGAACGGTAAGAAACCAATCAGCCCGTCACAATCCCCTGACAATCCTTTGACAATTCAGGTTGGTTTGATCGTGATGTTGACTGTTATCGTCGACTTTAGATACGAAAAATATTCAAATATTGTCTACAATCTCGTTGACAACTTTTTGCTAATATAGATACTGTTATCAATGGCCAATGAAGAAGCCGCAAAGGCTCAGGCCCCTGATGCAGGGAGGAAATCACATTCAGCATAATTCGTGTTTAGCACGAAGAAATGACATTTTCGTACTCGTCTTGGGTATGATGGTGCTTGAAGAAAAGATCCCCAAAAAGGGGACAAAATTTCCAGAAGCGGAGCAATCAATGTTAAAGAAATTGGGCCTTGCGGCCACTATGCTGGTGAGTCTGACTTTGTCGGGCCATGCGGAAACACTCAAATGGGGGGCTGCACGAGACATTTATTCACTCGACCCCTATTCGTATGGCGATAGTTACACGCTGTCTTTCCTCAATCATGTTTATGAGGGGCTGGTTCGCTACGATGCGGATTTAAAGATCGAGCCTGCACTCGCACAATCATGGGAAAATATTTCGGATACGACGTGGCGTTTTCATTTGCGAAAAGGCGTGAAATTCCATGACGGTGCCGAATTTACGGCTGATGATGTTCTGGCGTCGCTTAAGCGGGTAAGCGATCCGGTTTCGCCGTTGCGAGGAAACTTGCCTGCCTACAAGTCCTCCAGCAAGGTTGATGATTACACCGTCGACATTGAACTCAGCGGCCCTTATCCGCTCCTTCTCAACGATCTCACAAATATTCATATTTTTGATGAGGGTTGGCTTAAGAAAAATAATTCAGAGAAACCCACTGATGTGGGGGCAAAAATTGAGGGTTATGCTACCTATAACACCAATGGAACCGGGCCATTCAAGCTTGAGAGCCGTGTCCCGGATTCAAAAACCATTCTTGTGAAAAATGCAGACTGGTGGGATGAATCCCAATCCAATATTGACCGTATAGAATTCACACCTATCACCTCTGCTGCGACGCGCGTGGCAGCGTTGCTATCGGGTGAAATCAACTTCACGGAAAATGCGCCATCGCAAGATTTACCGCGGTTGCAAGCGCAGCCAGATTTGAATGTTCTTGAGCGTACAGATCTTCGCACAGTGATGATGGGCTTTAATCGTAAGCCGGAACTTGCTGACGGTTCTCAGAATAAGTTTAACGATCTGCGCGTGAGACAGGCCTTTGCGCATGCGCTTGATCGGGATCTGATCCAGAAGCGTATCATGCGCGGAAAGTCACGCACCGCAGGCGCCGTCGTTGCTCCGGAAATTCCCGGTTACACTGCGGAACTGGATACAACTTTGGCATATGACCCGGAGCTCTCCAAGAAACTTCTGGCTGATGCGGGCGCGGTCGATTTTCCCTTCACACTGGTGTGCACTACGGATGCTTATGTGAATGAGGAAGAGCTTTGTCAGGGCATGGTGAATATGTTGAGCCGTGGCGGATTCAAACCACAACTCGATATTGCTCCAACGGCTGCGCAAGCGCCGAAACGTACCGGCGGCAAAGCGGACGTCTATCTCATTGGTTGGGCGACCGAGCCAATGCTGGACAGCTATTCAATCCTGCTTCAGATGATTGCCACAAAGACTGCAAATGCTGGCGTTTTCAACTGGGGCGGATGGAGCTATCCAGAGATCGACGAGCTTATTGTACAAGCCTCTACTGAAATGGATCGTCCTAAGCGTCTCGCACTCCAGACCAAAGCGTTGGAGATGGCGAAAGACGAAATAGTGATGTTACCTCTGCACCAACAGCCTATGGCCTGGGTTATGTCGAAGAATATCGACAAGATCGTGCAGTTGCCTGACAATAAGCCGCGTCATTGGCTGACGCGTTTTGCCCAATAATCTGATGATGCTGTCCCGGGGATGCGTCCCCGGGCGTACCATGTTGTTACCGAGGAAATTTCATGCTGGTTTTTATCATTAAGCGCCTGGCAAACGCTGTCATGGTGATGTTGGCCGTCGCTTTGCTTGCCTTTCTGATTTTCCGCCTCGCGGGCGATCCAGTCGAGATGATGGCCAATGAACAAATGACACAGGCCGACCGCGATAATTTGCGCGAACGGCTGGGTCTCAATGATGGCCTGCTTGTTCAATATTCGCGCTTTGTTGTGAATGCTGCGCAAGGGAATTTTGGTATTTCCTACCGAAATGGGCAGGATGTATTGGGTCTGATAAGCGAGCGATTTCCCGCAACGCTTGAGCTGGTTTTCGTTGCGACGATCATTTCACTCTTAGTTGGATTGCCTTTGGGTGTGCTCACCGCCATCAAACGCGGAAAATGGTACACGGAGGGGCTTCAGTTTCTTTCCATCGTTGGCGTATCGCTACCCAGTTTCGTGGTCGGTATTCTTCTTATCCTTGTTTTCTCTGTATCAATTGGCTGGTTTCCCGCCTTCGGACGCGGCGAAGTTGTTTATATTGGCGGTTGGTCCACTGGCCTTCTCACTCCGTCGGGAAGAGCGGCGATCATCCTGCCAGCTATAGCACTTTCGCTTTATCAGGTTACGCTTGTGATGCGTCTGGTCCGTGCTGAAATGCTGGAAGTTCTGCGATCCGAATATATCAAGTTTGCGCGCGCACGGGGTCTTCCGAGATGGCGCATTTATTTCAGGCATGCATTGCGCAATTGTCTGATGCCAGTCGTGACCTTGACGGCGATGAATATCGGTTCGCTGATTGCTTTCGCATTGATCACGGAAACGGTTTTCCAGTGGCCGGGCATGGGTATGCTGTTCATTCAGGCCGTCACCTTTCTCGATATTCCTGTGATGGCAGCTTATCTTTGCATTATTTCCTTCATTTTTGTCGTGCTGAACACTCTGGTCGATGTTGCCTATGCGGTAATCGATCCTCGTTTGCGCACGGCTCGCTGATCAACGGGAGTCTGTCTTAATGAGCACCCCATCCTCACAAGCTACCCCCGTCACGCGTCCTTCGCTTGTTCAGCGAATTCGTAAAAGCGATCTGTGGTGGTCCTTTACACACAGCAAGACGGCGATGATAAGCGCAGCCCTGCTTGCCGTTCTGATCTTGAGCGCATTGTTCGCACCTTTGATCGCACCACAGAATCCCTATGATGGTGCAGCACTCGACATGTGGAAAGCAGAGCTGCCTCCACTCTGGGAAGAGGGAGGTGAGTGGCCGTTCCTGTTGGGCACCGACACGCAAGGCCGTGACATGCTTTCGGCTATTCTTTACGGCACCAGAATTTCTATCGTCATCGGTATCGCTTCAGTGTTGCTTTCCCTGCTGATCGGTTTGACTGCTGGATTGGTCTCCGGCTATTTCGGTGGCTTTATCGACAATCTGTTGATGCGTTTCGGTGACGTGACCCTTTCAATACCAACCATTCTCGTGGCCATTCTCGTTTCAACGGTTGTACGACAGATGTTGCCAGTGAGCCTTCGTGAGATTGGCGCGTCAGCAGTGCTGATCCTGGCAATCTCGCTTTCAGCATGGGTGCAATATGCCCGTACTGTTCGAGCGCAGGCGATTGTAGAGGCGGGTAAGGATTATGTGTCTGCGGCACGGCTGATAGGAGTGCCGTCGCGTCGGATCATGACAAAGCACATCCTGCCCAACACACTGACACCCATTATGGTCGCGGCAACGCTTAATTTCGGTATGGCGATCCTGACCGAAGCGACCCTTTCATTCCTTGGAATAGGCATGCCGCCGAGCCAGCCGTCGCTGGGAACCCTGATCCGTATCGGCAATCAGTTCCTGTTTTCCGGTTCATGGTGGATTGTGGTTTTCCCCGTCATCCAGCTCTGCCTGCTTGTCGTGGCCGTCAATATGCTCGGCGATTGGCTGCGCGATGCGCTTAATCCGAAATTGAGGTAAGTTAAATGAACAATCTTTTGCTTCGCAACATCCGTCCTATGGCAGGCGAAAACTGCGACGTTTTAATCAAAGATGGAAAAATTGCGGGTTTCGGACAGTTTTCGGCAGAGCCTGGTGTGGCTGTTGAAGACGGGAATAATTCTATCCTGATCCCGGGATTGATTGATGCTCACACGCATCTCGACAAGACAACCTGGGGCATGCCGTGGCACGTTAATAACCGTGCTGCAATTTTACGGGAGCGTATCGATTTCGAACGCGAGCACAGGCTGGAAATCGGGATAGACCCCCATCGTCAGTCGATGCGCCATGCTATTGGTCTTTCGGCCCATGGCGGTACCCATATCCGTAGTCATGTCGACATTGACCCGATCCACGGTTTGACACTTGTTGAAGGTATCTGGGAAACACGCGAAAAGCTCAAAGGCATCATCGACATTGAGGTTGTCGCTTTTCCCCAGTCCGGCTTGATGGTCATGCCGGGCACTCATGATTTGCTTGATGAAGCATTGCGTCAGGGTTGCGAAGTTCTGGGCGGGATTGACCCATGTGGCATTGATCGCGACCCAAAAGGCCAACTGGACACTCTATTCTCACTTGCAACAAAACATGGTGTGCCGATCGACATTCATCTGCACGAGACGGGTGATCTTGGCGCCTTCACAATGGAGCTTATCTTTGAGCGAATCCGTGCAAATGGCATGGAAGGCAAGGTCGCAATCAGTCATGCATTTGCTCTTGGGATGAATGATTACCTGCGGGTTGGCCAACTTATCGAACAGCTGGCAATTCTGGATGTTGCAATTCTGACAACTGGTGCGCCTTCCGCGACGGTCCCATCGATCAGACGTTTGAAAGAAGCAGGTGTGCGTATCGGCGGCGGTTGTGACGGCATTCGCGATACGTGGGGTCCATGGGGGCAGCCTGATATGCTTGACCGTGCCAAGATCATCGGCATGAAAAACGGCGTTCGTTCCGATCATGAACTGGAGCACGTCCTT
Source organism: Ochrobactrum sp. S1502_03 (assembly GCF_044435015.1). NCBI lineage: Bacteria > Pseudomonadati > Pseudomonadota > Alphaproteobacteria > Hyphomicrobiales > Brucellaceae > Ochrobactrum > Ochrobactrum sp. S1502_03. The sequence continues at coordinate 8,685 of NZ_JAYEXN010000053.1, forward strand.
TATATCGTGTCTCAGGGTGGAGCAGATGTCATGGCGCTTGAAAATTACGGGCTTGATATTGGTTGTCATGCTGATTTCACCCTTTTGACCGGCGAAACGCTGGCGCATGCGGTGGTCGATGTAGCACCGCGCCCGCTGGTCGTAAAAGGCGGCCGCATTACAGCCCGCCAAGGCGTATCTGTGGTTGAAATGCCATGAAGAGTGATGCTCTGAATTCTCTTGTATTGGGTGCGCGGCCCTCTGGGCGCACTCTCATCACGGCTCGTTGGGTGGTTGGGCAAAAAGACGGTGGCCATTGCCTACTCAAAGATGGTGAAGTGGTTTTTGAGGGTGGTCAGATCCTCTTTGTCGGACACAAATTTTCCGGAGAAGTCGCACGCCGAATAGATTTTGGTAACGCACTTATCAGTCCTGGACTGATTGATCTCGACGCTCTTTCAGATCTCGATACGACTATTCTTGGAATTGACCATCATCCCGGCTGGGCGAAAGGTCGTGTTTGGCCGCGCTCTTATGTCGATGCCGGGCCCTATGAGATGTATAATGAGGAACAATTGGCCTTTCAAAAGCGGTTTGCTTTTGGTCAGCTTTTATTGAACGGTATCACAACAGCCGCTCCGATTGCTTCGTTGTTTTATCGCGAGTGGGGGGAAACGGTTGCAGAGTTTGATGCTGCCGCAGACGCCGCGGGCGATTTGGGCCTACGCGTTTATCTAAGCCCCGCCTATCGCTCAGGTGGTATGGTTCTGGAGCAGCCGGGCAAAATTGTACCTGTTTTCGATGAAGAACGCGGTTTTCAGGGTCTCAACAACGCGATTGCGTTTATCGAGCGTCAAAATGGCCGTCATGGTGATCTTGTGCGTGGCATGCTCGCTCCCGATCGGGTGGAGACTTCGACGCTCGCTCTAATCAAACGTACAGATGCGGCTGCACGTGATCTCGGCTGTAAGTTTCGACTTCATATGGCTCAAGGAGCGATGGAAGTCGATACCGTGCGCATGTTGCATGGTTCTACTGCACCGGTTTGGCTCGCCAGCCATGGGTTGCTGAGCGAGCGGCTCATTGCTCCACATGCGACCAACGCCACCGATGAAGATCTCGATCTTTATGCGCAAAATGCAGTTTCAATTGTGCATTGTCCGCTGGTTTCAGGTCGCGGCGGTTCAATTCTAAAGTCGTTCTCCGACTGTCGTATGCGTGGGATTAATGTCGCCATGGGTACAGATACGACTCCGCCAGATATGCTGATGAATTTGCTGGCTGGACTTATTACTGGACGGGTGGCTGACAATGCACCTGATCGTCTGCGTAGTGCTGATCTGTTTGACGCAGCGACGCTTGGTGGTGCGAAGGCTTTGGGCCGCTCGGATATTGGCCATTTGTCAGCCGGAGCGCGGGCCGACATTGCTGTTTTCCGTTTGGATGACACCTTTATGGCTCCATCGATTGATCCGATCACAACGATTGTTGTCGGTGGATCTGGAAAGATAACCCAAGCTGTCTTTGTGGATGGCCGTGTTTCAATGCTTGATCGGCAGTTGGCGGGCTTTGACATGGAAAAAGCACGAGAGCAGGCACAAACCCAGTTTGACAGCCTGATTGCGAAATATCCTGAGAGGAGTTGGAATAATCCTCCGGTCAGCCAAATATTCCCGCCAAGCTATCCTGTTGTAGCGCCAAGAGAGGAAAAAACGCATGGTTGAGATGCAGGAACCCGTCGTTGATGTTCGCAATCTACGTGTTAATTTTCCCGGTCGTCACGGTACAGTTACAGCGTTGTCAGATGTATCCTTGTCGATACGTCCGGGAGAAATTCTTGGTGTCGTAGGCGAGTCGGGAGCCGGCAAGTCTATGACAGGACTGGCGATTCAAGGGCTTCTCGAACGGCCCGGACATATTGCCGGCGGAGAAGTATGGCTTGGCAAACAGCGTATTGATACTCTTGATGATCGCGCCATGGAAAAAGTCCGTGGCCGGGAAATTGGTGCGATATTTCAGGATCCGTTGACTTCCCTCAACCCACTTTTCACAGTGGGGTCTCAGCTAATTGAAACCATCCAGCAGCATCTCGGTCTGGGCCGGGCACAAGCGCGTGCCCGCGCTGTTCAATTGCTGCGTGACGTTGGAATTCCATCGCCTGAAGAGCGGGTCGATCAATATCCTCATCAGTTCTCAGGCGGGATGCGTCAGCGTGTAGTGATAGCTCTCGCGCTTGCTGCGTCTCCTAAACTGGTGATTGCTGATGAGCCAACAACAGCGCTTGATGTGTCGATTCAGGCACAGATCATTTCGCTATTGCGCAAGCTTTGTAAAGAAAAGCAGACGGCAGTCATGTTGGTAACGCACGACATGGGCGTTATAGCTGAAGCGGCGGATCGAATTGCTGTCATGTATGCTGGACGTCTCATTGAGGTCGGACCCGTGGAGCAGGTGCTCCATCACCCTTCTCATCCCTATACACAGGGATTGATGTCTTCGATCCCTTCACTGGGTGCGCGGGTCGAAAAGCTAAACCAGATCGATGGCTCTATGCCCCGTCTGGACTCCATTCCTGACGGTTGTGCATTTAACCCGCGTTGCAGCAAAAGTGGCTCTCGCTGTCGGCGCGAGAGACCAGAACTCGTATTTTCGGGGGCGACAGCCAGTGCATGCTGGCTCAATGCAGGAGGCACCGCATGACAAGCTCTTTAAGTAGAACTCCGGCTTTGACCGTTGAACGGCTCGTTAAAACATTTGATGTATCGGCACCCTGGCTCAACAGACTGGTTGAGCGCAAACCCAAACAGTATTTGAAAGCCGTCAATGACATCAGTTTCTCCGTTCCTTCTGGTGGTTGTTTAAGCATTGTTGGGGAAAGTGGTTGCGGAAAATCCACTGTCGCCCGTCTTGTCACCGGTCTTTATCCTGCCACCAGTGGCGGCATGCGCTTTGCAGCGGGCAAAAGTGGTGCACCTCTATCGGCACAGATGATTTTTCAAGACCCCTATGCGTCACTTAATCCGCGCTGGCGGGTAAAGAACATTATCGCGGAGCCGCTACGCGAACTCAAGCTACGCGACACAGCGGCCGAGATTACTGACCGAGTTGAGGAACTCCTACAAATTGTCGGTCTTTCTGCTTCGGACGGCGAGAAATTTCCGCATGAATTCTCAGGCGGTCAGCGCCAGCGTATTTCGATTGCCCGTGCATTGGCAAGCGAACCGGAGTTCCTTGTTTGTGACGAGCCAACATCTGCACTTGATGTTTCTGTTCAGGCGCAGGTTCTCAATCTGATGCGTCGCCTTCAGGATGAATTGGGTCTCACATACCTCTTCATCAGCCATGATATGAGTGTGGTCCGCCATATGTCTGACCGGATTGCGGTCATGTATCTGGGGCGCATTGTTGAAGAAGGCGATACAGAACAACTATTTGCTGATCCGCGGCATCCATATACCCAACTTTTATTGCAAACGATCCCGAATATCGAAGAGCCGAACCGCAATCGTGAGCCTGCAAGCGGGGAGGTGCCTAGTCCATTGAAGCCACCGTCAGGCTGCACTTTTCATCCGCGTTGCCCGCTTGCTATCGAGCGCTGCTCCAGGGAGGCGCCGGTTACGCAGCTTCTCCCCAACCGTACGCGTGTGGCCTGCCATCTGGTGGAGATGGAGGTTGACTAGAGCGCCGTGCGTCCAATTGAACGCACAAAGGACGCTCTAACTAATTGAATCTACGCATCGTGCTTTCCAAAAATCGAATACGATTTTTGGGCCAATGCTGTAGGGTCTGTGGGAATTAGGTTTCGGGCGCCGCGTGCATAAAAACAAAGAAATAGAGCGAGCGAAGTGGATACGATTAAGCACAACGCACTCTGGTCGCGAAAGCAGATGATCAGAGTCGCTACGTGCCCGGAGCTTAGGCTAGAGCCGAACGCAAATCATAGGAAAGTTCACGTATTTCGCTCAAATCAAGCTCAGATTCCACATGCTCAAGATGGTGTGCCATCAGATGAATCGCTTTCTCTGCTTCTTTTGCAGAAATCGCCTTTACGATTTCTGCATGCTCATCTGGACCGCAGTTGAAATGATCGGTTTTGCGATAAATGGCTGTGATCAGCGAGCTGCGAGAAATAAGGTCACGCATGGTAGTGAATAGAAAATCTGACCCTGTCAGTTCGGCCAGCAAAAGATGGAATCCGCCCGAAAGTTTGATGATGTCAGTTGTAACATTGTCCTTATTGGCAATTCGCTCCAAATTGACGTGGTCGCGGAGGCGTTTCACGTTTTCTTTGAGCAAAGAGTTGCAGAGCCGTTCGACGATGCAACGCTCCACGGCTTGCCGAACAGAGAAAACATCGCGCGCCTCCTGCACCGTCGGCTTGCTTACAAACGCACCGCGATTAGGGATCATGCTCACAAGCCCATCACGCTCAAGAATGGTCAGAGCCTGGCGGATGCGAGCCCGACTTACGTTGAAGATGGTGGAGAGTTGTTCTTCTTTAAGCTGGATTCCGGGCCGCAATCGCCTTTCGGCAATCGACAGCCAAACTTTCTCGACGATCTGTTCGATTGATAAGGCCGTTGGTGCTTTCATAAAGACTACTCCATGTTCAATTCGACAATCGTCATGTGCGAGAAAAAGTCAACTCATGGATTTAATTACTTGATTTATTGTATACAATAAATCATAAATTTGTTGATCATTTTTTACAGTTTGGGCAACTTATGGAATTTGACTTTGAGACCATTGATCCGCAAAGCCGCTATCGCCTCCTGACCAATTTCATCGGGCCGCGTCCTATTGCGCTGGTGACAACGCGTTCAGCCACAGGAAACAACAATGCGGCACCCATGAGTTTCTTTAACGTCTTCTCGCACGATCCGGCGATTGTTGTTTTAGGAATCCAGCCACGCCTATCGGGGGAAGAGAAGGATACTATGGTCAACATCCGTCAATCAGGAGAGTTTGCTATTAGCATGGTCGATATGGCCTTATCTGAGCAAATGTTGATCTGTGGTCTTGGTTTTGACGCGGAAGTGGATGAGCTTTCTGTCGCTGGTCTGACCGCTCAAGCCTGTACTAAAATCAGTGCAGCGTTTCCGCAGGAAGCGCCCTGTGTTTTTGAATGCCGTGTTGAGCGGCTCATCGATTACCCGCGACGCACGCTTGTTTTGGGGGAGGTCGTGCATATGCATGTCCGGCGCAACTGCCTCGATGCTGCGGGGCACTATGTTGACCCTGAATACTACCAGCCCATTGCACGTCTGCACGCAGATAATTACGTGACATCAGACCGTCAGTTTGAGTTGAAAGCCCCGCCTATTGGCGATTTTAGCAAGCGTAATCAGTAGGTTATATATCAGAGGCTTTAATTATGCATATTCATCTGATCAATCCAAACTCCACCGCTTCCATGACAAATCAGGCTATGGAAAGCGCGTTGATTGTGAAGCAGGCACAAACACGCATCACAGCGACAAATCCCCTTGAGACGCCGGCAAGCATTGAGGGCTCTGCGGATGAGGCGATGGCTATGCCCGGAATGCTTGCTGAAATTCGCAAAGGCGAAATGCAAGGCGTCGACGCCTATGTTATTGCTTGCTTCGATGATCCTGGCTTGCACGCAGCTCGCGAAGTGGCAAAAGGACCTGTAATAGGTATTTGTCAGGCGGCGATCCAGGTGGCCATGACAATCAGCCGCCGCTTTTCGATTATTACCACACTTCCGCGTTCGGTTGCTATTATTGAGGAGCTTGTCAGTAATTATGGAGCTGAGCGCTATTGTCGTAAAGTCCGGGCAATTGATTTGCCAG
>NZ_JAYEXN010000054.1:0-14323 GCF_044435015.1 Ochrobactrum sp. S1502_03
CGCGTTGCGACGCGCTATGACAAGACCAAGGAATCCTACCTCGGTTTCGTCGCAATCGCTGCAGTCAAACTATGGATACCCTTTGTCCACGAGCGCTAGATTAGGCAATTACGTGAAATATGGTTTAGGAAAATATTATAAATATACGCAATTAGTGGTAGAAATTACTACCTTGTCAAAATAGCAGCGCTCGCTGACATTTATGGAAGCGCTTCGGCCCCCAAACGATCACTAAAAATCGAATCGCTAAAGAAGCAATCTCCAATTTTTGGGCGGCGGCAGGACGAATGCCAATGATTGTGAATGTTGACGATTCAAAAACACTGCGCCATTTTCTGGAGAGCCCGCCAATTGGTGCGGTTTTTGAAGAAAACGACTTTAACGTTCTTGGTGCGCTGCCCGTATTGGTGAAAACCTATGCACCCCACACCATCGTCAGCAGTCAGGGCGACTGGGCAAACTCGCTTCACATTATCAAGAGCGGCTGGGGATGCATCTATCGTGATCTGGCCGATGGAGATCGCCAGATACTCGACTTTCCCATGAAAGGGGATTTTCTGGGCTTCCGCACGGGCATCGGCTTTAATTACTACACTTTGATTTCGGTGACCGAAATGTCCGTTTTTGAACTTTCTCTCGACCACCTGACGGAATGTCTTGTGAAATCGCCGCGCCTGGCCATGACTTTTATAGAGCTGATGGCGCGACAGCGCGCCATTCTTGTTGAACATGTCATCAGCATCGGGCGGCGCAGCGGGCTGGTACGTGTGGCGCATCTATTGCTTGAACTCGGGCATCGCGCGCGTTTAAACGGCACGGGCAATGCGGTTTCCTTTTTTTGCCCCCTCACCCAGACAGAGCTTGGCGATGCACTGGGGCTAACCGCCATTCATATCAACCGTATGTTACGTGAGCTGCGTAGCGATGGCTTGCTGACTTTTCGCAACAATCTTGTTGAATTTCTCAACAAGCCGGCCCTCACGCAAATTTCCAGCTTCGATGAAGACTATCTCAATATGGAAATCTTCCCGCGCTTCCATTTGACCAGCCCGCGACACCGTTGAACACCAACACTGTGCGCCGGTTGAAACCTTTAACAACTCAGAGCATTCAATCGCCATAGCCAGTCAGCATTCTTTGCCTCGTTTCAGACTGAAATTAGCAATTGGCACCGGGCGTCCAAACAGCCAACCCTGACCGACAGCATCCGGGTGGAGCTTTAACACATAAGCGGCCTGCTCCGGCTTTTCGATCCCCTCGACAACAATCTTCAAGTCGAGGCGGCGCGCAATGCTACAGATATTCTCGACAATTTCAGCGCTGACTGCCTCTGTTCCAATTGCCTGCGTAAACATTTTATCGATCTTAATACCGCTGATTGGAAGCTTTGCCAGATAAGCGAGATTGGAATAGCCTGTTCCAAAATCATCAATGAAAAACTCGTAACCACTCTCTCGAAACGACTTCATCTTTTCAATGAGATGGCTATGATGTGCCGTTGAACGTTCTGTCACTTCCAAAATGATCTGGCATGGTGACAAGCCATGGCGCTTCACTTCATTTTCCAGAAAAACACGCAATTCAGTGTCGAGAACATCTTCCGCAGACACATTGATACTCAAATAAAAATTGCCATTATTTTTCAAAAAAGGCTGCATCTCTTTCAGCGCATTGCGTATGATAAGACGCGTTACATCCCCGATGATACCAAGCTTTTCGGCGATCGGAATGAAAACGTCCGGTGAAATGGAGTTATGGAGATCATCAAGCAAGCGCGCCAGCACCTCAGCGCCAATCACTTTCTCATCATGCAGCCTTACCAGTGGCTGATAAACAACACTCATGCGTTCCGTAGCAATTGACCGCTTTATCTGCTGAGGCAGTGATGCATATCCCCGCCGCCAGCGAACCGCAGCAAGCCCCCCTCCTCCACCAACCAGTGCCCCAAAGCCTGCAATTGCCAGCAATACGCCAACCGGCTGCTGTAACACGCTGACCCCGGTAAGACTTGCAATAACACAGATATCAAAATCGTCATCGCATCGCGAAACAAGACGGCGAGACCTTAAATCATACCATGCAAGCTGGTGCGGCATATCCGTCTGCAGATGACTGACATCACCAAATGAACGATAGATGTAATGGCCGTCGCGGCTGATCACATGTGCACTCAAATTTGCATCTGCTTTCTCGTGTAGAGCGAATGCAATCGGCGATGTGAAGACGATGGCTGATCCCCTCGCGACCATATCCACATTGCCGGAGTGCTTGCCTATATTGGATGCATTCGCCCACAAATGATGTCCATTATCCACCACGCGATCTGGTTGCGGCAAAACTTCCGGCGGAGAGAAACGCCCCCAGAGCGCCGTACAGATGATCCGGTTGTTTTCCACACGCCCAACATCACGTAAAAACGGTGCCTTAAATGCAAGACGGCGGATTTCTGTTAAATCCTCATCCGAGCACGGTTCGCGATCACTGCTATTGATTAAAGCAAGCGTATTGCGCCCATCATGGGCGACATCAACTGCATTGGACAGCACGTTATCGCGATAATCATTCAGTCGAGCATAAGACAGACGCACCAGCTCAATTTGGCCGAGCATAAGAGTAATTAAAATTCCCAGAATGGCCGCGAGCGCAATAAAGAGCCTGTCATTGCCATTACGAATGCTCAACATCAGGACTATTCCCCACGGCTATTGCGCTCAACTCTCTTATACAAAACCGGTGTCTGAATATTTAACAAAATCGACTATTTCACTAAATAAGCAAATATGTTAAATAATTAGATATAATTTCAATTTAAACTAATAAACATTTAAAATACATGATTATAATACGTAAATTAATTGAATATTTTCAATATATAAAACTTCTATAGTGATTGATATTTTTTAGTTGTTTATAGATATTTCACAGGGAAAAATCGATAAAGCCGGAACGACTGTATAAAAATTTAAATTATATTCGACAGTTGACGTCTGAAAACTTACCAATAAATTATCAGGCATGACCAAAATTGCGATCAATCAAAACTATCTCCTCGAAAAATTAGCGGCCCTGCTGGCAATTCCAAGCCCGACCGGCTTCACAGACGAAGCAGTGCATTTTGTTGCACGCGAACTGGAGCGGCTCGGCCTCGAAGTCATTCTGACGCGGCGCGGGGCGATCCGCGCACGTCGCAATGGAAAATCCCGTAAACCAGCGCGCGGTATTGTCTCCCATTTAGACACGCTCGGAGCGCAAGTTAAGTATCTGAAATCCAACGGACGGCTGGAGCTTGTTTCAATTGGCAACTGGTCGGCACGCTTTGCCGAAGGTGCGCGCGTTTCGATCTTTTCCTCCAAAGGTATCTATCGCGGTTCCATCCTGCCGCTGAAAGCCTCCGGTCACACCTTTAATGAAGAAGTGGATACGCTCCCTGTCGGCTGGAATTATATTGAGCTGCGCGTGGATGCGCTTGCCCGCAACAAGGAAGACCTGATCGAACTTGGCATTGATGTGGGCGATATTGTTGCCGTTGATCCAATGCCGGAGTTCATTGACAACGGGTTTATTGTTTCGCGCCATCTCGATGACAAGGCCGGCGTTGCCATCATGCTCGCTTCTCTTGAAGCCATGCAACGCCTGAATATTGAAACGCCCGTTGACACCTATTGGCTTTTCACGATTGCTGAAGAGGTCGGAGCGGGTGCTTCTGCTGTCGTTGTTCCTGAAATAGCATCGCTTGTGGCGATCGATAATGGCACAACCGCACCCGGACAGAACTCATCGGAGTTTGGTGTAACGCTTGCCATGGCAGACCAGACTGGCCCGTTCGATTATCACCTCACCCGGAAGCTATACGAGCTCTGCGGCGAGCACGATATCCCCGTGCAGAAAGATGTTTTCCGCTATTATCGCTCGGATGCGGCATCGGCTGTCGAGGCCGGACATGATGTGCGCACGGCGCTTCTGACCTTTGGTGTGGATGCCTCGCATGGCTATGAGCGCATTCATTTGAGCGCACTCACCTCCATCGCAAAGCTGAGCGTTCATTATGCAATGAGTGATGTCGAGATCAAGCGCGATGCTGAGGAAACAACCAAGGGTCTCAAGGGCTTCACCCATCAGACATCGACCACGGCTGAGCAGGATTTGAAGCCCGAAGACACGCCGACAGAATAGCCATTCAGGCGACGACATTGGCAAGGCGGGTTCATCCCGCCTTTTTCATGCGCGTAAATTAATTATGATAATTTATTGATAAACTCCATTTTCTCCCTATAAATTAACCCAGACAGACTTGCAGGCAAACATGGCCAAACGAAAGGAACCGCTGATGAAGAGGTTATTTCGCGCCGTTTTAACCGCGGCCACTCTGGTTCTGGGTTCAGCGACATTTCACGCTGGCGCGCAGACACCGCCCGATGTGCTGATTGTGGGGCAGATCGCCGAACCACAATCACTCGACCCTCATACGGTGACAGCAACCAATGATTTTCGTATCCTTGTAAACGTCTATGATGGTCTGGTGCGCTATAAGGATGGGACGCTTGAGATTGAGCCAGCGCTTGCGGAAAGCTGGACCATCTCAGATGACGGAAAAACCTATAAGTTCAAGCTGAAAGAAGGTATCAAATTCCACGACGGCTCCGATTTCAATGCCGAGGCGGTCAAATTCAACTTCGAGCGGATGCTGAACAAGGATCACCCTTTCTATAATACCGGTCCATTCCCGCTGTCTTTCAACTTTGAATCCATCGAAAGCGTGAATGCGGTCGATACAAACACCGTCGAATTCAAACTGAAAGAGCCGTTCGCGCCCTTCCTGTCAAACCTCGCCTATCCGACCGGCCTCATCGTTTCGCCAGCCGCCGTCGAACAATATGGCACTGAATTTGGTCGCCACCCATCGGGAACCGGTCCGTTCAAATTTGCTGAATGGCAATCCGGTCAGCGAGTGGTGGTTGAGCGCAATCCCGATTATTGGGACACGGCACCGACACTCAATGCGATTGTCTTCCGGCCTATCACCGATGCCAATACCCGCGTCGCTGAAATGATGGCAGGCGGTATCGACATCATGGTTGAGGTGCCGCCGGATAACCTTGCGACCTTCAAACAGGATGCGAATTTTGCTGTCGCAGAACAGGCCGGGCCCCATGTGTGGTTTAACATTCTCAACACGAAGAGCGGTCCGTTTGCAGATAAGAAAGTCCGTCAGGCCGCAAATTATGCAGTCAACAAACAAGGCTTGGTCGATAACGTCCTGCAAGGCTCTGCCACCGTTGCAGCCGGTCCGGTGCCGCCCGCTTTCAACTGGGTTAACGATACGACCGAGCCTTATCCTTATGATCTCGAAAAAGCCAAAGCCCTGCTTCAGGAAGCAGATCAGACCAATCCGGAATTGACCTTCTATGTCACGGAAGGCGGCTCTGGGATGCTTGATCCGATCAATATGGGTGCTGCCATTCAGGCCGATCTTCAGGCCGCAGGCTTTAAAGTGAAAATCGAAACCTACGAGTGGAACACCTTCCTTGGTCGTGTGAATTCCGGTCTTGATGGCAAGGCGGACATGGCCGAAATGGCATGGATGACCAATGACCCGGATACGGTTCCCTTCCTCACACTGCGCACCGAAGCATTGCCAGACAAGGGCGGGTTTAACTCCGGCTATTATTCCAATCCCAAAGTCGATGACCTGCTGGCCAAAGCGCGTCAATCAACGGATCAGGCGGAGCGCGGCAAGCTCTATGGCGAGATTCAGTCGATTGTTCACGACGATGCGCCATGGCTTTTCGTTGCCAACTGGAAACAAAACGCCGTCACCACCGCAGCCGTGCAGAATTTCAGGCTTCAACCTTCGTTCCTGCTGCATCTCAAAGATGTAACCAAGCAATAAAACATTGCGCCAGCAATCATGTGGCTGGCGCAAATTTGCCAAAGCCTTTGATGCAAAATATAAAGCGGAGGAGAGCCAATGCCAGTCTATATCCTCAAGCGGCTCGTCGCAGTCATTCCCGTGCTTTTCGGGCTATCGGTCATCGTCTTTCTGGTGATGGCATCAATTCCCGGCGACACCGCAACAGCCCTCCTCGGCTCTTATGCCACGCCGGAAAATGTCGAGCGGATCAACCGCGACCTCGGTCTTGATAAGCCGTTGATCCAGCAATATTTCATCTGGATCAGCAACCTCCTGCATGGGGATTTCGGGCGCTCCTTCGTGTTGAACCGCCCGGTGCTTGATGAAGTGCTGGAACGGTTTCATGCCACGCTCATTCTGGCAGGCGTTGCGCTCGTGCTCTGCACGATATTCGGGCTTTTCGCTGGCATCATATCCGCGGTTCGTCAGTTCGGATGGGCTGATCGCGCAATTACTTTCATCGTGCTTGCTGGCATTTCGATCCCATCTTTCTGGCTTGGGCTTCTGCTGATCTACCTCTTCGCGGTTCACTGGCGTTTTCTTCCCGCTTCCGGCATGTATGCGGTCTATGGCGGCGGTGATCTCAAAGATCTCATCTGGCACCTGATCCTGCCTGCTTCCACCCTTGCCGTGGTTGCGGCTGGTGTGATTGCACGATTAACGCGCGGTGCAATGCTTGAAGTGCTGCGGCAGGATTATATCCGCACAGCACGCGCCAAGGGGCTGAACGAGCGCCGCGTGATCTACGGACATGCCTTTCGTGCGGCCCTTGTCACTGTCATTCCCGTTATCGGCATTCAGGCAGGCTTTGTGCTGGGCGGCGCGGTCTATATTGAAACCGTGTTTCAATGGCCCGGTATCGGCGCCATGCTAGTCAAGGCAATTTCGACCCGCGACATCCTGCTTGTGCAGGGCGGCGTGCTGATCGTGGCAGCCAGCTATGTGCTGTTTAATCTGCTTGCCGATGTCATCCAGACCATGCTTGATCCGAGGATACGCACATGAGCGCAGTTTCGGACACGCCTGAACGTCTGTCGTCATGGCAATTGCTGATGAGCAATCGCCTTGCAGCTTTTGGCTTTTTCCTGCTGGCACTGATCTGCGTTCTCATCCTCATCGTGCCCATCCTACCGCTGCCGAACCCGGATGCGACAGCACCCGCCAACAGGCTGCAACCCGTCTTTAGCGCGGGGCATCTTTTGGGCACCGATCAGCTCGGTCGCGATATTCTCAGCCGCCTTCTGTGGGGCTCTCGTGTTTCGATTGCGGTTGGCTTTGCAGCCACGCTGATTGCCGCAATCATCGGCTCAACCATTGGCATCGTTGCGGGTTATGCAGGCGGACGCACAGATAATCTGATGATGCGCGGCGTCGATATGTTGATGGCTTTCCCCTATATTCTGCTGGCGCTTGCAATCGTCGCAGCCCTTGGGCCGGGATTGATGAATGCACTTTATGCAATTGCGGTCGTCAATATTCCCTTCTTTGCGCGTAATGTGCGCGGCACCGCACTCGGCCTTGCCAATCGTGAGTTTGTTGATGCCGCACGGCTTTCAGGCAAGGGGCATATTTCAATTCTGCTCACAGAAGTGCTGCCAAATGTGTTGCCGGTGATTGTCATCACCATGTCGACAACGGCGGGCTGGATGATCCTTGAAACAGCCGGTTTGAGCTTTCTGGGTCTTGGGGCACAACCACCGCAAGCCGATCTCGGTTCTATGCTTGGCGAAGGCCGCGCGCAAATGTTCACGGCACCGCATGTCTCCATTGTGCCGGGCCTGATGATTTTTCTGATTGTCATCAGCCTGAATGTTCTGGGCGATGGCGTCCGCGATGTGCTCGATCCACGGCTTCGTTCCGGTGCATTGGCAAGACCCGGCGCACGAACCGCCATTGCCAAAAACAGAAGCGTGCCCAAAGCCGCGATGCCCGACGCAGCTCTGGCCGTTGAAAAACTCGAAACCGGCTTCGTCAACAATGGCAGCTACACACCGGCGGTCAAGCAAGTATCGCTGCATCTCAATCGTGGCGAATGCCTTGGCCTGATTGGCGAAAGCGGCTCTGGCAAAAGCGTGACAGCGCTTTCCATCATGGGATTGGTTGCCTCACCGCCTGGATTGATCCGCAATGGTGCCATCTATCTTGATGGGAACGACGTGCTGAATATGACGGAAACCGAACTGACTGCAACGCGCGGCAGCAAAGTTGCCTATGTGTTTCAGGATCCGCTGACCACGCTGCATCCGATGTATTCAATCGGCAAACAAGTAGAGGAAGCAATCAGCGCGCATAGCACGATGAGCGCATCCGAACGCCGAAGGCAGGCAATCGCTTTGCTTGAGAAAGTCGGCATTCCCGACGCTCCCGAGCGCGCAGACCATTATCCGCACCAGCTTTCCGGTGGTCAGCGCCAGCGCGTCGGCATCGCTATGGCGCTTGCCAACGACCCCGATATTATCATTGCGGACGAACCCACGACCGCACTTGATGTCACGGTGCAGGCACGTATCCTCGAATTGCTGCGCGATCTGCAACGCGAACGGGGTATGGCACTGTTGTTCATCACCCATGATTTTGGCGTGGTTTCTGAAATCTGTGATCGCGTTGCCGTTATGAAGGATGGCGAAATCGTTGAAACAGGCACCGCAAAGGCTGTGCTCGCAGATCCGCAGCATAACTATACCAAGCGGCTGATTGCCTGCGTGCCGGAACTGGGTCAGGGAGGGGGCTTTCACGACCGGGTTGCAAAGCTGTTCAATGATAAGCAGAGGGGTGTTGCAACATGACAAACGCAGCAATCAGCGTGCACAATCTGAGCAAAACCTTTGGTGGCGGACGCCCAATTTTTGGCAAACAGCGCCACACCGTCGAAGCGGTCAAGTCAGTCTCGCTTACTCTGGCACGTGGTGAAACCCTGGCCATTGTCGGCGAGAGTGGCTCCGGCAAAAGCACTTTGGCGCGCATGCTGGTGGGCCTGACAGACCCAAGCGATGGAACAATGACAATTGCCGGTCAGGATGCAAGCGCTCTTCGACGTTCCGGACCACGGGCTTTTGGCAAAGTTATTCAATATGTGTTTCAGGACCCGGTTGCTTCGCTTAACCCGCGCAAGACCATCCGACAAATCCTCGAAACGCCGCTGAAACTTCTTGGGGGGCTTGAGCAAGGCCAGCGCCAAAGGCGCATGGAAGAGCTGCTCGACGCCGTTCAAATGCCCAAAGACACCTTATCACGTTATCCACATGAGTTTTCCGGTGGACAGGCGCAGCGCATCGCCATAGCCCGAACACTTGCAGCAAATGCTGAAATCATCGTTCTTGATGAGCCGGTTAGTGCGCTCGATGTCTCGGTTCAGGCACAAGTGCTGCTGTTGCTTGATGCGTTGAAACAGGAATTTGGCCTGTCCTATCTTTTCATCAGTCACGACCTTGCGGTTGTTGAGGCGATCAGTGACCGCGTGGCTGTGATGTATTATGGGAAAATAGTCGAGGAAGCCACGGCGGAAGACCTTTTTACCAACCCGCAACATGCCTATACACGTCAGCTTATCGATAGCGCGCCGCGTATAAAAAGAGAGTAGCAAGGCATGGCCCAAAACAGCCGCACCAAACTTCATGCTGCTTCGCCAGGCAAAGCGAAGCGACGGCCCGAGGTGATTGCTGAGCGTATCCGGCATGTCATTCAGACAGAAGGCCTGCAACCCGGTGACCGGCTGCCGCAGGAAAAAGACCTGATTGACCAATTCAAGGCGGCAAAAGGGACAGTGCGCGAAGCGATGAAAGCGCTTGAAACCCAGGGCCTGCTGTTCACGCGGACCGGCCCAGGCGGCGGTGTTTTCGTAGCCGAACCATCGGCGGAACATGCTATGGAAATGCTGGGACATTATTTTTTCTTCGATCAACCGGGTCTTGAAGAGATTTATGCCATACGCAAGCTGCTTGAGCCGGAAATTGCGGCATCGCTTGCAGGCAAGCTGGACAGTTCCGATCTGGAAAGGCTGGAAAGCACGATGCGGTTTTACGACCGCGCGCCGAAAAATCTTGATGATCAGTTTCAGCAGCGCGTAGCAGAGCTCGATTTTCACAGCGAGCTTGCACAACGTTGCCCCAACCGGCTTCTCGGATTTATCTGCCGCCTTACCCATAAGCTGCTGCGTGATATGCCCCTCGCCCGCGCAATTTATGCCGATCCCACACCCAGCTCGCGCGAGGAAGGCCTGTTGTTTCAGCATCGCCTTTTGGCATCTTTGATTGAAAACCGCCCCGAAGATGCGCGCAAAATAGCCCTAGAACACATGATTTCAGCCGAAGAATACATGATTTCCAAGGCAAAACTGCTGTCAAAAAGCCAAAATCCGTAAAAAGCAAAAATTTCGGAACCATCCCGGCGCACGCGCATTAGCAATATGTGCAGGCCGTCGATACACTCATACGACGGCCTCATTTGTTGTTACTACAATGGAGGTTTCGACCCTTTTTATGTGTGGAATTTGCGGAGAAGTCAGGTTCGATGGTGCAACACCATCGGTTTCGGCAATCTCGAAAATGGCAGACTGCCTTGCGCCCAGAGGTCCAGATGCATCTGGCATCGTGGTGCGTGGTCATGTCGGTTTCGGACATCGGCGATTGCAGATCCTTGATCTGTCTGAAAAATCCCAGCAGCCCATGATCGACGCAGATCTGGGTATAAGCGTCGTCTTTAATGGGTGTATTTATAATTTCCGGGAATTGCGCACGGAACTTGAAGCGATGGGCTATCGCTTTTTCTCCGATGGCGACACAGAAGTGATCATCAAGGCGTGGCATGCCTGGGGCGAGGAATGCGTTTCGCGTTTTCACGGCATGTTCGCCTTTGCCATCCATGAGCGCGATACCGGCAAACTAATCTTTGCCCGTGACCGTTTTGGCATCAAGCCGCTCTACCTTGCGCAAGTTAATGGCGCATTGCGCTTTGCATCAACGCTTCCAGCGCTTGTTAAAGCTGGTGGCATCGACACGTCAATCGACCGCGCAGCCTTGCATAATTACATGAGTTTTCATGCCGTGGTGCCACCGCCGCGCACCATTTATAATGGCGTGCGCAAGCTGCCAGCAGCCACCATTCGCGTTTATCAGGCCAATGGTGAATTTCGCGACCGTATCTACTGGCAGCCCCCGCACAGCCGTCGGCCAAGCGACAACGCCATCAGCCGTGAAGAATGGCAAGAGCAGCTTCTTGATAAATTGCGCTTGGCCGTAAAGCGCCGCATGATCTCCGACGTTCCGGTTGGCGTTCTTCTGTCAGGTGGTGTGGATTCAAGCCTGATTGTCGGCCTGCTTGCAGAAGCTGGTCAGGCAGGACTGATGAGCTTTTCTGTCGGTTTTGAAGAAGCCAACGGCGAAAAAGGCGACGAGTTCGTCTATTCCGACCTTATCGCCAAACATTTCGGCACAGACCATCACAAGATCTTTGTCCCGTCTTCCGATCTGATGGATGCGCTTCCCGGCACCATTGCCGCCATGTCGGAACCCATGGTTTCCTATGATAATGTCGGATTCTATCTGCTTTCCAAGGAAGTCTCCAAGCATATCAAGGTCGTACAATCCGGCCAGGGGGCTGACGAGGTTTTCGCGGGCTATCACTGGTATCCGCCATTGGTCGACTCCAATGATGTGGTCAGCGATTATGCCAAGGCATTCTGTGACCGCTCGCATGATGTGCTTAAAACCCAGCTATCGCCCGACTGGATGACAGATCGCGACTATAGCCGTGATCTCATCGAAGAGCATTTGCTGCGCGATGGCGCTGATACGCCGGTTGACCGCGCGCTTCGTCTCGACAGCAATATCATGCTGGTCGATGACCCGGTCAAGCGCGTCGACAATATGACCATGGCCTGGGGTCTGGAAGCGCGGGTGCCGTTTCTTGATCACGAACTGGTCGAGCTTGCCGCACGTATGCCACCTGAGGAAAAGCTGCGCGACGGCGGCAAAGGCATTTTGAAAGATGTCGCACGCAAGATCGTCCCAAGTGCTGTGATCGACCGCAAGAAGGGATATTTCCCGGTGCCGCAGCTTAAATATATCGCTGGCCCCTATCTCGATATGCTGCGCGATGCGCTTTCATCGCAAAAGGCGCGCGAACGCGGACTTTTCCAGCGCGATTATCTGGATCGTCTGTTTGCGAACCCGTCGGAGCACATCACACCGTTGCGCGGTTCGGAACTCTGGCAGGCTGGACTTCTGGAAATGTGGCTTCAGACGCAAGAGGCCTGAAATGGGGAGGCCTAAGATGAAAAAGACAAGTGAGGTTGACATGACCCGGCAGAAAGCAAGAGGGAGAAACGCTTTCTCGCACAGGCTGACGAGGCTGCGCACACCCGAAGGCGCAGGGTTTTATCAGGAGCATTCAAACGGCAACGCGCAGGGCGCGAGTGACACCACCAACCGCAATGTGATGCTTGATTGCGGTTGGGGCAGATTGCTTTTTGCACAAACCTTTGAAAGCAACGAGGCAATCATTGAGGCCTTGCGCGCCGAAGCACCGGCCAGCCGGGATATTCTGTTTTATGTCAGCGATCCGCATGTGCTGTTGTCACAGGCACCGCAGGAAATCTTTCTCGATCCATCGCACACTTACCGGCTTGATCTGTCCAATTATCGTGCCGGCGGTCGCCAGACGCGTGGCATCAGCATTCGCCGCGCTGTGTCGGAAATCGATGCAGACGGAATCAATGCCGTTTATGCGGCCTGCGGCATGGTGCAATTGCGCCCGGATTTCTTCTCATGTGAACGCGATAATCGAGCCGTCACCTATTTTGTTGCGCAGGATGACGCGAGCAGCGAAATTGTCGGCACTGTCACCGGCATCAATCACCAACGTTTGTTTAACGACAGGGATCAGGGCGGCTCACTTTGGTGCCTTGCCGTGCATCCGCAGGCGCGACAGCCGGGTATTGGCGAAAAGCTTGTGCGCAAGCTTGCCGAGCATTTTCAGGCACGCGGGCTTAATCACGTGGATTTGTCAGTGCTATACGACAATGACAATGCAATCCGCCTTTATGAAAAATTGAAATTCCGCCGCGTTCCGCTTTTCACGATCAAACGCAAGAACGCGATCAATGAAAAATTCTTTGCGCAACCGATCAACGCAATTGGCGCGCTCAACCCCTATGCGCGCATTATTGTCGATGAAGCGCTAAGGCGCGGCGTGCATGTCGATATTACAGACGCCAAAGGCGGCTTTTTTCGCCTGTCCCATGGCGGGCGTTCGATCCATTGCCGCGAGAGCCTTTCGGAAATGACATCGGGTGTTGCCATGTCCATCTGTGATGACAAGGCCGTCACGCGCAGAACCGTCGCAAAAGCGGGCCTGAGTGTGCCCGAGCAGATAGCAGCAAACGCCGAAGACAAGACGCTCGAAGCCTTTCTCGCAAAGCACGATAAACTGGTCGTAAAGCCCGCGCGCGGGGAACAGGGGCGTGGAATTTCAGTCGGCGTAACGACGATGAAAGACTTGCGCGCCGCCATCAAGCAAGCACGCGAAGTGTGCGACCAGGTGTTGCTCGAAGCCTGTTTTGAGGGCGATGATCTTCGGCTGGTTATTATCGACTTTAAGCTGGTGGCGGCGGCGATACGCCGACCACCGCGGGTGATCGGCGATGGCAAATCCACGATTCGACGGCTTATCGAGGTCCAGTCACGTCGCCGTCTTGCAGCAACAGGCGGTGAAAGCCGGATTCCGATTGATGCCGAGACCAGACGTTGCCTTGAGCAGCAGGGGCTTACGCTTGACGATATTCTCGCGGATGCACACGAAATCACCGTACGCAAGGCGGCCAATCTCCATACGGGAGGCACGATTCACGATGTAACGGCAATGGTGCATCCGTCTCTCGTCGAAGCCGCCTGCAAGGCTGCCCGCGCAATCGACATCCCGGTTGTGGGAATTGATTTCATGGTGAAATCACCTGAAACGCCTGATTATGTGTTCATCGAAGCCAACGAGCGACCTGGATTGGCCAATCACGAGCCACAGCCAACCGCTGCGCGTTTTGTAGAATGCATGTTTCCGCAATTGCTCCATGTCCCCCAAAACTGGGAGCCAGCTTCGGGCGGATAAAACACCCAGGCGCATCGCACCGACAAGACCACGCTCTCAGCGAATGCGGTTCATTCTCGATGCCGGCTGTTTATGTTCCAATAATACAGTCGGCATCTGCGTGCTCATTTTACCAGTTTCATGGCAAGTGGGCTTCACTCCGAGGCCATTGCTTTTCCAGATATTTTTGATGTTTTACTGCGAGCAGCGTCGTTTCAGATCGCAACTTAAATCCCTTAGAGCCGAACCGAAAATTAAGTTGAGCGATTTCAGGAGTTTATGATTCTCTGTGGTTTACCAAGACTACGGAGGATCACATGGCCTGGACTGAAA
>NZ_JAYEXN010000055.1:0-13276 GCF_044435015.1 Ochrobactrum sp. S1502_03
ACCCGAATAGTTCAAAAAATAGCGCGGGGTGGAGCAGCCCGGTAGCTCGTCAGGCTCATAACCTGAAGGCCGCAGGTTCAAATCCTGCCCCCGCAACCACTGATAACGACACTCCCGTGAGATCACCTCCGGGAGTGTTTGTTTTTGTAGCCTTTCCAATGGCTTGACGCTCCGTCCAATTGAGGATCGTGGCCAGTTCGCCGTGCAGCGTTACGTAAATCTCGCCGCGTTCCGGCCCCGGTGTGAGCGAAATCTTCTCGATCAGGCCGCGCAATGTCTCCGCCGCTTCCTGGCGCTCTTCCTTGCGATTGAGCGCCTTGGTCAGGGCGGAGACCTTCTTCGCATAGATCGCCGAGGCGCTCGGCAGAATGTCCGGCGTGTCCTCTGGCGCGTCGGCCAGCAAAGTGTTCAGTTCGGTCTTGCGCGCTTCCAGCGTGTCCATCTCTGCCTTCATGCTCTCGTGGAACATGCCGGCCTTGATTGCCTCGATGATGCCGCGGATCTGCTTCTCGATCTTCACCAATTCTGCTTTCCAGGCATCGCCGCTGGAGCGGCGTTCCCGGTTCAGCCGATTGGTTTCCTCGGCATAGGCGCGCATCGCCTCCTCGACGATCTCAGGCGCCATCATGCGGTCCTTCAGGCCGGAGAGCACGCGGGCTTCCAGACACTCACGCGGGATCGTGCGGCTGTTCGAACAGGCGCCCTTGCTAATGTGGTTCGAGCAGGCGAACCGATCAGCGCCGCGAAGCGAGTAGGGGCCTCCGCAGCAGCCGCAGAACACCAGGCCGGACAGGAGTGACTTCGGCCGACGTGTGCCGTTCAGGCGATTCTTTTTGTGGTGTTTGCGTACGGCTTCGGTGACGTTGGCAAACTTTTCGGCGATCTCGCCCTGTCGGACACGAACTGAATGCCAGAGTTCGTCATCGACAATACGCAGTTCCGGGACATCCTTGATGATCCAGTCCGATTCCGGATTCAGGCGCGAGACGCGCTTTCCGGTCGATGGATCCTTGATGTAACGAAGCCGGTTCCAGATGAGGCGGCCGATATAGAGTTCATTGTTGACCAGCCCCGTACCGCGCTTCACATGGCCACGGATCGTGGTGTCGCTCCAGAGCTTACCAGCCGGACCCGGGACACCTTCCTCGTTCAATGTGCGGGCGATGGTGCGGGGGCCGACGCCGGCGGCGAACTCGCGGAAGATGCGCCGGACAACATTCGCCTCCGCTTCGTTGATTTCCCGGTCGCCGCGAATGGGATCACCGCGCGCATCGAGCTGTTTGACGACATTGTAGCCAAAGCACAAACCGCCACCCGATTTGCCGTCCTCAACGCGGCCACGAATGCCCCGATGGGTTTTGGCGGCAAGGTCTTTCAGGAACAGCGCGTTCATCGTGCCCTTGAGGCCGACATGGAGCTCGCTGATCTCGCCCTCGGACAGCGTGACAATCGGAACGCCTGCGAATTTGAGATGCTTGTAAAAGGTGGCCACATCAGCCTGGTCACGACTGATGCGATCCAGAGCCTCTGCCAGTACGATGTCGAACTGGCCTGCCTGGGCGTCCTGCAGGAGTGCCTGAATGCCGGGGCGCAGGATCATACTCGCGCCGGAGATGCCAGCATCCTTGTAGGTTCCGACGATCTTCCACTTCTCGCGCTTCGCCTGTTCGCGGCAGATACGGAGCTGGTCCTCGATCGACGCTTCGCGCTGATTGTCGGAAGAATATCGGGCATAAAGCGCCACGCGGGTCATATCGGCAGTCCTTTCAGGCTCCGTGTCGGGGGAGGGATCTTAATGACGTTCGGGTTCGGTGGCGGCTTCAGCGGCCTTGCCGCTGCGCTGCGCGGCTGACAGTAGCTCATCATATTGGGCGGCCGACATCAGTACAAACTCGCGCCGTCCATGTCGCGTGATCTCCACCGGCTCACGGTGAGACTCGTTCAGATACTGTCCGAACTTGCGCTGGAATTCGAGGGAAGTTGTGGTTGGCATCGCAGACTCCACGAGAATAGGTCTGCTTATATAATACGTATTACACGTATAAATGCAAGGAGATTTGCAGTCAGCTTCGCAGGTGGCGTTGAGCTTTGCGCTCCGCTGTCAGTTTACGCTCAAACTGCTCGCGGGCGATCTGGCGACCAATCAGGCGAGCAAGCGGCATCACGGCAGCGTCTTTGCGCGCAGGATCATTCCGGTCCGTTTCCGGTTCGGTCGAGGGCGTAACCTCGATATTGATCCTGTTCCGCTTGACCGCCATCGTCTCCAATATCCCATGCCCGGAAAGGGGCTGGGGCAATGGAACCGCGGAATTTCAGCGTAGGGAAGGTCTCGGGAAACGCTGTGCGGCGAATGGGATGCCTTGGCGTAGAAAAGGGATGGGTCGGTTGGTGGCGATGTACTCCACTATCGCTCTGTTAGTCGGTTCGGGGCATTATTTGTGCTAGTTCATCGGTGGGACTCGTCTTGTAAGCATCGCAAAGATGGAAAAGCTGCAGCCCGACCGACTTCCGCAGCGTCGCTAGCGCATCTCTAAACCGCAACCAACTGGGGTTTCGGCTGTCGCAACGTAGCGTCACTAAGTCGATTTCCTCGACTTGAACGAAGAACGTCAGGATCGTTTTCGTCAATGATTGGAGTACCTGATCCAGTTCGCCACCTCGGGGTAGCCCCCTTCGTAAATCAAGTAACCTGAACCGCAGACGGTCCAGCGATTGGCGAACCCGGTCGGGAAACTCTGCGTCAAACGACTCCCAGAGTGCGCGATGGTCCTCAAATTCTGAGACTATGTCCTTCGCAAGCTGGGGCGCCTGTTGCCGTGTCTGCAGAAGCACGAGGCTTTGCGCATAGCCTTTCGTGCGAACCTCCGCGATCAGCGCCTCATGGTCAAGTTTCCACTGACGGAGAAGTTCGGGCTTGTGAGGCGAAGCATCCTTATCAACGATGTCACCGCATTCCCTACAAAGCCACAAGCCGTTTGAGATGTGCTTGCGCTGTTCAGGAGTTTGGTTCTTATCGTAGCGCGGCCCGTTGCTTGCGGCGGCCCTTATGTGAGCGGCATGACCGGTTCTCAGGCTCTTCTCCTGATCCGAATGTGGCCCCGCAGTCAACTTCAGGCAGTCAGGATTCGAACAGAAGTGCGCAGCTCGTTCTGCAAGTGTTTGTTTGGTTCTGGGTGAGAACTCATCTCGCGCGCCCATAGTCTTCTCCTTCGGCCGCTCCGTGGCAGCTAGTTTTCTTTAGGACTCTCTCCACCGCTCTCCGCAGCGCATCAATGGTGTATCGGGCCAAGTTACCTTGAGCCGACTATTAACGCTCGTTATTGTCGTCTTCGTAGTCGGACCAATCGTCAGCGGGAGCATAGTATTCTGCTGCATCGTAGGTCTGAGTCTTCTTATATCGATCGCTGAGCCCCACTGCGGCGAGTTTGGAGAGGCCAGCAATCTTGAGGCCGCAGGCTACGCATTCAAAATGCGTCGGGAGATACTCCTGTGTCTCGATGATTTCGTCGTCGTCGAGCTTCTGCGTTGGGGCCGAAACCGGCTCTCCCAGCACAAGTGCGGTCGACGCACATGACGGACAGTCGACTCTATGACCGCTTTGACGGGTGGCCCACACTGACGCCTGCGTTTGCAGCGTCGCGCGCTCGTGTTCTGGCTTGGCGTTCCAGACCTTCTTGTGCGCCTCAACGTCCCCCCTCACGGCTTTCGCACTCTCATCTGCAGCTGCATCGATCAGCTTCCTAGCAACCTCCGCTTCGTCTTCGCCAAGAAGCTCATCGAGTGGGATGCCCATTGACGTCAGAAGGATTTGGCAAGTCTGATAGAATCTTGGTTGCCAGGTCGATCCCCTAATTCCCTCGAATGCGAGTTCGCCAGTATGAAGCTCGGCATTGCGCTTGCCGGTATGCACGACACCGAAGCTCTCATGCTCCTTGGTGAACTCCGGCAGTATCCCTGAAAGGCGTTTGAACACCTCGCTGATTGCGATGGATCTCGGCGAGAACCTCTCTTCGAACGGAGTGAAGCCAAGCGAAAAATAGAGATTCGACCCATTTTTATCGGCTTCTGCAAGCAGCGCGGGGCTTACATTTGCCAGAGCGGCGCGGGCAAGAAATTCTAGAGCGAGGCTCGACCAGAGGGCGTATTCCCATTTATCGCTGTCATATTCATCCATGTTCTGGATGTAGCGCACAGCCTTCGCGTAGAGTGCCTCCGGGTCGAAGGTTGCCGGCGTTGCGCCCGGCTTGATTGTCGTCTTCATTTTAGCCCTCCCAAATATACCCTCTCAATAGAACGATCCTCTCGTCCTGGCGGTATCGGCGAACGGGCATGCAGCATGCGCCAGTTGTCGATTATCAGGGTATCCCCCGGACGAATGAGGGCAATCGACAAAGGGTCACGTTTCGCAAGCCAATCACGAATCTGGGCGTCGGCGGTGTCGCCAACTTTGCTCGCTGGCCGAAGAAATATTTCATCCCATCGTAGGAGGTCGGTGCCATCTGACGTACGTTCGAGCAGGCGAAGAAGCACAAGGGCTCCATGGCGGGGCCGGCGTGGCTTGAAGACTGCGCGTGCGAGAGTGTCTCGAGAAACGGAGTTGACGAGCTCGCGGCCATCGATCAGCAATGTGGGAACGTCATCATATCCGATCAGGCATCGTAGGAGTAAGTAGCGCGGTGGTGTCCGCCAATGGGCAAGATCGGTATGAAACGGAAAACGGCCCAGACCAAAGTTCCCGCTATATGTATTCGGAGCCGATTCTTCGCGAGGAATTAAAGTTTGGACAAGACCGCCTTCCCAAGGCGTGAGTGGATCACCGAGTTCGTTAGCGACTTCGACGATGTCAGCATTAGGGCGATGCTGGGAGATTAGGGCGTACCCGCTTTCGGTAATTTTTTGTCTCAGATCGAACCCCATCATTTCTCAGTCATTCAAGTTGCCTTCTGGGCTATCGGCAGGGCGCCGACTCGATATCGAGCGACGGCATGATGTAGATTGCCCCGCGATCCATGCTGTCGAGGAAATGCGTCTTGCTTGAAATCGCGGGCCACTCGTACGTTTGATCATGTGAGACAACGGGCTCTGGTTGTGACGATAGTCTCCATGTGCTTCTTGAAGTGGGCTCAGAATTGCTCTCATGTTACGACCGGATCAGGAGGCAGGGCTACGAGATTGTTCTCACCAAACAGCTCTGTGAGCTTTGCCATCGCTGCGGGACTAACGAGTTGCGTGAACAGCAAAGCTAGGCGCACCTTGGGGCGTGAACATGCAACATAGAACAAATTCCGATTGTTCTCGAAGAAATCCTGTTTGTCAGCAGGAGGCGCTGCATCCATCCATTCTAGGGTCTGTACAAAGTTGTATTTGTTCCAGCCACGTCCCACGATCACCATAACATTCTCGAACTCCGCGCCCTTCACGCCGTGCTTCGTAGCAAATGGCGTGTGCCCGTCGATGAAACGATCCAACGCTATCAATTCCGTATAGTGAACCGTCCGTAGCTTTCTAAGCTGTGTAATCCGGCGGGGTTCCCCTTCTACGGGTTCATCTCCGACCTCAGCGAGCTTCGCTTCGCGTTGTTCCACAGCGGCAGGCAGCCGCATGTGCGGCTGGGCGGCGATGAAGTCGATTATCTCGCCAATCGTTCCAGTCTGCCGCAACGCAATGAGGACGTTCATGCCATTGGTCCAGGCGATCTTGTCTTCATGACGACGGATGCGCGGCATGCCCGACCCGAACGCCTCGAACATTTCCCCATACCGGTTGGCCTCGAACGCAGCGCAGGCGGGTTCAAGCTGGTCCGCAAGAAACTTGATGTGAGGATCATCCTTCTTCAACCAAGGATCGTTGAACTGGCCATAGATGCTCCGAATGTTCTCGTATCCTTGCTCCCGAGCAAGTATACTGTGGCTGAGCATCAGTATTTTTGTTTTCTCTACCGATAGATCCCAGCCCTCGGCTGCCAGCCGATCCTTCATATGCTGAAAGTAAGCACGAGCTGCCTCGGGACTGGTATCATCTTTCCAGTGGCCGCCTCCCTGTCCGGTTCGTCGCTGCCCCGGCCAGTTGTTTGTATGAAATACACGGGTCTCACCCTGTGCAGCGGGATCGCTAACCATCTGCGGCAAGTCTGGACGCATACGGTTGAGGACCTGCACAATCGGATCAACGGACCGGAAGTTCGCTTGCTTGTCTATAACCTCCAGTGCCTGGTGTTCCACCAGCCCACATCCCTCGCCGTAAATCTTCTGCCAGTGGTCTCCGAAAAGACCGATCAAGGGGCCTTCACCTCGATCAAGAAACCACTCTTTCAACGCATCAACGAAACCGGCATCCGTGTCCTGATATTCGTCGATAAGCAGAATGGGATATCGTGAAGTCAGAACCCGACGAAATTTGGGGCGACTCATCGCCTGAATCATCAGCGACAATACATCTTCATGGCGAAGTGACACCTGATCGTCTGTCACGCCGGGGTAGCCAAGTTCATAATGAATACGACGATGACCGACGCCGCCGGTTTCCGCAAGCCGCTCCTCCCATGTCGGCAACCCGGGAACCAGTTCACGCAGCGTAGGCTGAAAATCCTGAAGGACTGACCAGCAAAAACCGTGCACGGTTTCGGGTCTCACCGCAGGGTGCGCGTTCGTTCTGGCAATGATCTCGTCCTTGGCGACGTTGGTGTAGGTGATGCAGCCGATCTGTTGGCGCTGCCGCAGCAACGCGGAGCCTTGCTTTTCAATCAATCTGCGAAGTGCTCTCTCAAGAGAATAGGTTTTCCCAGCTCCGGCGCCCGCCTCTAGACGAAAGCTGCGTCCTTCATCCAGGCAAGCGAACATGCGTTCCAGAGCAATGCGACCAGCGGCATCTGCGGGGCTTTCTTGTCCCTCAGCCATGTTCGCCTCCCTGGATGGGGGCGATCTCGACCCCGGCAGCTTCGGCGAGGATTTCGACCGCTACGGCCACTGGGGGAGGCACAGGGGCCGGATTACCCTGTGCCAACCATCTCAAACCTTCAGAGATGTAACGGGGAACAATCCACTCGGTGTTTGTGATCGCGTATTGCAGAGCAAAGGCGGACTTTTTTTGTTCCGCAGCGAGTTCATACGCCGCCGTTGCAACATCTTCCTCTCCAAGCGCGAAAAGGCCAGGGTTCGCGATTATGAACGCATCTTCGAAGCTCCGCCCGCACGCTCCACCATCCTGCTCTGGAATCTGGTACGCGATGCGCCTGCCATTTGTAATCTTCTCGTCTGGTGTTTTGATGAGCAAGGCAGCCGGAGATATATCGGCACCATACAATGCCTTTAGACAACCGTTACTCGTGAATTGCCCTTGGGCGACAGGTACGGCCTCGCGCTTGTTGTTTGCATTGGGACGAACCGCATCTATGTCCGTAATAATCAATGTGCGGAGTTCGAGGAACGTCAGCAAATCGAAGAAGCGGTGAGCATAGGCTCCGCCTACTTCCATGACGGTGAGGTATTGACTGCCGAGCTGCGGTGCTCCAGGTGCCGCATTGTCCGTTTTTCGAATCATTGTCGGAAGGAGGAGGCGTTCCGACGTTCCCTCGATCAGGACGGCCTTATCGGCAAAGAACAGATCGCAACGGGTGAGAGTCAGATACTGATGTAGAAACTCCCGATCAGGCTCGGGCGCAGTTCCCATGCCCCGGCGAAGGTCTTTGATGATGGTCCGCCGGACGCCATTTTCGTCCGCTTTCGACAGGAAATAGCGCATGGATTCAAAGCGGGCCTCGTTAGCCATGTGCGGCGAATGCGTCGTAACGACAAACTGGACGGGCCAAGGGTGATTATCGTTCAATTGAGTGACGAAAGCATTCGTGATCTGATCAAGTTGCCGAATGAATACCTCCTGCATCTGGGGATGAAGGTGCGCTTCCGGCTCTTCGATGAATATTAGATGCACTCCAGCCGCCGTCGGTGTTGCCTGATACTCACGAAAGAAGCGCAAGAGTTGCAGCAGCATAAAGACGAGATTACGCACGCCGAGACCATTGTAGGTTTCTGGAAGTGTTATCCCGTTCTTCCCGACATAACGGACCTTGGTGTGATCGCTTAGCAACCTCTCAACGTCAAAGCTCGTCTCAGTGATGAGTCCTGGATCAGCCAGTCCGGGGTAGCCGAACAGTTCGAAGGTGGGCAGCAGCGATGTAAGCTTGACATTGAAGTCGCTGTGCAGATCGCTTTGAATGTCTTCGACAGCGCTTTTCAACTGTTCGGCGGTAGTCCGTTTTTCAGGGTCGGTCGGATCGCTTAGTGCCGACTGAAAAAGTATTTCTACGACTTTTCCGAGAACATCTCGTTCGCGTTTCGTGTCGTCACCCAATCCACGTTGCGCATTGATGAAGCCGCCTTGTATTATAGCAGTGAGCACTTTCGTTTCGAGCGGCTTCCTATTCGTGGGATCGTTAGGATCAATCGCTTCTAAAATCGATATGTAGGTGGCAGAAACCCGCGCTCCCAAAGCACGGAAAAGCGCACTTCTGGCATTCTCTGCATCTTCTTCTGGTGCAGGGAGATCGGCGAAGAGAAATGTAGTTGCGTCGGGTCGAGGGCCAAAAGTCAGGACAAGACGCCCATATGTACAATCTGGATTTAGGTCGATGATGCAGTCGCCCAAAGCTCCAAGGTCCGGCATGTCAACGTCGTACGAAACATCAATTGTTATACGAATGACGGGAAGTGTATCCAGTACGTCTGAAACCTCCGCTCCGGCGCTGAACGCCTCAAATGCGTTCCAGAACTTCTCGTGACAGCCGAGAGAAAAATCTTCGAGACGGAAGGTGAGAGTCTTTTCTGAGAGGAGTCGGCGGAAAAGCTCTGCAATCGATGTTTTGCCGCTATTGTTTCGTCCCACGATCAGCGTGGTTCTATCTTCGAACCCAATCTCGACGTCCTGCAGCAATCGGAAGTTTTCAATCTTCACATTGTGTAGCTTCAATTTTCACGCCCCCAAATATAATGCCATCGTCTAGTCGTTAGTTCTGTAATTATACATCGCGAGATGTCCGATTCGGATCGGCGCAACGAGTATTTTTGCATGGCCCTAACTGCTTATGAAGCCACGATTTTTCATTTCCTTTCTATTTCTCTCAAATATTGCGCGGGCCGCCTGCAGGATCATCACTAAACTACTCTCGTCAGAAGAATATCTGCCCGAGGAGGAATGCCGTTTTCCTTATAATGGATCATGGCATAAGTGATGATCTCCCAATCCTTTCTTTGTTGGACTTGAGCCAAATCGACTTGCCAGATTTCCACTCTGCGGTCTGTGGCGGTATAGTGCCATGTCGTTGGTGGCGTGTGCTTCCGTCCTGGATATAGAAGTATGACGCGGCTGGCGTTGTAGACCGCCCCATAGGACGCGAGTTGGTAAAGATCGGCTTGGCTCACATTTGGCGTAGAGCCGGGCTGTTTGCCGAGATCCTTCCATTTCGTATCAATGACCAGTGGACCTTCAGGCGTGTCAATGACGATGTCGGGGATTAGAGGGTAGGCGCCATGTTGCAACAGGGTGTGCTGTCGACGCTGAATCGACACTGATCCGGGCGGAAGAACCCGTTGCAGCCAGCGGGCAACATACCGTTCAAACAGCATGTTCATCGGAAAGAGCAACGAAATGCCCGTGCCGTGTCCGGAACTCGTGTTTTGCCACTCTGCTTCCATCAGCATGCGCGCAAGCATTTGGGCCTGACGAAACCGCTCATTCATCCGGTTCCAGACGATCCGCTCCCTCAGGGGGGCGGGGCTGGTGGGGATGTCGGCGAAGCGGGCTGTCAGATTAGCGATCCGGCGACGCAGAGGCTCGGAGCGCACAAAGGGGATGATGCGCAACAGGCTGGCCTTGAACAGCCGGTTGAGCGGCGTGTTTTCGGAAAACTCGTCAAACCGGCAATGCAGGCGGGAGGGGTCAACCGATCGGCGAACGATCTGCTGCCGCACATCGAGCGCTCCCCGCAGCTTAGGCAAAATATCCTCCTCTGGCACATAGTCGCGCGTCAGACCGGATTTCGCTTGTTCTGCAAGGCGTGTGACAAACAGTTTGATAAAGGCTTCGAGAAGGTCGCTCTCCTGTGCGCCCATTTGCGCGATCTGCCCTTCTGAAAGCGGTATGTCGAAGGCGACCGCAATCATCCGCACAAGGGTTGCTCGCAAGGCACCGTCCTCGTCGGTGAGCTTGGGCAGGATTTCCAAACTGATCCCCGGAACGGAAATAATGCCGCAAACCTGCTTGGTTTCCAGCTTCCGAAAGCCGCGCGCCAGTACGCCGTTCTCCGCCACGCCAAGCCTGCGGGCAGCCGTGATAGCGGCAAGATGCAGTTGCTCGGCTTGTCCTTCGCTGATTCCGTCGGGGCCAATGGGCAGAGAGGACCATTCCGGCAGAGAGTAATGGCTTTTCTGCTTGGGCATTATTCCCGTCCCAGAAGAGCCATGTAAGCTGCTTCAGGATATCCGCCTTCTTCCCGAAAAACATCGGAATAGCGATACCGATCCTCAGCAAATCCCTCAGCCCCCTTGGGAACCGGAATAGGGGATCGATTCAGGAAGCCGTCGCCGCCACCCAGAACAATGCGAACCCGTTCAATGTCGTCATGGAAATACTCACGCAGCAGCGGGATGACCTTGAACGCCATGACCCGATCGAGGTCGGCTTTCGTCTTGACGCCCATAAACCAGGCGTGGCCGATCTGGGCATCCTCTCCAAGAAAATAGACAAGGCGCAGATTGAGGTTGTCCAGAATGGCTGCAAGATCGAGCGCACTATCGTCGAGCTCGATGCCTGCGAGTTCTGCGGAATCGGGTGGCAGTTCCTCAAACACGAAACGCCGCCGCAGTGCTGTATCCAGCAGCGAGATGGATCTGTCGGCCGTGTTCATCGTGCCAAGGATGTACAGATTGGCCGGAAGAGAGAATGCGGTCTTGGAATAAGGAAGTGTGACGGTGATCGCCGCAGGCGCTCCCCGTCTCTTGTCTGCCTCCAGAAGCGTGATGAGTTCGCCCAGAACCTTCGAGATGTTGGCGCGATTGATCTCGTCAATGATGAGGACATGGTTGCCGGCCTGCTTCGAAGCCCGCTCTGCCATCACTTTCAGCACACCTGCTTCCGGTTCGAGCGTGAAGCCTGCGCCCGATGCCATCGGCTTGGGTCGCAGTCCCTCGACGAAATCTTCGTAGGTATAGCTTTGGTGGAAGGTGACGAAGCCGATGCGCCCGTCCTTGACCAGTTGCTCATAGGACGCGCGCACTGCACCCGGATCGGACGCCACCTGGCCTAGACATATCTCGACGGCGCGTTGTGCGGTGCTGAACGTCTTGCCCGTACCCGGAGGGCCATAGAAGATCGTATTCAGTTCAAAACCGGATGGAGCTGGGACGACGGCTTCTTCATCCAGTTTATCTGTCGAGTGCGCCTTCTTTTCTTTCGGCTTCTGCCAGACAGGCCTGAAGTCACCCTCGTAGAAATCGACGTGTGAACCATGCTTGGCTTCAAGGCTCTTGCGCAAAGTCAGAAGTGCGTCATCGAGCTTGGCTATGCTCATAGCACCGACATCGGCTGGGGTTGTGGCCCCGAAGCCAGCCAGAATATCCCGTTTATGCTGGCCGGCGCTGATGCGCTCGAAGCTGTCAGGAAAAAGCAGGAAGGGCAGGATATGACGCAATTGTCGATTCTCGCCGTTCACCTGTATCTCGAACCAACTGGCAAATGCGCCGCCGTCTCCGAGCAGGCGTCGACGTTCATCAACAGGCCGGGATTTGAGATCCTGCATGGCGGTAATCAACAGAACGAGCTCGCGCCATTTATTGTTGTTATATCCTTGGCCAGCCCGACCGACACCGTAAAGAACCTGTTCGGTCAGGGCCGCCACGTCTTGCGGCAAATCCTGGCCTGACCAGGACCAAACCTCGCGGACTTTCCGATCCTTGGTCGGGGGAGAGACATCGCGGCGCTGGAAGGCATAAAGTAGCCAGATCAGCTCGGCCATCAGGCAGTGCGCTTCAGCAGTTGCGTCAGACAGCTGGACTTTCAGCTTTTCGAAGAACTTGCCTTCGCCCTCATCGAGGTTCTGCACGTAGGTACGCTGCAATTCCGCAAAGTGTTCAGCGGTCCAGAGTGAGCGTCCAGGTGACAGCAGGGAACCATCGCCGATCAGGCAATCAGTGCGAAGACGATCCATGGTCTCGTAAAGGGGAGAAAGATCAGCATCTGGGTTATAACGGGCCACGAAAATTCCTCGGAAATACTTAGATAACCATTGCGGCATGCAGTAGTCGTCTTCCGACTGGCGCGAGTCGGTCCAGCTTGCATAAGAAACCAGCAAAGCTCTTTTTGTCCAGTATACAGAGGCATTTGGGGGAAAGCCTTCCCCCTGGTCGGCACTGGCGTTGCCGACGCAGCCCCTTCAGCGGGGAGACCCCGCAACGCCCCCTTCAGAGTGAGAGTGCGGACGGGTTTGCCGTGACGGGTTGAGGGCAGGGAGAGAGGCTTCCGGCGCCCGTCGCGGAGATCATCCCGATGACCAGACATGATCGCAGCCCCGCTGACGGTGGCGCGCGCACCAACCTTTACGACGACATCACCAACAAGATTATCGCCGAGCTGGAGCAAGGGCGTTTGCCCTGGGTCCAGCCCTGGGGCGCATCGCCGGATACCGCCCCGCTTGGCCTGCCGAGAAATGCTTCAACCGGCCGGTCATATTCAGGCATCAATATTCTCATTCTCTGGGGTGCTGTCATCCAGCACGGTTTCCCGGGTCAGGCGTGGCTGACTTTCCGACAGGCGCTTTCGCTGGGCGGCAATGTCAGGAAGGGCGAGCGCGGCACCACCGTCGTTTATGCCGACCGTTTTACCCCCGAGGACGAAAAGCGCCGTGCCCGCGAAACGGGTGAGGATGCGCATGCCATTCCGTTCCTGAAGCGGTTCACGGTCTTTAACGCCGCGCAATGCGATGGCCTGCCCGATGAGATCACGGCAGTCGCGCCGCCACCGCCGCCGGGTCTGATCGAACCTCGGGTCGAGGCGCTGATCGGGGCCACCGGCATCGACTTCCGTATCGGTGGTAATCGCGCCTTCTATATGCCGTCCCTCGACTATGTGCAGGTGCCGCCTCCGCAAGCCTATTTCGAGCCGATCAACTGGCACCGGACGGCCCTGCATGTCATTAAGCATGGAATAAGGACCCCATTTGAGGGGTTATCGGCATCCAAACGGGACCCCTTATTTAAAGGGTAACATGACCTTCGATTTCAATCGG
>NZ_JAYEXN010000056.1:0-13202 GCF_044435015.1 Ochrobactrum sp. S1502_03
CAGCCGAAACTACGGTCATCAAAATGCTATGCTTGCAGGTCTTACATGCTCCGATGCAAATGCCGTACTCACGATTGATGCAGACTTGCAAGATGATCTTAACGCCATCATTGATATGATGAAATCCTACCAAACAGGATCGGATATGGCGCTAGGTGTTCGTTCCTCACGTGGCAATGATAAGAAATTCAAAAAAGGCACCGCAATCGGTTATTACAAACTGATGAAAGCTTTGGGGGTTAATATCATAGAAGACCATGCGGACTTTCGTCTTATGTCACGGAGATCGTTGAACGCATTGCTCGCACACGGCGAGGTCAATCTATTTCTACGCGGCATTATTCCAACTATAGGGTTCCCTACATCAATAATCTATTACGAGCGACAGAATCGAGAATACGGTGAGACGAAATACACAATTCGTAAAATGCTCGGCCTTGCGATCAATGGTATAACATCCTTTTCGGTAACGCCGTTGAGACTGGTTACTGTTTTAGGGCTCGGTGTCAGCGCTGCAGCGTTCGTTGCAGCCTTCTGGGTGATCTTTGTAAAAGTGTTTTATTTTGGTCACGCTGCACCCGGTTGGGCATCGACTGTACTCCCTATCCTCTTTTTAGGTGGCATACAGCTTTTAAGCTTAGGTATCATCGGCGAATACATAGGTAAAATATACCTAGAAGTAAAAAAACGCCCCCGCTTTATATTAGAGAAAACGACACATGAAACTAAATCTCATTAATAATAGGTATTATATAGTTTCTTGCCTAGCAGCGCTTCTGTTGCCATTGCTATATTTGGATTTTTTAGGGCATGACAATACAGCTACTCTGTATGCTGATATGGTAGGTTCACCTTGGCACTGGATCGGACAATTATCTAATTACAGGTATTTAAACGCAGCTTTAGCGTGGATTCTTTTTCAAAACAGTATAAATTACTACTCACTGATATATATTTGGTCAGTATTATTTTCTATTTCTATCGTATGGGCGTGTGTTGAGTTTTGCAGATTCTCTGATTTTGATGATAAATATATACCTATATTTACATTGCTTGTTATTACAAATGGCTATTTTTCAGATTTATACATATTTAGCATGGTGTTCAGTGCATATGCCATAGCTTTTGCATCAGTAGCCATTGCGCTGTATTCTGCAAGAAAGCATGAGCCTATAGTGGGAATCATAGTTTCCACACTAGCATTGACCTTCTGTCTGATGAGTTATCAGGTTGAGGCTTTGATTGCCCTCTTTGCTGCGTCTAGCGCAGCAATCACTGCCTCGTTTGCGGGGAAAGATACGCTCCCTTGGAAACGTATTCTCATAATAGTACCTTCATTTTTCCTATCTATAATCTTGTTCCTTATCGTTAAACACTTTATTGGCCCAACAGACGGAAGAGGTGTCAATTTTTCAAACGTCAGTGGAAACCTAATTGATTATTTAAATAAGATACCAGAAATTCTAACTAGTGGCATTGAGTATTACACAAGTGCAAATGAAATATTATTTTACTTAATAATATTATCTTCATCTGCATTATTATTAATTTACAAAGCGTGTACAAGCCCATCTTATGTGTCAATTGTATCTTTTGTTTCATATGTATTAGCAGTCTTAATAATTGCTTGCCCGTTAAGTCTTATGGGGGATACTGTTTGGATCGGTGCAAGAATGATGACTGCATCCGTTTTTTTCTTTGCTAGTCTTCCATTGATATTTCAAAAAATATTGGGTGGGAAATATAGTGAAGCCTATCTTTTCATTATTATTGGGTTTATCGCCATTTCTATTTTCAACCAAGTCCAATTCCATACCTTCATGCGCGGGCAGGATGAAAGAGACAAACTGGCAGTCGAAATGATAAGCCGAGACATCGCCAAGGTGGTTGAGGTAGGCAGAGACACTAAGCTATCAGTGGTACAGATCAACTTTCCTAATCGAATGATGTCGGATTGGCGGCTGTCCGCATTTGGGGCAGAGTGGAGCCGCTCGAAAATCTTTCATGTACTCACTGGAAGATTTATTGAGGTTAGTAGACCCGATGGCTCCTGTAATAATGTTGACCCTCAAAATGATTGGGCTATAGAGCTGCATGACGATGTTGTGGTAGTATGCTTACAATAATACTAATCACACTCGTAAGTGAAACTGGCATAAATTTTATCGCCGGCTGCGAAGGCAAAAGGTGACGTAGGACTTACAACGCCACCTGTGTCATTACGGAGTGACGCATAGTTGTTGCCATTTGCGGCTAGTTTACACATTCATAAGTGCGGATGCTTATTCTGTAACGCATTCATAGGTGATGTTCAGGAATATCTTATCGCCCGCTGCCCACGTGATGGGGCTGTCTTTCCCCACAAGTCCGTTGCCGCTATTGTTTCGCAAGAAGACGACAAGGCCATTCGGCTCAATAATCGGCGTCATATCGAACACCGTCTTATCTGCGCTCACATCGTTATAACCAGCCCTCCCTACAAATGCGGCACCCGCAGCGGCAGCAAATGGTAACGTAAACCTGTAATGGTAGTCACCGTATGTTGTAGCCGCCCCCATTGTCAGCATAATAGCTACATCAACAGTGTTTCCAGATCGCTTAAATTTGGAAACTAATGTTCCGTTATTCAATACAGGATTAGGCGCGATTGACTGCCAAGTTGCAGCGTAAGAAATCCATGCACCCTGAGCCTCATAGTTCTTTCTCGGTGTACCTGTCGAGAAGATCGGTTGAACATTCTCAAATGTGTTTATACCTATAGAATAGGAGCCAGATACGTCTTCAATGTAGAATGCTGCATTCCACCTAAAGGAATTGCCGTCTACCTTCAAACCCCGGCAGTTTATAAGGTTAACGCCGCCCTCAAATACAACATTGTTAATGAAAGAAAGCCCCTCGATAGTACCGCCCGTGCCTATAGCTTGGATGTTCGTTTCGTTGAACTCAAAGTAGTTGGTGTCGAAGGTGAGTGCTTTACCTGTTGTGCAGTAGATAGCGCACTTGTTAAACTCAAAGGCATTATTTTCAATTAAGAACCCATGATGTGTGTTCGTATCGTCACCTAAAATAAACAGCGCAGCAGCGTTGGCATGTTTGAAATCGTTCATGCGAACATGTTTGATTTGCCCTTGATTACCAGTACCTCGCGTCACGCGTATCCCACCCAAGGATGTTTCGGCAGCATTGCCAATGCACTGCCCACCCTCCATGGAGAAGCACCAGCAGTCTACAAGATCGACACAGTACCCCTTAAAGTTATACATGAACACATTGTAGAGTTTAAGATTAGAAAGTAACTCACCGTAGAAGCAATTACGACCATTGGTGTTGTTACCTGTGATGAAAATATCTCGTATTACCGTAAGGCTCATGCTATGCACTGTCGCGCCTAAGTGCATAAAGTCGGCATTCACGCCCGCAGCAGTGGGGTTGAATTTGACCTCTGGGTAGCCAATACCATACAGTTCAATACGGCAACCTGTTGGCATATCGAGTTGTTGCGTGGTGACGTATTGTCTCCCATTATTGGGAATACCCATAGACCCACCATGTTCTCCGCCGACTATCTTGACGTAATCTAGGGCGTCCTGAATTTTAGATGATACATTGGTTACACCATCTGCTATAGCACCAAACATCGTAATAAGAGGGGCGGCCTCCGCAAGTTCCCACCACGCCCCATCAGCAGACTGCACTTTGCCAGCGTGGGCGGGTTCTGAAACAGAGCGCTTATAGAGCGCCCCGCCACCATCACCAACTGCGTAGTAGCCAGCGGTTCGGACGAACAAAATATCGTCGCGGACGCTTGAGCCTTGTAAGTCAGCGCGGGTGGGGAAGTCATGCGGCTGCGATGCATTGCCCAACTGTTCAACAGGTACGTTACCAGTGTCGTCAAGGGTAGCAAGTCCACCCGCTACGCCCTTCTCACGCTCCATCAGGGTTGCGTGGCCACCTTCGGTGAACCCATCGTGTACACGAATATTGTTGTTCGTCGTGTCATGTGTGATTTCACTCATCGCACCAGTGAAAGTTGTGTGCTGCGCTGCCGTTCCACGGCGCCAACGTACTTCTGTGCTCATGTGAGTTCCTTTCGGGCAAAAAAAATCCGCCCAGAGGGCGGCTGCGAATCAATGTTTTGGGTTTGAGTTAAACGATGGTTCCGTAGTCCAGCGTACCGCCTAGCAGCATTAGGTCTGAGACAGTTATGCTGTCCAACTTCTGTTTGTCAGTCGATGACATTAACCCATTGACTGAGCCTGTCGCCGTAGCTGTTCCTGCT
Source organism: Ochrobactrum sp. S1502_03 (assembly GCF_044435015.1). Lineage (NCBI taxonomy): Bacteria > Pseudomonadati > Pseudomonadota > Alphaproteobacteria > Hyphomicrobiales > Brucellaceae > Ochrobactrum > Ochrobactrum sp. S1502_03. Next base: position 4,280 of record NZ_JAYEXN010000056.1, read on the forward strand.
TTACCATCCAGTGTCGTTTGCAAGTTAGTAATAGTGCTTATTGCTTGCGTTCCGGTGTGATTGGCACGAGCTAACAAAGTTGCATTGGGACTATTCGCTGTTGCGCCATCTGCGATTCCAGCGAGTTTAGTGGCTTCTGTTGCTGTAAATCCCTGATACCCCGACGCGTATGTGACCGCGATCGTTCCAGAAACTGTGACCGGTGAATTCGCAACAGTTAATCCAGTTGGTACTGTCAGCCCAACTGACGTTACTGTGCCGCCGCCGGAAGGAATTTCGTCAAGCCGAGCAAGAGGGATACCGCCTGCAATTGTGCCGTCATGTAGGTGTAGCCGGCCTGTTGTGGTGTTATGTGTCACTTCACTTTGTGCGCCGATGAACGTGGTATGGTCGGCTGAAGTTCCTCGCCGCAAGCGCAATACTGTTGCTTTTGCCATTATTCTAAATCTCCGAAATCGTTAGCAAAGTAGTCCATCGGCATTTCAATCAATCCAAAGTCAAAAGCCTCATCGTCATCATTAACTGGTCCGGCATCAACATCGCTTTCGTTCATGAGATGCTCCCAAAGTCCCGGTCGAAGTAAGTCGATGTGTCATTTGTCCACCCGAAATCGTATGCTAACCCCGGCTGAAATCCGATTGATCCTGAAACGGCAGCTTCGACCAAATCCTGTGCAACAAGTGCTGAGTTCTCGGCGCTGTCCGCCGCCGCCTCTGCTCTGGCAACCAAAGCATCGAAAGAGTTCAATCGCTGCACGATAAGATCAATTTGCGCCTGTAGATGCTGATCTCCAGCGATACGCGCGGCACGTTCAATGTTGTCAGCGGCAATACGCTGCGTTCTTTCAAGGAGGTCAGCGGCTATGCGTTCAAGGCGTTCTCTTAAAAGGCCATCCCCAATGAAAGAGATTCGACTGTCTCTGTCCTGAATCGCCATAGCAAGGCGATCAAGCTGAAGCTCTACACTTGGCGCATCATTGCGTGTCAGATTATTAAGAACAACAGTTTGTTTGGCCTGCGTCATGCGATAGCGCACGACCTTGTAAGGAGCTTGTGGAGCGGTGACGAAGCTGATTGTGCCGCCAGTCGGCCAAGAGCTACCAGCAATCGTATAATGCGTATTCAACACCTGCGGGGTGTCCACGCCGTCAACATCGCGAAGCGCAACGATAACTTCACCTTTCTCCAAAAAGCGCGTTGGATAAGGAAAGTCTTTCGTTACTCCATCGGCGTCAGAGATGTATTCCAGTTGGTCAGGGACAGGTACACCCATTTAAGGCTCCATGAAAAAAGCCGCCCTACGAAAGGACGGCTTGAAATGAAAAAGGCCCCGCGTGAGCGAGGCCGGATATTCAGATTGTGGGGATCAGTTAGCAGTCAGAGGCGAAACGCCCGTAATCCCTGCATTCGCCAGAGAAGCGATTTTTCGGACTTATTGAGCATGAGGTGGCGAACAAGGCGAGAGCAATTACTCCGCCAGTTAACACCTTCCAGCCCTTGGCCTGATCGAACCCTGTCCACGCGAAAATGAAACCGGCGACGGCTCCGATGACTAAAAGGAATTGCATTAGTACTCAGTCTTTCCTTGTCTCTGGTAAATTCATCGCATCGCCTGTTGCAGATTCTACCTTATCAAGAAGCCAACGAATATAGAAAATATTCTGAAAGGGCAGTAATTGCCGCATTTTCCTCAAGTCTGATTTTGTCGTATCGCCCGCAAAAACTGATCCGCTTGTTTGGAAAATATCAGATACAGCCCCCGGCGTGGGACCAAGGAATGCACCAACAACATTTCGGCTTGCGAACCTCGATACTTGTTCGCCAGTGAAAGCTGATGCCCCCACCCTGCCACGAGTAGCTTTCTCCATTATGCCATTCGCTTCCATCAGCCAGCCAGTTAAACCAGATTTATCAATCGCTTCTATCGCCCAAACAGAAGGCTTATCCGAAACTTCACGACCTGCTGTGATCTGCTTTGCAGCATAAGCGAAGGCACCAAGCCCTAGCGCGACCATGACACCTGATAGCGTTTCAGAGTCTCTCTGCTGTAGCCCAGCGAGAGCAATCCGCTGCATTGCGGAAATCTGAAAGCTTTTGAACTGCCCCACTGTCTTTCCGAGTTCGGTACTCATCCAGAGCGGTTTATCCTGTCCAGGCGTTACGATGATGCGGTCAACATCACGTACAACGGCTGATCGGAAAGCCTCGCGTGCAAGTCGGTCATCCCAAGCCCCAGCTTTTGCCAGCAAGACGCCGCTTTGTGTCTCGCCGTGTTTCGCAAACTGTTGAGTGATGCGTTCAGCCATATTTGCATCGATGCCAGCTGCGGCAAGCTTTCGAATTTCCTTTGGGCTTGCGCCGCCCTTTGAAACTTTCTCCGCCGCACGCAAAAGGTTTGTCATAACAACCATTCCGCTGAATTGCTTCATTGAAGCATTCCAAGGGGCCATAAGAGAGACGACGCCAAAGCGGGATCCCGCTGATTTTATGGCGCGCTCGAATTTGCTACCACGCCCGAAGTCGTCGCCAATCTCAGCAAGAGACATGGCACGGCTATCGAGGATCATATCAAGCGCAGTGCCTGCGGCTTTCACCTCAGCCCCGGCCAACCTTACAGCCTTCATGTTTGATACGAGAGGCGCAAAGCCGTCTCGGAAGGTTGACGTAAGCCCATGCTTAAGAAGGATACCCGCCATATCAGGGAACGCTGAAAGCGTCATGCCGCCGAGCAATCGCAGATAATTGAGATTACGCGCTACACGCCCAGCCCTGAGAACGATGCCATCAGGATTCAACGGCAAAGCATACTGCCCGCGCAATCTGTCGCGCATTGCCTCAATATCACGAACTGCACCCTTGCGAGCACGATCCAAACGTGCACGTTCCTTTGCCTTGGCTTCAACTGATGCCGCCTTGCCGTCTTTGTCAGTCATGCGATCAACGGCAGCAATCTTGCGGGTAGCTTCATCGTTGATCTTTGCAATTTGCTCCGACATATCGACAGAGCCGAATTTCTTGGCAAGCTCCACATCGGCGGACATTGTGCGCGTCTGAGCGTGTAGAACTTCCTCGATATCGGTATTGAGAAACTCCTGAATTTTCTTGCTCTCAATGCGGAGAAGACGCTCTTTTAACGGCCCGCGTGGGCCGGAAACAATGCTGTCATATGGAATGCGCCCATCAGCATTGCCGAGGATCGTATCAATCGTTTCCTCGACCAGTTCGCTTACTTCCTGATCGGAGAGGCGCGAAAATTCTTCTGCCTTCTGCGCTGCGGCGCTAGCCTTTGCATCTGCCTGTCGCGCAACATATTCAGCATCACCGATCTTGGCCGCTGCATCGCGCTTAGTTATGAAATAGTCGTGCAGGATTCGGCCAAAGTCTGAGCGATACGCGGCGATCTTATCCTTATTATACATGCGAAACAGGTGAGAAATATCGGCCTCAACTGCTATATCTTCTGGCAAAAGCCTTGCTTCTATGGCTGCACGCTTCATCGCATCATCGATCTGGCGATATACCTTGGCAGCTTCTGCCACTTCTGGAATCGCATGTGTATCGCCGCTGAAAGCTGCCCGCCCCACTTCTTCCTTGAACTGTTTGAACGTCAGTTTGTCGCCACCAGTGATGCGCTGCATTTCGGAACGCATCGGAGCAAGTCGACGCTGCCAGCCTGTCGGCTCTGGCGTGTTATGGAAGTATTTCGCATAAGCTGTATCGATCTGCTGCAAGCTATCCGCGAGCGGTGCCTGCCACATCTTCATGCGGGTTTCGACTGAGCCGCCAATCTCTGTAGCTACGCCCTGCGCATTTTCGGCATATTCCAGGGGAGTTTCCGCCAATTGGCGAACTGTGTTCCGTGTTTCATCAAAGTCCGAGAGCTGTGAACGAATTAGAGGGTCCTGTGAACGGATGCCCCAAAGCTTGTTGATAAGTGCCTCGTCCTTAATTTGCGTCGGTCCTTTGGCTACAGCTGCCGCGCCTGCGGACTGAGCGCCACCACTGGTGCCGAAAACTGCGGCGTCGGCTTCATCGAATCCCCGGCCCTGTTCCTCAATCTTCCGAGTGAGCGCGGAAGCTTCTACGCTCGACAGATAGCGGCCTGCCAGCGTGCCTAGTGCGCCACCGAGAAGAATAGAACCGCCGACATTAAAAGCCGTTTCTTCGCCCGTTCTGGTCTGCTGTGTTAGTTGCAAACCTGTTTCAGAAACAACTGCGTCAATACCTGCCCCCGCACTGGTGCGAATAGCAGTACCGAGCGCGGTTCTTCCTGCACCTGCTATGCCGCCACCAACAGAGAAGACGGTAGGAAGGTCAAACACGCCAGCCGCGAGTGAGGCTATTGTGCCATTGATCCCCGCCGCATCCAGAGTGCGCCGGTCTTCTTCCTCGCGTTTGATCTGCACCTTGAGCGCATCAGCTGCCTTACGATTGAACACCCCGCCGAAACGCTCGACATGCTGCGCAAAGTCTGGATCGTCTTTCACATAGTCGATTGAGTTGAACCCCTGTTCTACTTCGTAAGGGTTCTGAACGCCGCGCGATGACAGATAGGAGCCAACAATGTTTTCAGTGCGGAAAGCTGCACCCCATGTCTCGCCGAGACTTGGATCGTCTGGCTGCTCAACAGGAGCAATGTTCGTCAGCTCTTTCACTCGAACGGTAGGTTCATAGAACGGCATTACATTCCCCCCGGCGTGAGCAAGCCACTTTGCTGCGCGTTCTGGAACAACTGCGAGCGCTGATCCTGCAAGTTGCCTTGAATAGTTGGGCTGGGAGTTGTTGATATAGGCGCTGATGGTGCCTGCGTGGGAACAGGTATAGTCTGTTGTGCCTCTGGGTTATCCCATGCACTCCCTGCGCCCATTGGTATCTCACCACCTACGAGGAAATCCGCAACGCCTTGGCCGGTCTGCTGATAAATCTCAGCGCGGCCAAGCCTGTCCTGCTGTTGATGACGCGATCCATTCACAACGGCTTGCGGGTCCGGTCGCCACTGCTTGCCATACAGTGTCTGCAAATTGCCATTCTCATCCTTATACAAGACAGTGTATCCGGGAAGCTGGTTAGATTTGGCTTCTGCGCCTGTCTCAGGAGTGGCAACCAACACAATGCGGCTCAAAGCTGTATCGCGGACCATTTTGCGATAGTCTGGTAATCCGCTTTCGTCACGAATATCTACAGAACGTCCATTTACAGTGCCGACGAATCCTTTTCCTGTTTTTTTCGGGTTCAAAATAGGGTCATCTGGGAAAGCTTGAGCTAGGTCATTGATGAGCTGATCCTTCGCATAAGCATATGGATCACTTTCACCAGGCATCCCCGGCCAATACTTTTCAGGCGGGTATTTCATAATGGTTTTCGAGCCGCCGATTTCTGAAACACCATAAAGGCGCTTCATTTCCTGCTCTGCACGAGACTTTGCCAGATCGGAATTGCCGCTCGTGAGATAGAACTGTTCTTCTGCTATCGCGAGATAATCCGCTGCAATGCCTGCTGCCTGCCCTTCGGTGAAACCAACATTCGGGTTTGAGCGCCAACCCAAAAAGCTATCATCAAACATTGAACCGATATCAGTGCCTTCAAGCTGCTTGCGGAACTCCTTAGCGGCTGGTTCCAGTGCCTTACGGTCGCGAACCTTGTTCGGGTCGTTTTGCTCCGCGATACGGCGTGCAGCATCTGATGGATCGAGATTGAGAGTGTTCACGTAGTAATCGAAATCATCAACCTTACGCTGGATAGCATCGCCACCCTCGCGGCGACCAAGAGCAGACGGATTGATTTGAGCAAAGCGTGAAGCTGCCTGCATCGCGGCCTGCACTTCTGCTGCTACCTGACTATCAGCGCCAGCACGGATGCTGTTGAGCACTGACTGCGGCAACGTTCCGGACTGGCGCACCAGTTCCTCATTCGCGGCCTGCTGCTGCTCTGCCGGTACCGATTTCGCAATCACATCACCAACAGCATCGACACGCTTGCGGCCATCGCTCGAATATGGGTCGACCGTTAGCGATCCATTCTGGAATGCTGCAACAGCTTCGCCTACCGCAATCTGATCGCCCTGACGCGAACGCAGAGCAGAAATCAGCGTTGCTTTGTCGCTGTCATTCATGCCGCTCGACATAATTTGTTCAGGGCTGGAAATCTCGCCGGTCTGGATGCCAAGCTGCAATGCACCTTTCTGTGAATTGTAGGCTGCGGTCTGTTGCGCTTCGATAGCTGTCTGCCCACGCTGTGCTGCGGCTTGCATTTGGTCGTAGAGCGAAAGGCGCTGCGAAAGCGTCAAGTTGGCATAACGCGGATCCATGGACGAAGGGTCAAAAGCTGGTGCGTTACCTGTAATATGAGCGGCACCGCGAATGATATTTGCTTCTTCCATACGGCGCTTGCGATTCACTCCGCCGTTGTCACTACCCCGAAACTCAACCGATGCCGCAATACGCGAAACATCGCCAGATCGAACCGCATCGACAACATTTGATGGAAGCGACCCGTAATTATAAGCCACGGAAACAAGTGCGGCCTGCACATTCGGGGCAAGATTGTTCCAATTCTCGACGCCGACCTTGGCGGCGGCTCCTTGCTCAAATTCTTTGGTACGTCGCGCCAGATCACGCTCAGCGTCCGCACGGCTCACCTTCATGCCCTGCTCGACCTTCAACTTGCGGCCATCTGCTGTGGTGATTGTATCGGAACCGTAGCCAACGCGGTGAGCGTTTACGTCCCAATATGGTGTTTCTCGGAACCCCTCGAACTTACGGAGCAGCGACATTGCATCGCCACCGCGCGAAGTTGTTACTGCGCCAGTCACACCAAGGCGTTCTGCCGCACTGCCAGCTGATACAGGATTTGCTTCTGCATCGCGGATTTCACGCTCACCAATGGTGAGAGCAAACATTTCTTCGGTCTTCTTGCGAAGCTCTTCCTTTTCCGAAGGAGGCAAGCCGGAAGCATCGATCGTGCGGTATGCGTCTTGCTTGGCAGCATCAAACATCGCGGGATCATTGAAGACCTGATTTTGCAAGGTCTGCTGACGTTCCGTGATGCCTGTACGATACCAAGTATTGCGCTGATCAATCTCAGTAGCTGCGCCTTTATCAATCCACTGGTTACGAGCAGTTGCAACAAGCTCTTGAAAGCGAGGCTGCAACGCAGCAGGAACAGTCTTTAGAAATTCCTCAGATCGTTTCGTGTAAATGCTCGAAACAGTATCGGTAAAGCCCTTGCCGGATGGGTCAATCTTCTGCTGTGTCTGTCCAAATTCCAGCGTGTTATCATCCTGCCAGCGCTGGAATGATTGATTGGCTGCGAACTCATCCGCCTGCCGCTGCATTTCAAGGCGACGGTTTGCCAAAGCGTTCTGCTGTTCAGCAGCGTTGCCAATAGCCCCGCCAAGCTGCGAAATACCTTGTCCCACACTGTTGTCGATACGCGTGTCGGGGATACCGCCAACGTCTATTGAACGCTGCGCCTGAATAGGATTGATGACTGCCATAAATTATTATCCTATCAGCGCAAGCCATTCCAAGGGTCACGAGACACCCCGGCGTTGACATAAGGATTCGTAATCATAGTGCGCTGCTGGTTTAGTGTATTGATACCAGACAGCGTATTTATGCCGGTCGATAGCGCTCCGAGATACCCGCCCATTTGAGCCGAACGGGCATTCGAGCGAGCCAAGCCAGCCTGAAAGCGATAGTTGTCACTGGTGACTTGCGCGCCATATCGAATAGCCTGCTCGTCAAGGCTGGCTTGTGTAGCGCTGTCTTGTAGAACGTCTGTGGCTGAACCTGTCAGAGCAATGCCGCTCGAAAGATACTGCCCGCGCATACTGGCAAGCTGGCGGTCATTCTGTCGTGCTTGCTGATTGGCGTCGTAGTTGCCCTTCTGGGCCGTCATTTCGGCCTGACGATCAGCATACGCGGCCTGAGCCTTATATGACGCGGATTGAGCCTGAGCGCTGTAAATCTGTCCAGCACCAGATGCCACGCCACCAATAATTGCTAGTGAGACTGGATCAATACAAATGGTCTTTCTCCTTACGGCTCACTGTCGAGTTGCATTACAAGGGCGCGGACAAGAAGCGGCAAAGGCTCGTCTGTCTCCATGACGATTTGGGCCTCATCTCCCCACGAGCCTTCAATGTCACATGGGATAATACCTGTGCGCAGTTCGATTGGGTTACCGAATAGACCGCCACCCGTTTTGAGAAGCTGCTCATGAATACGCGGCGTCCAGTCCTTTGAGCCAGCCATACTTACCTTTGCTGCGCCTGAATAAAGCACGTCAAGCATGGCACCTTGAATTGTCTTCTTGCGGCCCAATAGTGTTCCGTCTTGCTGTGGCCCTGATACTGGCAACGTGACAGCGCGGCTCTTATACGCAAGGCCAATCGCGATATTTGATGCTGCATAAGGTAGAACAACTTTACCGCCTGTCACAACAAGAGGTGTTATTTCCCCGCCCTCGGTTGAGACACCGCGCACAACGTTCCCGTCAGCAAGTGCGATAACTGTTTGCCCTTCCAAATGGCCAAGGCCAGTCACTGTCTGAATTGGCGAGCCGCTATATTTCAGCCCGCAATCGACGTGGAAGGCATCGTTGATGCTGTCAATATCGCCATCAAACGGGCGCTCAAGCACTTCGATATAACGCTTTAACTGGCCGTTTATCGTCCGGCGCACGCAGAGATAAACATCGTCAAAGCCATCTTCGACGCCAGGAACGACAGCAATGCTTTCAACAAAGCCACCTGTAATCTCATGTTTTGCAAAGCCAACAATCTTTTGCTCACGGTCATAGGTGACAGAGACAAGTGAGCCATCAGTGTTGGTTTTCACGCGGAACTGAGCCGGTTGGGCGACTAATTTCCATCGAGAATTGAGCCATGTGAACCTACTCCCCCGCTATGAGCGATGGGAGCA
>NZ_JAYEXN010000057.1:0-12316 GCF_044435015.1 Ochrobactrum sp. S1502_03
TGCTCCCATCGCTCATAGCGGGGGAGTAGGTTCACATGGCTCAATTCTCGATGGAAATTAGTCGCCCAACCGGCTCAGTTCCGCGTGAAAACCAACAGTCATGTTACCCTTTAAACAAGGGGTCCCGTTTGGATGCCGATAACCCCTCAAATGGGGTCCTTATTCCATGCTTAATGACAAGGCCACCATAGGAGCCGCCCATAGGACTGAATATGCTGCGATCGGGTTCAAGCTTCCCGGAAGTTCGCAGATCATCGGCATAACCAGTGAAGTACGCAACGATATCGTGGCCGGGGCCGACCAAGTGGTCGCCGAACGCCGCCGCACCGAGCACGATGCCGGCCGCATGGAGGATTACTCCGGGATGTGTGAGTTCCCGCTTCTCAAGCTGTTGCACGAGTTCGTCTCTTGCCTTCAAATATTGCGTCCGGGGCAGGTCCGTCCAAGCCCAGAGCTGGCGCCAGGCCGGAGACTTAGCGTATCCGACGACGAGCGGGTGCTGCGCCAAATGCGTGTTGATCGCCGGCCTATCAACGATACCAGTTTCGAACAATCTTGCGAGCGCGGCGGGAGGCACGATAGGATCTTGCCAAGCGACATCGACATAGGTGGCCTCCAGGCGCTCAGCTCTCGCGATTTCCGACGACTTTTCCTTCTTTGTCACGGCAGACATCAACCGCGCAAAACGGGTGTCGAGCAGCGCGGCAAGTTCGGAACCACTAAGGTCGCCGCTCCGAAACTCAACACCAGTCGCCATCATGAACAGCAGAAGGCGTGTCATCGCAACAGGAGCATCCTGGAGACGCGGATCGACTGCCACGACAAGTCGCTCATAGTCTGAAAGTACTGCCCGCATGCTCCGGAAATTCTGCTTGCCAGATGCCTCAAATGTTCTGAGAAGCGCGGCGCGCTCCTGGCGCGCAATTTCGACGACCTTTGAGTGATTCAGCTTGCTGACAAAGTCGTCGAGCACGGTTTGCGGATCGGAGGCGACACGCAGCGTCTTGCCGATCAGTTTTTCCTTCTTGCGTGCATAGTCCGGTTTCTGATCTTCGGGGATATCAGTCTCGTTGGCGATGACGATAACCTTGAGCCCTTCATGCTCTACGAAGGAATTGATGAAGCCCATCGCCTCTGCCAACGGCATCGCGCATCGTTCGAGATCGTCGAAAATCAGGACGCGCCCATCGAGCTTCAGGACCATGTCCTTGATCACTGACTTGTTTTCTGCGGCGCCGTTGACGTCCGTCCCCGCAAAGCCATTGATGGCACGCGATACGACCGTTCCAAACAGACGAGCGGCTTTGGAATTCAGGACAGGATGAGCCTGCGCGAAAAACTGATCTGTGATCTCCGACGTCGAACGCACGCCGTAAAGGCTAGCGTAGAGGTGCCCGATCGGCTGGAGTGGATCAAGCGTTTGAGCTTTCGCCTCCCGATCCTTCAGATATGATTTTACGAAATGCGTTTTGCCGGCTCCCCAAGGCCCGTTCAATATGATCGCAAAATCGGTCTCCATTTCGGAAGCGAGATAATAATCGAGATATTCTGTTACGTCGGCGTTCGTAGACAATTTTCCACCCCAGGATGCGAATGAAATCAATACGTTTCACATTATCGCCGGTGAAGGCGGCCGTCGCTCACAGATTTAGGCCAGATTGAAACGCCGGAGTTTCTGGCGAAGAATTGGCAAAGTCATTGGCTCATCAAATCGAATCTCGACAAGTTGGACCGCATTTTGTTCACAGAGACTTCTCTTCAAGGCATCGCGTTCCATGTTCCGTTTCAGCGCCATTTCTCCTCCGAATGCAGCAATGGCTCTGTAGTGCTGCTCACCATGGTGTTCCAGAGCAAGACCGATAGCGGGCAGATACACGTCTAATCGTTGGCGCCCCAGCCATGGGGGCGACGCCTCCCTCAGGATAACTTGGTCGGGAAATAGCTTTTTCAGCAGACTATACATTTCCGCCTCCCTCACCCATCGGCTAAGACCAAGAGTGTGCTGGACTTCGGCACGCGCAGAGGGCTTGTCCATTCCAGGCACGAACATCAGCTGATCGACATACGGCGCGATAAACTCCCCAATATCATCACCGTAGAGATCAGCAGCGGCCTCCGGTCCCGAGCGACGGGCGATACACAGATGGCATATTTCGTCGATGTAGGTCGCATCCGACAACAATCGAACAACCTGATGGGTCCATGCGCCTGAATGAGACGCAATCCGCGTAGCCTCTGATATCATTTTGCCATGGGCCGGGCGTGCGCATGAACAGAAACAACGCTCCCCGGTAATCAAATGGTCAAATGCAACAAACTCAAAGCCCTCGATCCCGAACTCATATCCTTGCGTACGCGGCCCAGGTCGAGGGTTCGCGACCAGCGGCTGCTCAAGGGCAATCGCCTCCATCATTTTCTTGGTTTCAAGAAACATGCTGGGCGGAATCGTCACGTGGTTCAGACGCAGGATGTGGTTTGTTTGCGTTTTTAGCTGCTTTGACCAAAGTCGATGTGACATCAGCCCCGCAGGGCCATAATTTATGGGACTGAGTTGCAAACCCTGCGTGTCAATCTCAACGACTTCAACCATCGTCTCTTTGGTTGTGGAAAAGGCCAGCTCGACATACCAGGTTTCGTATCCGATGTCCGCAAGCCGCGCCAAGGATGCACAGCGCTCCTTGAAATACATCGAGTGAAGCTTCACCGAGGGGATCTTCCGGAGCTCTAAATTTGCTTGCTGCCGAAGATTTTCGACGAGAATTTGTGTCATCAGCTGTTCGACGGCATCTACCGGCCTTACTCCCACGGTAGCGGCCCTCAGAGCCAACTCTTCGCCAAATTTCCTCTCAGAAAAACCAAGGGAAAGCCGCCCACTCCTCATGCAACTGCCCCGATTGCAAGGGTAATTGCAGATTCGGAAGACGTCGACCTGCTAAATCTCATTCGAGACCTCGATGTCCTGGTTCAAGACGGCGCTTTCCACGAAGTTTCCGAGCGCACGAGCGGTCGAGTCATAGATCGACTTTTCCCCATCTGCACTCGAAAGCGTGAGTACGAAAGCCACTTCTTGCGGCCCAGCCTGGCTGTGATGCGTCCACCCAAATTGGTAAAGGTCGCGCATGTAAACGCGCGCGTAGAGGCGTAGGTGCGCGCCCGAAAAGCCGAGCCCACTTCCTTTGGTAAAGTCCCTGCAATGCCTTCTGATCGGCTGCCATTTGCGGAGCTCATCGCGAGCGTCGTTTTCTGGAAGGGTCGACTCCTTCATTGATCCGAGAAGGGACGGCCACTTTTCCGGACCAGTCGGATACATCAACGATGTCTCCAACCGGGAAGCAAAATAGTTCGCGCCGCCAAACGGCGATACAAGAGGCCTCAGAATAGCGGTTAGGCTGGCGCGTCCGAACAATTTTCCGCCTCGCACTAGCTCAGGGGGGATGGGAATGTCATTCCAGTAGTACGCTGTTCCAGGCTCGAGTTGTGCGCGCCATGCAAGCGTAACGCTGCCAGGTGCGCAGGTCCAAGGCAAATGACCCTGATATGGTGTTCCCCACCCCAAGTTCGGATCGTGCTCGCTGCGTTCCGCTGAATTGATGAGGAGAGCCTTGACTAAATCCGGTGTGGGCTCGCGTAGGCTATCGAACGTGTGGGCTGCCAAAGACGAGACCAATGGCGTTGCGTAGCTACTTCCCGTATCAACAACCCCGCCCAGCATCCGGAGATTGGAAAACCAGGACAGGTCCGGCTTCATCATACCGTCCGGACCGGGACCCGGAAGGCAGGTAGGGCAACGGTCGCCCGGCTTTCCATCTGGGAGCGCCTGACGGCCACCCACAACAATTGCCGCTTCACAATCAGCGGGCGGATTGGGTCGAGAATTATTGTCCGGACTGACATTTCCAACGGAGATCACAGGGAGGAAGCCCGCCGATCTCGCCAGGAAGCTGATTTCATGCCCAAGAACGCTCACTTCTGAGGGGTCTAAGCCGATGCCATCTTGATTGGCGGAAATATTCCAGACGCGTGCCTCTGGATAAAGACGTGCAACCTCCGTCAGGTAGTCAACCAACTCACGCTCATCGAAACGACGGTTTGCGTTCTTATGGGGGACCGCCTGAACCGATCCAATGCGGCAGTTCAGCTCCGGCAACAATCGATTATTATTCCAGGCGTGGCCATGGACAACGAGTGAGCTTACACAGTTGCCATGAAGCTTATCAGCTTGGGCATTCGTCACGAAAGGCGTTGCCTTGAAGGCTTCAGCTGCGCTGTAACTTTTCGCATGCAGCCCCCCGTCCACGACAACGACGACGGGTGCGTTTTGATCGATTACCGGCGCAGGAGGCTCCGCTCCTTCGCCAGGGGCCGCCACTCTGATGGGCCGCACAGGATCGATTCGATAGGAAGCACCGGAGGCGATTAGCTGCCGCAATCCTTCTTTGTTCGGAATACGAACCGTGGCTCGGCCGACGCCGGTGTTTCGGTAATCCCGCATGGCCCTTGCTATGCTGGATTGTCGCGGCGTCGTTAAAGCGCGCGGTTCTTCCGCTTCCTCTGATGTGCCTAGCGTCAACCGCACACTCGTGAAAGTCGGCAATACCAACCTCTCATTGGCAAAGCCCTGAATGCGCTCCAGGACCTCTACCTTGGCGTCACGATCACGAAAAGGAGCAAGCCAGACCACGAACAAACGTCCATCGTCGTCCTCCGGCGCGGAATTCCAGAGCTCACTGACTGACCGCCCGCGCAATCGACTTTTCGCATCAAATCGCTCCAGGGACGAAACTCGCGATATGTCTGCTTGCACCGCATAGCCGACCGGACGTTGGATCGCGTCGAGAAGGCGAGGCAACTGCTTGATGTCGGCTTCGATCAAATAACCGCTCGGAAGGGGTGCAACCAGCCTGCAGCCGTGGCGCTGGGAGAAGAGGTCGTCTGGTGTGTGTGTCGGAGCGAGGGAATCTTCGGTAAACATACGGACTACGAGGTGAGTTAGCCCCGAATATGTCGGCAACTCCGCGCGGTGCTCATAGATATCGCGTGTTTCGCTCGCAAGAACTTCCTGCTGTCGGCCGAGACGCTCCGTGACAATACTTTCAATGCCCTTGCCACGCCCTGTAGGACTCCGGAGCGCCGGGTCCATTTGAAGGCTCAAAACAGGATAGAGAAGGGGTTGGTCTCGAACTTCCGCCATGCTATGCCTCCCCATCCTGTTGCTTCAAATATGCATAAATGGCTTGCCGTGACACACCAAGGATGCGGGCGGTATCCGCGCCCGCAATACCGTGCTTCTCCTTCAATGCTATCGCCACCTGCCGCTTTTGCTCGGCGTCCAATGGCTGCCGCTGGACAGGGGCGGTCCGCCCTGAGCGGGGCTCTAACAGAGCCGCAATGACGGCTCCAAAATCGATGTCACGCGAATCATGAACCGCATGACGCCGTGCTGACAAGCTCATCGTTTCAATATCGGCCCCCGATAGTCCTTCGGACACTGTAGCGAACAGTTCGGCGCGACCATCTTCATCTTTGTCCTCAAAGAGAAAATGTCGCCACAGATCGGCACGGACGCTTTCCTCTGGAAGCCCAAGATCTATTTTGTAGGGGAATCTTCTCCAGATCGCAGGATCGAGAAGGTGAGCATGATTGGTTGCAGCAACCACGATCGAACTCGGGTCCAGCCCATCAAGCGCTTGAATGACGGTATTGACCACGCGCTTGAGCTCGCCGAGCTCGTGTCGATCGTCCCGCAGTTTTGCAACAGCATCCATTTCATCAAGAAATAGAACAGCGTTCCGCGCCGGTACGAAATCAAAAACCGAGCGAATATTTTTTGCCGTATCGCCGAGCAGCGAGGATATCACGGAGTCGAGCCTGACGACGTAGAGCGGTCGTGACAACTGTGCAGCGATGTGCCCGGCAAGAAGAGACTTACCTGTTCCCGGCGGGCCGGAGAGCAGAAGCCCTAGTCGCGACGCCAATCCTTTGGCACTCAAGTCATCAATGCGACGGGCATCCGCGATGAAATCGCTGAACACGCGCCAACCGCTTTCATTCAGGAAAACAGGTGTATCGGGCCAAGTCTGCTCTTCGACAAGCGGCAAGCGGGATTTCGAGTCAACAGGCAGGGATTCCATGTAACCAGACGCCTTCAAAGGCACCCCCCTCTTCCGAACCAGCGCCTTGAGTTCCTTGGCAATGGAGGTCTCACCATTCTTGTCGAGGTCTCGCGCGAGCGCATTCGCGGCTCTGCGTACGCGCGTGTAGTCAGCGGCTAGCGCCGCATCGGCTAACTCCAGCACATTTTTCATCTCAATGGTCATGATCACTCCATGCGTAAAATTTCTACCCCAACCCGTAAACCACAATAGCCATATTGACAATTAAATTATCATTAATGTAAATTGAAGTGGCACTCAAGAAAAAGGAATCTGATGCAATGACAAAGACAAATCAGCATGTGGTTCCCCATAACGGCGAATGGGCCGTGCGGGGCGCTGGAAATCAGCGGGTAACCTCTACTCATGGAACACAAGCCGACGCGGCAGCGGCGGCTCGCAAGATTGCGATCAACCAGCAGAGCGAGGTGGTTATTCACCGGCCCAACGGACAAATCCGGGACAAGGATTCCTACGGCCGCGATCCGTTCCCGCCGCGTGGCTAAAACCTGAGGCCGCCTGGAGTGAGGCGGCCTCTTCATCAAAGGAGAGAAGAAATGCAGTTTGAAGGCGCATTAGTTCGCGAGCAGGGCGTCACATTTGCCATCGTCATTGTTAAGCCGCACGTTCTCAACAGCGGCCCTCAAGCCGATGAGGTTGCTTATAGCTTCCAGCCAGCATTCCCCGGCGTGCCGATTGTTCTCATGGCGCAAAACAGCCGGGGCGTCCCGACATATCGTGGCCGACGTGATCTCGTTGATTTTCTGTCGCGGGTGCCTATGCAGGCGATACCCTGGAAGCGCTACACCCTGAACTGATCGGGAAGACTACATAGATGCTCAAGACCGATACCCGCCAGGCAAACTGGCGACGAGCCAATCCCACAAAGTATGAGGCTCACCTCATCGTGCAGCGTGCCTTAAAGGTGGGCGAACTGAGGAAGAACACGTGTGAGGTCTGCGGCAACGAAGCCGTCGATGCCCATCACGATCAATATGATGAGCCTTTGAAAGTCCGGTGGCTATGCCGTCGCCATCACACGAGGCTTCACCATTACGGCGAGGACCTGTTTCCCATCCGGACTTCGTGTTAGCGCTCCTCACCGAGGTGCGCAGAAGAAAACATGAGCCTACGAAGCCTGGGCGACGGGAAGACAGCGTCGCAGAAAGCGGCAAAAGAATTTTTCCGACTAAATAATCCCCCATGCCCGAAACCTCCCCCTCCCCGTCATCTCGCGCAGGCCGAGTTCCAAAACGATCCGCCGCGCCGCCTGCGGCGTGACCTCCAGCGTCTTCGCCACCATCCCTGCCGACACCAACGGCCTCGCCATGACCAGCTCGACCAGTTCCGGCAATTTTGACGAAGTTCGCCGTCCTTCAAGTTTTCGGTCCATCATCGTCTTCGCCAGAGTCAGCCGATCATGTTCTTTCATCCCGATCTCGGCGGCCGCCAACAAACCGTGGGCGATGGCGAGCAGCCTCGTCTCGCGATCGCGGCTCCGGCGCCGATCGACGGGAATGGTTTTGAGGCCAAGATTGACGGCGGCGAGATGCGCGCCTGACGTAATGCCCGCCTGGCGCAGGATCGAAGCGGCCAGCAACCGGCCGAGCCAGGGCGCGTGCTGGAGGACGGCAAGCTCGTTCCAGGCATCAAGGGCGACGATGGCCTGCAGCACCGCCGGCAAATCGCTTGCCTGCCGCAACACGCCCCGCCATTCGTCGAGCCGCGCGTCCTCGTCCCAATCGAGATCGTAGATCATCGTATCTTTGTCTTGGCCGCCACCACTGCCGGGCCGTTTTGCGTTCTCGATCGCCGCCTCTGATCGGGCCAGCACTGCATCGATGGCGGCATAGTCAACCCCGGGGAGATCTTCACCACTGTCGACTAAGTCGCCATCCTCTTCTGGATCGGTCAAGACCACGCGGCGGATAGCATCGGCCGTCGTCGCCTCGTCCCCTCCGACTGACCCGATCTCCGAGGTTTTCCGCAGCGAGCGGATGCCGTCGGCAGAGAACGCCCAATCCGGGGACTGGCCGGCGATCCGCCGACGAGTGCGCAGGACGTCGCGGGCGATTGTCAGCTCATGGGTGGGTGCGCGAATATCCCGCGTGGCGTCGTGGAGGACGAGGTCTTCGAGATGAACGAGTTCGCCGTCAATCCACAGCGAGGCGCAGGCGTCGGTGAATTGGCTGCGTTCAATAAAGCCCTGCCCGACAGGCGAACGGGCGATGCGCTCGTCCAGACGCGCCAGTTCGACACCGGCTGTCGTTTTCCGCTTAAAACTGCACAAGCAGATTTGTCATGCCTGCGTTACGTTTAGCTGTCATTCTAGCGGAAAATTTCCGCTAACGATTTCACAGGCCGTTTAGAAATGCACACGCGCTCAAAGGATGGGAAATCTATTCCAGCCCGATCTTATTCCGAAGAGCAATGGCTTGTGGCACGTCGTATAGCGCGCGAGTTGGATCGCATATTGGAGTGCTCTGGCCCGAAAGGTATCGCCGTTGGCATAGCAGCCACTGAACTTGGGCTTGGCCGACGCCAGATATATTATCTTCTGGCCCGCTACCGAACGACGCGGCGTATCACTTCCCTTCTTTCCAGAGCCCCTTATCACCGAAGAAAACGAGTGTGTTCGGACATTGAAGGAATTATTAGCGATACTTTGCAGCAGCAATGGCTTGTGACGGAAACGCCGCCCCTGGCGCCGGTAGTTGCAGAGATACAAGCTAGATGCGTGGAAGCTGGATTATCTCCTCCATCTTATGGAACTGTTTCAAGACGAATCCCAGCTCTTTTCACTCCAGAGATGATTGCAAAGGGTAGATATTCTGACACGCATCGACTACTCCGGCTGAAACCACGGCCGGGATATATCCACTCTGAGAGCCCGCTAAGTGTCTGCCAGATTGATCACACTCCGACAGACATAAACTTTGTTGAAGTCATCGAAGGCGGTGGCCGTTTCGTCGGACGGGCTTATCTGACGCTGGTTACGGACGTCTGTACACGCTCGATCCTTGGATTTTGTCTGACATTGGAAAAGCCATCTGTCTTGTCTGTTGGCCTTTGCATGGCACAAGCGATGTGTCCGAAACAGGATTGGCTGGCTTCACGCGCAATCAATCACGATTGGCCGATGTTTGGCCGTCCACGTGTTCTGGTCACCGATTCTGCAAAAGAGTTTAAGGGGAATGCATTCCAGCGGGGCTGCGAAGAGTATGGGATCGAGATACGCTATCGCAATCGATACCGGGTTCATGAGGGCGGTGTCGTGGAAAGATTGCTTGGTAAGCTCAATGCGGTTTTAGCATCCTATCCAGGCTCCACCGGGAGATCAGTCTCAGATCGCAAACAATATCCGTCTCAAAAGCGGGCCCGAATTAGCTTTGCACAACTCGAACAGTGCATTACGCTTGCTGTTATTGATCATAATCACCAGCAGAATAACCGAACGCTTCGTGTTCCAGCCGTTGAGTGGCATAAGCATGCTGATGATCTGCATTCTTTCCATGATCAGACAGATGACGTATTGCTTACCTTTCTTCCGCGCACGGAACGGCGGCTTACGCCTCAAGGCGTCAGTATGTTTTCCCTAGACTATTACTCTCCATGGCTTGGGAGGTTAGTTGCCTTACGAGACCGCTTGTTAAAACTTGAAATCAGATACGACCCTCGCGATATCAGCCATATCTATATTCGGGATCCAGATACCGCTGTCTTTCAGCCCGTATCACGTCGGGACGGAATTCTGAGATCAATGACTTTGTGGGAGCATCGTGCGGACCGAGCCGGTCGCAGAGCGAGTGGTGCCAGATCTGAATTGGAAAAGGTCGTCCTGCGAAGGGAAATCTCTGCGATTGTCGGAAAGACGAAACGCGTACGCAACGAATTACGAAATGCCGTGCGGAATACGCATGCTGCAGATGCGCCAAAGCCATATGAAAATATGCAACGGGCTACAAATGAAAATCCCCCTCACCCAAATCATCAGAAACGCCGATTGCCAGTGGAGGACTGGTAAATGGGCGAGCATCTTTTCGATCATGTCAGAACGCATTTAGAGCAAGGGATAGAAGATAGAGTCGCTTATATTCGCGCACCACGCTGGATTGGCTATTCGATTGCCAAAGATGCACTCACGCGATTGGACGATCTACTTGCTCGCCCGCCGGGGCTTCGCCCGAACGGACTGATGATTGTTGGGCCATATGCCAATGGTAAGACGATGATTGCCGAACGTTTTGCGGTGAACCATCTCAAGATCGCTCCGCCCTCCCAACAGAAAGTCTGGATTATTCAAACGCGGGAGGGAGCGGGCCTTACACATTTTTATAGTAGCATTCTCCAGGCACTGAAGGCACCCTTTGGGACCAGTCATTCTGTTCACCGGAAGGCCGAACAAATAGATCATTTGTTTCAGCGCGTAAAACCGCGCATTTTGATTTTTGATGAGTTTCACAATGCACTCCGCGGTCGAGCGAAAGATACAGAATCCGTTTTTTCTTTCCTCAGAAGGATTGGGCGTCAGTACGATATCTCATGTGTACTGATTGGTGATGTATCGGTTTATGATGCAATAAACGCCACCACAGAAATGGCTAGTCGGTTCGATGTGCACGCTGTTGCGAGATGGCGCTATAACGATGACTATCTTACTCTTCTCGACAGTCTCGAGGCGGCAATTCCGCTTGCCCAAGGTTCAAATCTTTCCGATGAACCGATTGCACGCCGCATTTACGAGTTGTCCGAGGGACTTATCGGTCAGATTTCTGAAATCGTAACGAAAGCAGCCATTGAAGCCCTGCGCTCTGGAAAAGAACGGATTTCGCAGTCCGCTATCAACAAGCTTTGTCACATACCTGTTTCCACTCGCCGACAAGCATTGCTACGGGATCAGTTACTATGAGCGCCACCGATCCTGAAATGTTGCAATATTTGGTGGAGGTCACGCCGCGATATGCTGAAATTCACCGCCAGACATGGCCCATCATCGTAAAACCATATCGGGATGAACTATTGGAAAGCTGGCTTTGTCGGGTCGCTTATGCCAACGGAACTTCGTCCGATTTTATAATGCGCGCAGCGAAACTCTCCGTTCCCCTCCGACCAAAACTCCAGAACGCCGCCGCTTCACAACCTGCCATCAAATTTCTTGCAGATATGACAGGTGTCAGGCGCAAGACATTGTCCTGCCTGTTAACTCAGAATACGCAATTGGTGTCATTGTCATTGCCAATGAGACGCAAATGTCGGCCCAAAACTTCCACCTGGCTACAGTTTTGTCCGAATTGCCTCGCAAACGATATTGATCCCTATTTTCGTACTGAATGGCGGCTTGCAACACGCATTTCATGTTTTCTCCATAGAAAACGTCTGCGTGATAGATGCCCCTGTTGTCTGAGCGGAATTTCGTTACTCGCTCAGAAACATCTCATACCGCAGCATATCTGTACGCGCTGTGGTTTCGATCTTCGAAGCGCGGCGCACGTTTCGATTTCTGCCGCGGCACGCTGGCTCGACGCTGCGATCGATGCGCAACTAAAGGCACGAGAAAACACGGTCCATTTCGGCAAGCTGCTGCTTTCGCTACAAAAACTGCCGACCCGTCTTAAACAACATTCGTCTTCGTCATTAACGAGTTTATCAACAGCGGCTCGTGCGCAGTGTTTCCAGAGCCTGGGTGAAGATGGGTTTGAGCGACTGTTCCACGGAACTGCAATGCCCAATTTCAAACGAACCTTCAAATACGAATCTGCAGTGTAGATCCTCTGTCCCTCCTGCGCTCGTTGCAGAAGGAAAATACGTGGCTGGACTATCCAGCGGCTTTCGTCGCCAACTTTTGTACCGTCGCTCTCAGAGACTATGACTGACGTAAATGTGCAGCTCATCGTTCATTCTGATAGTCTTGAAATTCTCGCTGTGTTTGGCGGATAGCTGTCCGATTTGTGTTACAATATCAATCAGTCGCAGAAGGCTTGGAGTGCAAATTTTCCACTAACGACTGCAATTGCAGTTTTAAGCGGAAAACGACACTGGCGCGCGCCAGCGGCGATAGCAAGGTCTTCAGAGGCATTTGGTTGAGAGCGTAACACGTTGAAATTATGGTAAATGACGTATTAATTATAAGCTAAATGGTCTTTATGTTTCAGCACTTGTGATGC
>NZ_JAYEXN010000058.1:0-11785 GCF_044435015.1 Ochrobactrum sp. S1502_03
TCTTCCGAAGCGTGGGTCTACATCGCAAACATACGCTTCCTCACGCGGCGCATCGCAAGAGCCTGATATCGTTAAATTCATTATGATTCAGGCTCTTATTATCTTTTGCATATCTCTCTACTATTTTGTCCATGGGGAACGCATCAGCAGCCCTCATAATATCAGACAAGTTTTTTTCTTTAATATTATCAATATATGTCATAATTTTTCTTCCTATAACAATAGCTTTTCAATGAAAAAAGACCTCTTATTATAGAAAAAATGGGGATTTTAAAAAGAACAATATTTATATAACACTTATTTACTCCATAAAATATATTAGCTTCCAGTTTACAGACATCGAAAAACACTCAAGAAAGTGCCCCCTTTAACGGCTTACCCGCCACATAGGTTTCGACGATTGCGCGATCGTCACCCAGTGTTTGCAGTAGGAACAACTCCTGCTCAAGCGTTGCGCCCGCTGCCATGCGCAGGCGCATCGGCGATGTGGCGGATGAATCAAGCACCACAATATCGGCTTCTGTACCCTCGTCGAGCGTACCGATCTTGTCTTCCATCGACAGCGCGCGGGCATTGCCGAGCGTCATCATATAAAATGACTGGAACGGATTGAGGCGATTACCGCGCAATTGCAGAACCTTGTAGCCTTCGTCCATCGTGCGCAGCATCGAAAAACTGGTACCGCCGCCCACATCGGTCGCCACTGCCATGCGCACGCCCGATGCTTTCAGGCGATCACGGTCAAAGAGACCGGAACCGAGAAACAGGTTCGAGGTCGGGCAGAAAACTGCGACCGAGCCAGTCTCGGCCATCACCTTCACTTCGCGTTCTTCGAGATGGATGGAATGGCCAAGCAACGTCTTCTCACCCAGCAAACCATAATGCTCGTAGATGCCAAGATAATCCGGCGCATTTGGATAAAGCGATTTTGTGAATTCGATCTCTTCGTGGTTTTCGGAAAGATGGGTCTGGATGAAGCATTCAGGGTGTTCGCGGGCTAGCGCCTGACTGGCTTCGAGTTGCTCTGGTGTCGAGGTAATCGCAAAGCGCGGTGTGATTACATAATCAAGGCGGTCCTTGCC
Source organism: Ochrobactrum sp. S1502_03 (assembly GCF_044435015.1). Lineage (NCBI taxonomy): Bacteria > Pseudomonadati > Pseudomonadota > Alphaproteobacteria > Hyphomicrobiales > Brucellaceae > Ochrobactrum > Ochrobactrum sp. S1502_03. The sequence continues at coordinate 1,083 of NZ_JAYEXN010000058.1, forward strand.
ATGCCAGCGGGCAATCAGTTGCTTGCTGTCATCATAGCCCGATTGAGCGGTATCACAGAGTGCTGACGGCGCATTGCGATCCATCATCACCTTGCCGCCAAGCATACGCATATTGCGATGCTGCGACGCGCGGAAGTAGGCATCGACGCTCTGCGGGTGTACCGAGCAATAGGCGACGGCCGTGGTGGTGCCATGGCGGATCAGTTCGTCCAGAAAGCGCTCAGCGATAAATTCCGCGTGCTGCTCATCGGCGAATTTCTGTTCTGCCACGAATGTATAAGTGTTGAGCCATTCGAGCAGATTGGCCGCATAGGATGCAACAACCTGCGTCTGCGGATAGTGAATATGCGTATCGATGAAACCCGGTAGAATGAGATGCGGGCGATGGTCCGCGACCTGCACGTTGCTGCCTGCCTGAGCGATTACATCGGCATAATCGCCTAAACGCGCAATGCGGCCATTTTCAACCAGTACAGCCCCATCGTCGATATAGCGATAGGATTGAGTATCATCCAGACTTTGCGGTTCGTCGCGAAAACTCAGCACACGGCCACGGATGAGAAGTTTGGTCATTCTTACTTTGCTCCAGAAGTAGCGGATTCATACCAGGATGCGAGCAGCTTGCGCTCATCGATGCTCACACCGGTCACATTGGCAGGCGGCATGGCATGGGAACGCCCAGCCTGCAAATAGATTTCGCGCGCATGGGCTGCAATTTCCCTATCATTTTCAAGCACTACGCCCTTAGGCGGCGCAATAATACCTTCCCAGCCGGGCTCCTTGGCGTGGCACATCGCGCACCGCCCCAGAACTGTGTCCCGCACCTTTTCAAAGTGCGGGTCCGAAATGAAGCTCTGTTGCAGCGATGAAATCTTCTGCTCGCTCGGCTCATCGGTGAGGATTTTTGGCACAGTCGAAAGCCACATGATGACGATGAACAAGAGCACTGTCACAAGCCATGTCCATGTCGGATTGCCTTTGCGAGCATGACGCGTGTTGAACCAGTGGCGGATCGTGACGCCCATCAGGAACACCAGCGAAGCGATGATCCAGTTGAATTCTGTTCCAAACGCCAGCGGATAGTGGTTCGACAGCATCAGGAACAGCACAGGCAGCGTCAGATAGTTGTTATGGGTCGACCGCTGCTTGGCGATCTTGCCGTATTTCGGATCGGGCTTGCGGCCGGCGATGAGATCGGCCACCACAATTTTCTGGTTCGGAATGATGACCATGAACACGTTGGCAGACATGATCGTCGCAGTGAAAGCACCCAGATGCAGGAAAGCTGCGCGACCCGTAAACAGATGCGTATAGCCCCAAGCCATCATCACCAGAATGGCGTAGAGAATGATCATCAGGAGCGTATCGCTCTTGCCGAGCATCAATTTGCAGATGGTGTTATAGGCAATCCAGCCAAAAGCCAGCGAAGCAATCGAAATAGCGATTGCCGTCGGCGCCGATACATCGAGCACATTCGGGTCAACCAGATAAAGATCTGCACCCGCATAATAGACGATGCAGAGCAAAGCAAAGCCCGACAGCCATGTGGCGTAGGATTCCCATTTGAACCATGTCAGATGCTCGGGCATCTCCGCGGGGGCAACCAGATATTTCTGGATGTGATAGAAACCACCACCATGAACCTGCCATTCTTCGCCATAAGCACCAACGGGTAAGCCGGGACGCTGGCGAAGCCCTAAGTCCAGCGCGATGAAATAGAAAGACGAGCCGATCCACGCAATCGCAGTGACCACGTGTAGCCACCGCGCTGCAAAGCCCAGCCAGTCCCAGGCCACAGCAAGATCATACATCCGGCACTCCCATTACTCGTTCCCTTGTTTGTTAGTTTATTATTTGCCAAAGCTTTGCGCCTGTGTGAACGTCGCATCAAGACCATCACTTTCAAAAAAATATATACAATGGTGGAACAAGCGCATGTCTTATCTTGATAATCTGCGTGTTTTTGTGCGCGTTGTCGAATTGGGAAACTTGTCTGCGGCAGGTCGCGACCAGCGCGCATCACCCGCTGTTGCAAGCAATCGAATCAAGGAGTTAGAGAAGCATCTCGGTGTGCGTCTCTTCAACAGAACCACGCGCAAACTCACACCAACCGAGCATGGACGCGTTTTTTATGACGGTGTGGTTAAAATACTGGAAGCTGTAGACGAAGCCGAAGCCGCTGTCGCAGAACTCGCCAAAAATCCAAAAGGATCGATTCGCATTACAGCGCCATTGGGGCTGGGTCGCAGACTGATCGCCGCGGCAATTCCGGAGTTTCACGACAAATATCCGGACATAGAAGTGCGCCTGCGACTATCTGACCACGAGATCGACATCATGAGTGAAAGCGTTGATGTTGCTTTCAAATTAGGCGTTCTGGAAAATTCCAACTTGCGGATGCGCGGCATTTTAAACTGCGAACGCGTGATCTGTGCAGCGCCCGCATATCTCGAAAAACACGGCACGCCTCAATCGCCGGATGAGCTGTTGGGCGATCAACATGATTGCCTTCTGCTGCGCTTTCCCGGCTCAAAAGAGTATTTCTGGTCGTTGCAGACACCGGAAGGCCTGCGCAAGTTTGAAGTCACCGGACCTTACGACTCCGATGATGGCGACGTATTGACGCAATGGGCGCTGAGTGGACGCGGAATCATCAACAAACCGCTGTTTGAGGTGAAGGAATATATCCGCGAAGGGCGGCTGGTTCCAATCCTTGAAAGCACGCCTCCTGCATCCATCCAGCTCGCTGCGATCTATCCGCACAAGCGGTTTCAGGACCCGAAAGTGCGCCTGATCATTGATTTCATGACAGAGCGCTGCCAGCGGCAGATCAAGGAGATTTTGGCTTAAACAAGCTGTAGAACCTTGGTGGAAGTCAGAACAGCAGTCAGCACTTCCGCCGCAGCCAGTGCGGCAATGACTTCCGGTCGCTTGTCTTTCACAAGCGCCCCGCCAACTGGGCATATGAGATTTTCAAATAAATCATCGCTGCCCATTTCTCGTTTCAACCAGCTTTTGAAAGTGGCTTTCTTGGTCTTCGAGCCGATCATGCCGACATAGACCGCATCGCCGCGCTGCAAAGCCTCGGCAACGATCAGAAAATCCAGCGCATGATCATGGGTCAGCACAATAAAGCTGCTTGCCGGAGGAGCCGAACGCACCACCTGTTCCGGCATGGCCGCAAGACAGGTTTCAACGCCGGGGGCATCAACCGCCATCAGTTCCGCTTCACGCGTATCCACCAGAATTACCCGCACAGGTGTCAGCGACAGCGCATAGGCCAGCGCATCGCCGACATGGCCGGCACCGAAAATATAGACATGCGGGCGGGTGGCAATTTCGGCATCGACTTTGGCAATAAGGTCTTCTGCCAGACCACGATTAACCCGCCGGAAGCTTAAAGCCACGCGACCGCCGCAGCATTGGCCAATTTCAGGGCCAAGTGGAATATCCATAGGCGTATCCCTGCCGCCAGCAAGAATTTTTCGGGCGTGGTCAATCGCCATATATTCGAGTTGCCCGCCACCAATGGTGCGGAAGATCATATCGCGCGCAACAAGCATCCACGTGCCCACGTCTCGCGGGGCAGAGCCTTTAACGTCCGCAACTTCCACCAGCACACAATCAGGGCGACGGTTCAGAAAATCCCGAATATCGTCCCGCCTGCCCGACATACCATCAGCCCTTCTGAGACCGCAGCCGTTCAATGGCCATCAACACGCGCTCGGGCGTTGCAGGCGCATCAAGGCGCGGACTGATCTTGTGATCGGCAACGCTCGCCACTGCATCCGACAGCGCATAAAGCACCGACATGCCATGCGGCAGCGGCGGTTCACCAACCGCCTTGGAGCGGTGAATTGTCGGCTCATAAGCCTCCGACCAGTCGGTCAAGGCCACATTGAAAATCTTCGGACGATCTGATGCAAGCGGGATCTTGTAGGTTGACGGGGCATGCGTGCGTAGCCGTCCTTTGTCGTCCCAGACAAGCTCTTCCGTGGTCAACCAGCCCATGCCTTGCACGAAACCGCCCTCCACCTGACCAATATCAATGGCACGGTTGAGCGAGCGGCCCGTATCGTGAAGAATATCCGTGCGTTCGACCACGTATTCACCTGTCAGCGTATCCACCGACACTTCGGAACAGGCTGCGCCATAGGCGTAATAATAGAAGGCGTGGCCTTTCCCCTTGGCGCGATCCCAATGGATTTTCGGCGTCTTGTAATGTCCCGATGCGGACAGCTGCACGCGCCCGATATAGGCTTGTTTGACCAGATCGTTGAAGCTTATTTCCTGATTGCCAACGCGGATACGGTTCGGCAGGAAGACCACCTGATCTTCGGCCACCTGATATTGCTGCGCGGCAAAAGAAATGAGCCGCTTCTTGATCTGACGCGCGGCATCCTGCGCGGCCATCCCATTGAGATCAGCCCCGGACGATGCTGCTGTGGGAGCAGTGTTAGGTACTTTCGCGGTCGTTGTTGCTGTGATCTTCACGCGATCAAGATCAATCTGGAATTCTTCCGCCACCACTTGGGCTACTTTCAGATGAAGCCCCTGCCCCATCTCCGTGCCGCCATGGTTCATATGCACCGAGCCGTCATTATAGACATGCACCAGCGCGCCAGCCTGATTGGATTCCGTCTTGGTGAAGGAAATGCCGAATTTCACCGGAGTCAGTGACATACCGCGTTTGACGTAGCGGCTTTTGGCGTTGAATTCGCGGATTGCCTCGCGGCGCTTCGCGTAATCAGCGCTTTCCTCAAGCTCGGAAACAATACGCTGGATGATGCAGTCTTCCACCTTCTGGTGATAGGGCGTCACATTGCGCGTGCCGTCTGTGCCCATGGCGTCATAGAAATTGAGCTTGCGGATTTCGAGCGGGTCTTTGCCGACCGCGAAAGCCACTTCCTCAATCACGCGCTCGGCACCCACCATGCCCTGCGGACCACCGAAACCACGGAATGCCGTGTTGGACACGGTATTGGTATAAAGCGGTGCGGACTGCGCGTGAACGGCCGGGAAGAAATAGGCGTTATCACAATGAAACAGCGCGCGGTCGCCAACCGGACCAGACAGATCGGCAGAGAAACCCGCATTCAGTGCAAACAGATAATCGACACCGAGAATATTGCCTTCATCATCGAAACCGACTTCATAATCAATCATGAAATCATGCCGCTTACCGGTCGAGGTCATATCCTCATCACGATCAAGACGAACTTTGACGGCGCGCTTGTGTTTTTTGGCAGCAATCGCGGCAATCGCTGCCCATTGATTGGCCTGCGTTTCCTTGCCGCCAAAACCGCCACCCATGCGCCGCACTTCCACCGTCACCGAGTGGCTTGGCACGCCAAGCGCGTGGGCGACCAGATGCTGCGTTTCACTTGGGCCTTGCGTGGAGCAATAGATGGTCACATCGTCATCTTCGCCGGGGATTGCAAGCGAAGCCTGCCCTTCGAGATAGAAGTGATCCTGTCCGCCGATTTTCATACGTGCTTTGACCTTGCGCGGTGCTTCATCGATGGCCTTGCGGGCATCGCCACGATTGAGCGTCAGCGGCGTGAAAACCAGCTTGTCTTTATAGCCGTCGAGGCCGGAAATCGAAAACAGGCCCGTCATTTCTTCATAGTCGATCTTTGCAAGACGTGCTGCACGGCGCGCCTGATCACGCGTGCGGGCCACAACCGCAAAAATCGGCTGGCCATGGAACTGCACGTTATCGACCGCGAAGATCGGATCGTCATGCATTCCCGATGGTGAGACATCGTTTTCGCCGGGCACATCCTGATAGGTGAGTACATCGACGACACCGGGAGCAGCGCGCACGGAAGACAAATCAACGCCAGTGATTTTGCCATGCGCAACAGTTGAGAAGCCAACACCAATATGAAGGGTGCCTTCAGGCTCCGGTATATCGTCGATATAAACTGCTTCGCCCGTCACATGCTTGTGGGCCGAGTCATGGCGCTGATCGGTGGCAACGCCGCCCTTGATACGGCTCGCTTTGATTGCGTTTGCAGGATGCTTGTTCATGTCATCCTCCTTATGCAGCGACAACGTTTGGTTTACGCAAAGGTTCGCTCTCGCCTTGCGTTTCAGCATAGAAACGGCGGAGCAAATTCTTCGCAACCAGCAGACGGTATTCTGCTGTAGCGCGCATATCGGTCAGAGGCTGATAGTCGAGGCCATAGGATTTAATTGCGGCTTCAACGCTCTCCTCATTCCAAGGTTTACCCGTCAACGCTGCTTCCACATTGAGTGCGCGTTTTGGCGTTGCAGCCATACCGCCATAGGCGATGCGGATGGAGGCGACATTGCCCTCAGCGTCAAGTCCAAGATGGAAAGCGCCAAGCGTTGCGGTGATGTCTTCTTCAAAGCGCTTGGAAATTTTATGAATGGCGAACTGGCTGTCTGCCACTGGTAGCGGCACATGCACAGCCTCCACAAACTCGCCCGGCTGCCGATCCTGTTTGCCGTATGCAATGAAAAAATCTTGCAGCGCAATAGTGCGGCGTTCTGCACCTCTGCGCATTGTCAGCTTTGCATCAAGCGCGATCAATGGCGGTGGCGTGTCGCCAATCGGAGACCCATTGGCGATGTTGCCACCAATCGTGCCCATGTTGCGCACCTGCTCGCCGCCAATCCGATTGATGAGATTTCCCAGCGCCGGAATGCGTTTTGCAAGAACCGAGAAAGCTTCCGTATAGGTTACGCCCGCGCCGATACTGATAACGCCATTTTCTTCGCTGATTGTGCGCAGTTCATTGAGATGCCCAATAAAGATGACCGGCGAAATATCGCGCATCATCTTCGTGACCCAAAGGCCGACATCGGTTGAACCGGCAACGATTGTCGCCTTCGGTTCATTTGCATAAACAGTGGCAAAATCATTGAGGTCGGCAGGGACGACCAGACGGTCTTTGCCACTCCCAACCTCAACCCGCGCACCATCACGCAAGGCCGTCAGTTGGCGGAACACATGCGCACGCTCAACAGCAAGCGCATCATCCATCAACGTGCCATAATCGGAAATCGCCCGCGCTGCACGTATAATGGCCTCATAGCCGGTGCAGCGGCAGAGATTGCCTTGCAGCGCCTTTTCGATCTCAGCATCCACAGGCTTTGGATTGCGCATCCACAGCGCATAAAGCGACATGACGAAGCCCGGCGTGCAGAAGCCGCATTGCGAGCCGTGAAAATCGATCATCGCCTTTTGCACCGGATGCAGGCCACCGTCGGAGCCGCGCAAATGCTCAATGGTCACGATATGACAACTATCCAGCGAACCCACGAAGCGGATGCAGGCATTCACGCTTTCATAGACGAGTTCGTTACCCACGATCTTGCCGACCAGCACCGTGCAGGCACCGCAATCGCCCTCACCGCAACCTTCCTTGCTGCCACGCAGTTTGCGCGACAAACGCAGATGATCGAGCAGGGTTTCTGTCGGCGAAACACGGTCGAGCTCAACTGTCTCGCCGTTCAGCAGAAAGCGGATTGTGTGTCTGACTGCTTGACCCATACCGCTTAACTCCCGCGATAGGTTGAATAAGAAAACGGCGAAACCAGAAGCGGCACATGATAATGCGCCTTTTCGTCAGAAATACCAAAACGCAATGGCACCACATCCAGAAACGGGATCACACCGTCCCTTTTGCCGAAATATTCACCGACATGGAAAAGCAGCTCATATGAACCAGAATGGAGCGCATCGCCCGCAAGCAGCGGTTCACCGCAGCGACCATCCGCATTGGTGCGAATTTCGCGCAAGATTTCTGCCTGCTGATTCTCGATCCGGCGCAATTCGATGCGCAGATTTGCCGCTGGTTTACCATTGACCGTATCAAGGACATGCGTCGTTAACCGGCCCTGACCGCTTGCTTGGCTTCCCATTTTTACTCCTGCCGCCTGCACGATTCTTCCGACATTACCGTTAGAACCATTGCAAGCACTTGTTTTTGTGTGATTTATTTCACGCAACACGTGAGTGTTTGCGAACCACACTTGTTCCCTATTGTGAGTATTTACCGAAGTTATGTCTTGGGAAAGATGATAATCGTTGGATGTCTTTCAAAATTTTGAGGGGGAATGGTCGGCGTAAATCTTTATTATCATAAGCAAAACAGACAAAAATCGAGGGAATTCCACATGAGTTATCCGCGCAATCTGGTTGGCTATGGCCGCAACACACCAGACCCACGCTGGCCGGGTGGGGCAAATATCGCCGTGCAGTTCGTCGTCAACTACGAAGAAGGTGGTGAAAGCTGCATCCTTGATGGCGATCCCGCATCCGAATGCCTGCTTTCGGAAATCGTCGGCGCGCAGGCATGGAACGGTCAGCGCAACCTCAACATGGAATCGATCTACGAATATGGTGCCCGATCCGGCTTCTGGCGTTTGTGGCGCGCATTCACGCGACGCAACATGCCGGTAACCGTCTATGGCGTGACCCTTGCCATGGAGCGCAATCCCGAAGCCATCAGCGCCATGAAGGAAGCCGACTGGGAAATTGCCAGCCACGGTCTGCGCTGGTGGGAATATAAGGATGTTCCCGAAGAGGTGGAGCGCGAACACATTCGCGAAGCTGTGCGCCTGCATACCGAAATTACAGGCTCGCGCCCACTCGGCATCTATCAGGGCAAGCCATCGGATAACACGCTGAAGCTGGTGATGGAGGAAGGCGGCTTTCTCTATTCAGCCGATTCCTATGCCGATGAATTGCCTTACTGGGTAAAGGGGCCAAAAGGTCCGCATCTGATCGTGCCTTATACACTTGATACAAATGACATGCGCTTTGCCACGCCACAGGGCTTTAACTCCGGCGATCAGTTCTACACCTATCTCAAAGACACATTCGACGTGCTTTACCGCGAAGGTGCAGAAGGTGCGCCGAAGATGATGTCGATTGGCCTGCATTGCCGCCTCGTCGGTCGTCCGGGCCGTGTAGCGGCACTTGAACGCTTCCTCGATTATGTGCAAAGCCACGACAAGGTCTGGGTTGCCAAGCGCGTCGATATTGCGCGTCACTGGCATGAGCATCACAAGCCAAAGCAGGCCGATGTCCTACCCTCCAAGGCCAGCAAGGCCGACTTTGTTGCGCGCTATGGCGGGATTTTCGAGCATTCGCCATGGATTGCCGAACGCGCCTATGACATGGGTCTGACGGAACTGGCCGATTCTGCATCCGGTCTTCATACGGTTCTGGTCCGCGCATTCCGCGCTGCATCAGACGATGAAAAGCTCGGTGTTTTACGCGCCCATCCCGATCTTGCAGGAAAGCTTGCGGCGGCGAAGCGTCTGACACCGGAATCCACATCTGAGCAAGCATCTGCGGGCCTTGATGCTTTGAGCGATGACGAGCGCAAGACTTTCACCGAACTCAACGACGCCTATACGCAGAAATTCGGCTTTCCTTTCATCATTGCGGTCAAGGGACGCAACAAGAAGGAAATTCTCGACGCTTTCAAACGGCGTGTTGAAAATTCGAAACAAGCGGAGCTGGAAACCGCGTGTGAACAGGTCGAGCGCATCGCGCTGCTGCGGCTCAAAGATATTCTTCCCGAAACACTATATTGATCAGAGGCAACAATGAGCCGTAATTATTACGCACCGACCGGTGGCCTGCCGCCACAGACGCAAATTCTGACTGATCGGGCCATGTTCACTGAAGCCTATGCGGTCATTCCGAAAGGCACATTCAGCGATATCGTCACAAGCTTCCTGCCCTTCTGGGACAAGACGCGTCTATGGATCATTGCCCGCCCACTCTCGGGCTTTGCGGAGACTTTCTCGCAATATATCATGGAAGTACAACCCGGCGGCGGCAGCGACCGTGCGGAACTCGATGACGCCGCACAAGGCGTACTGTTTGTTGTCGAAGGTGAAATCACGGTTACGCTTGCGGGCAAGGATCATGTGTTGAGCGAAGGCGGATACGCCTATCTGCCGCCCAAGAGCGGCTGGACGCTTCGCAACAATTCAGGCGCTGTCGCACGCTTCCACTGGGTGCGAAAGGCTTACGAATATGTCGACGGCCTCGACGTGCCGGAGCCGCTTTTTCTTAATGAGAAGAACATCGCACCGACACCGATGCCCGACACCAACGGCGCATGGACAACAACGCGCTTTGTTGACCCGAACGATCTGCGTCACGACATGCATGTGACCGTCGTCACATTTGAGCCGGGTGGCGTGATCCCGTTCGCCGAAACCCATGTGATGGAACACGGGCTTTATGTGCTGGAAGGCAAGGCCGTCTATCGGCTCAATCAGGACTGGGTGGAAGTGGAAGCCGGTGATTTCATGTGGCTGCGCGCCTTCTGCCCGCAGGCTTGTTATGCTGGTGGTCCGGGAAAATTCCGCTATCTGCTTTATAAAGACGTCAACCGCCATATGAAGCTATCGCGTTAAAAGTAGAAACGGCGGGCCAAAAGCCCGCCGCTGCCATGCCTGACTGGAGATCAGATAAACTTTGCGCAGTCCTTCTACGCTGTTCAATGGCATTCTCTATATAGCTTGTATTTTCAGTTAAAAATAATCACATATAGTTTATTTTGATCATTCAACCCAAAATCAAAGTAAAAATACAATTTATTGCTATTATTTCTTAGTGCCCGACTCAAAATTCAAGCTTTGCGATACGGCGTGTCATTCGCCTGATGGATGCTATGAACATCCATGCCTCTGCTGAGGCGATAGAGGCT
>NZ_JAYEXN010000059.1:0-10295 GCF_044435015.1 Ochrobactrum sp. S1502_03
GCGGTTTCAGTCCAGGTCATCGTGATCTCCATCGTATGTCAGAAATCCGATTGAATCATAACCCACTGAAATCGCTCAACCCTTTTTGGAACAGGCTCTAAGCGCATCAAATATTAGCAGATTTTTAAATATAGTGCAGTCTTTTTGATCAATTGCATTTTGGCTTATCTAATTGTTTCGAAAAGATAAAATCATCTTTTCAAAACAAATTTTCTTAAGAATCAATATAGAAACGTAATTTTATGCGACTCAACAAAAGAGTTAGACCGTTATGACCGGGGACCAAGTGATGCAAATCGGCGCAACGTTGTTGGCAAATGAATAGCGTTGCTTGCGCCGATTGGATGTTTGTTCAACTGTTTCGTGTAAAATACGATTGATTTGACCTGGTCGCCCCTTCTTGAACAGCGGAGGTTAATTTTTTTCTTACTTCTCAAGGTATTAATCTGGATTTACACGTTGGAGCTCTATTCAGATATAGTTGACATCGCCGTCCTGCTCACTTTCGATTATGTCGAGAATTTCACGACACGCATATAGAGGCTTCGGGCAAGACGCAATTCGCCCAAAATGCTAGATGCGATTAGCTGGATGCGCGCCAGTGGAATTCATGAGTGCGGTATCAGAACGCGCTGAAAACCACTGTGCCATGATCGGAAAGCCACTGAAGCGGACAGATGAAGAGACAACAGACGTTATCCTTGATGTGCCAATCTATTTAACAACTTGGCACTCATTTCACTTGCAGGTCTGCCAGATTGTTCTCGACGGCGGCGATATTCAGTTCAAGCTCGGCGATCTGTCGAAGGATGTTTTTATTCGGCAGGTCGTCACACTCCGCAGCTTCTGTGAGAAGCTTTCGTTGCTCGGCCTGCAAAATGTCAGAAAGTCGTTTGAAACGCTTCACAAGCGATTGATCGTCTGATGAACTCAATGGATTTTCCTTTTTTATTTTCCCGACTACATCTGCAAGCCAATGCGACATTGCAGACTGGAGCGTCTGAAATTGGAAACAACCCGCGTCATGCGCGTGCGCTGCAGGGTTGTCGAAGGTTAGACGATCAGACGCGCTCGATACGTGTCTCACCTTCTATATTCTTGTTGTTGATTTGCATATGGCCATTGTTTGTTCGCGGCACTTACGTAAAAATCTAAATCAAAACGTTTATACAATAGTATAATGCCTTGTTTGCCCTTGTCGAGAGGGCATTGCATTCATCTGTGTTGTGATGTCGCGAGCGTCTGCCCGCAACGTTGGCCCAGATTAAAAAGGGGCTGGCAGGCGCAGATGAAAGGGCCAACGTTTATTCAAAACGCTGGCCGGTCCGTTGCTTTCGGCTTGTGAATGCGATCAAGGAGCGATGAAATTATGCTTCAAAGAGATTAAAATGCACTCGAAAAGCCAAAAGCGCGATATATGTTTAAAAGCATAGGCAAGAAGGCCATAAACTTTGATCTTTATGGATGCTGTGCGCCCGTGACGGTCAGATAGACCGCATAGAGTGACTTCGTCGCGGTAATAAAAAGCCGATTACGGCGAGGGCCACCAAAGGTGAGATTGGCAACTGTCTGCGGCGTCTTGATCTTGCCGAGAAGTTTGCCTTCCGCTGAGAAGCAATGCACACCGTCGCCTGCACTGGTCCACAGGTTGCCGTCCGTGTCGAAGCGGAAACCATCTGGCAGACCATTATCAATCGTGCAGAAAACCTTGCCACCGGTTACGCGCTTGCCATTGTCCACGACATCGAAAACCCGGATATGACGCGGCGCCTTTTCGTCGTGGCTATAGGCGCTGTCGGCGACAAAGAGTTTCATTTCATCGGGCGAAAAGGCGAGGCCGTTTGGCTGCACGAAATCCGTGATAACCGCCGTTAACGCACCGCTTTTCGGATCAAGCCGATAGACATTGCGAGTTGGCTGTTCGGGATCAGCTTTATAGCCTTCATAATCCGCCATAATGCCGTAGGTCGGATCGGTAAACCACACCGTGCCGTCAGAACGCACGATCACGTCATTGGGCGCGTTGAGCTTCTTACCCTGATAGCTGTCCGCAAGCACGGTGATACTGCCGTCCAGTTCTGTGCGGGTGACACGGCGTCCGCCATGTTCGCATGAAACCAGCCGTCCCTCGCGGTCGCGCGTATTGCCATTGGCAAAATTTGAAGGTTGGCGGAAAACAGAAACGCCGCCGTCAGGCACCCAGTGCAGAATACGCTGGTTAGGAATATCGCTCCAGAGCAGGCAATTCAGATCGCCAAACCAGACCGGACCTTCGGCCCAGCGACAATCGCTGTAAAGTTCATCAAGATCCGCGCTTGATACGATCAGATTCTTAAAGCGTTCGTCGTGAATTTCGTAAATCGAAGGATGCTGAGACAAGGAAATAACTCCGGGGAATGTTGTTTAACGCTCTGGTCTGCGGCTGCTGGCAAGGAAAATCACCGCAATAATGGTCAATCCCGTAAGGACCAGACGAACACCGGCACCGAAGCCATAGGTGTTGAGCATCGAGACGATGAGGAACATGAAGAGAGCGGCACCCCAAATGCCAGGGATGTTGGAATCGCCACCGGCGACGGCTGTGCCGCCGATGATGACCACTGCAATCGACATCAGGAGATATTCAGCACCCATATTGAGTGCGGCACCGCCAGAAAAACAGGCAAGCAGGAAGCCGCAAAGCGAAGCCAGAACCGCGCAAAGTAAATAGGTGACGAAGCGTGTTCCATCGACCGGAACGCCTGCCATACGTGCGGCAAACGGGTTTTGCCCGATGGCCGAAATCCAGCGACCATAAATGCTTTTCTTGAGAAGTACCCAGCCAAGGACCGACAGAATCAGCGCCACGATTGCAACATTGGGAATGCCAAAAACGGAAGAGGTGGTGAACTGAGCCAGAACTTCCGGTGGCTTTACGCGCAAGCCGCGATTGCTCCAGATAGCGGTCGACTGGATGAGGAAACTCATCGACAGCGTTGCGATAATCGGCGGAATACGCAGCAGCTTGATCAGCGCATAATTGCAGATGCCAATGCCAAGACCGATCAGCAACGCGACTGCAAGTCCCGCCAGGATCATGCTGTCCTGCGAATCCATCAGTTTCAATGCCAATGTTGCAGCAAGGGTCATGGTGGCAGGAACCGAGAGATCGATATTGCCGGGTCCGAGCGTGATCACGAACATCTGCCCGAGGCCGACAATCACCGAAAAGGATGCGAAGGTGAAGGCTGCATGTGACAATCCTCCGGCACCCGCACCACCGGTAAACAAGACGGTGATGATCCAGACCGCGATGGTTGCGATGAATGACCAGATCCATGGGCGGCTTGTAAGAACGGAGACAGCGCTCATTGCTTATTCCCCTTACGATCGAGGCGGTTGAGGAAGAGGCGAAGTGCAAGCACGAGGATGAGGATTCCGCCTTGCGCACCAATCTGCCAGTCGGGCGAAATGCGCATGAAAGAGAGGAATGAACCTGCGAGCGTGAGCGTCAGCGCACCAATGACAGCGCCAATCGGTGAAATGCGGCCACCGACAAATTCGCCGCCGCCCAGAATGACACCGGCGATGGAAAGCAGCGTATAGCGCAGCGCAATATTGGCATCTGCCGAGGTGGTCAGCCCTACAAGCGCGATACCGGCAAGCACCGCAAAAAAGGCTGCAAGCGCATAGGTTCCGGCGCGGATTGCGGTGATCGACCAGCCAGCGCGCTCAATGGAACGTCCATTGCCGCCAGCACCACGCATCAGCACGCCAAAGGTCGTGCGCATAACGATGAAATGCGTGACAACGGCAATCAGAATGCTTGCGACAATCGCCATGGGTATAAATGGCGGTTTTGTGGTCATGATCCAGCGTGCCCAGTCCGGCGCCTGGCCGCCGGGTGAGGGCAGCAGCAGAACTGCAAGACCACCCCAGACGAACGACATTCCGAGTGTGACGACGATAGATGGCAGATTGCGCAGATGGATGATGGCACCGAGTGCCGCATAGGCTGCAATCGCTGCGGCAAGGATCAGAACGCCGATGATGGGATCCGTGTTGAGATAGGTCGCAGCCACGCAGACCACAAAGCTCACGAAGGTTCCCATCGAGAGGTCAAGATCATTGACCGCCATGATGAGCATCTGCGCAATTGTTGCCAGCGCAATCGGCACCGCGAGATTAAACAGCAGGTTGAGGCCGGTATAGCTCATGGCACGCGGCTGCATGTAGAAAACAGCAGCCAGCAGCAAAGCGAGCGAGAAAACCGGCGTTAACAGGCGAAGGGATGAGGCCGAGAGGCGCATTATTCGTGTCCTCCCTCAAAAGATGCAGCAAGCACGTTCTTTTCCGTGATTTCGTCGCCGACAAGTTCTGTCACGATTGCACCGTCGCGGAAGACATAGACACGATCGCACAATTCGATCTCGTCCATTTCGGTGGAATACCAGACAAAGGTGCGGCCATTTTCAGCTTCATGGCGCAGGATTTCATAGACTTCCTGCTTGGTGCCGACATCGACGCCACGCATAGGGTCGTCCATCAGGATGGCATCGGCAGTGGTAGCAAGCGCACGGGCAAACAGCACTTTTTGCTGATTGCCGCCGGAAAGCGACAGGATGCGATTGCCCACATCCGGTGTGCGGATCTGGATTTTGTCTTTCCATTGTGCGCCGAGCTGATCTTCGCGGCTCTGATCGACAAGCTTCAGCGATGAGAGACGATCAAGCGAACCGATGGTGAGGTTGTGCAGGATGCTCCAGAGCGGAAACGTGCCGTTAAGGCTGCGATCACCCGCCACGAAAGCGATTTCGCAATTGCGCGCAGGCAACCAGTTTGGTCGGCGGGCATAATAAAGATCAAGCAGCATTTTTGTCTGGCCATGACCGGCAAGCCCGGCAAGGCCGATCACCTCACCTTTGAAAGCCTGAAACGGCTTGCTGTCATTGGCGCGCTTTTTTGCAGAGAGAACGACGGTGCCTGGCGTGTGCGCTTTTGCTGTGCGACGCGCCGCCTTTTCGCGTTCGACGCTACCCATCGCTTCGACAAGGCTGCGATTGGTGAAATCGCTTGCTGCGCGATTGGCGACAACCTTGCCGTCCTTCATCACAACGATGCGGTCGGAGGTTGAGAGGATTTCTCCAAGCATATGCGAAATGAGGATCACCGATCCACCCGTGCCGACAAAGCGACGGACATAGGCCATCAGCTGCGCGGCAATGCCTGCATCAAGTGAAGAGGTTGGTTCATCAAGAATGACGAGTTTTGGCGCTGTGCCGGGTGCAGTGAAGTTGATGGCGATTTCAACCATCTGGCGTTCGGCAATGGACAACTCATCAACGGTCGCGGAGCAATCGATCTTGTGGCCGGGAAAAATCTCGCTGAGCTTGTTTGCTATGAGATCAACAGCCTTGCCGCGCCAGTTGGCACCCGCAAGGTCGCGCTGCATGATGCGGACATTTTCGGCAATTGTCAGATTGGGGAAGAGCGACAGCTCTTGAAAGACGCAGCGCACGCCATGCTTACGTGCAGTCGCCACACCATGACCCGCTTCGCCGTGATAGGTGAGGCTGCCTTCATGTGGGCTAAGGCCACCATTGATGACATTGACGATCGTGGATTTGCCAGCACCATTATGGCCGACAAGTCCGATACATTCGCCTTTATGGATCACAAGTTCGGCGCCATCGAGTGCCTTTACCGCACCGAACTGCACGCGGATATTGCGTGCGACGACGACCTCGCTTTTGTCGATTGAATTTGCCATGCACTCGAACTGTATTGGAGATGAGGGAGGGGCAGGCGTGAGACACGCCCACCCCCTGGGAGATAAGGTGATGAGGTTATTTCGCTTCCGCGATGACCTTCTGCGCGTCTTCAAGCGAATATTCGACATTCGCAACGCCACCCTTTTGGGTGTTGGCAAGCTCCTTATCGAGAGTTTCCTGGCTGACGCTCAGGAACGGAACAACGAGGTCTTTCTTGACTTCCTTGCCGTCAAGAATCTGCTGTGCAACCCAGAAAGCAAGCGTTGAAACGCCCGGCGCAATCGAAACCGACATGGTTTCATAGCCGTTTGCGTCTTTCTGCTGCTTCCACCACTGCAGTTCGTCTTCGCGGTTGCCCATGATGATGATCGGCGTTTCGCGCTTTGCCGCGGCAAAGGCTTGTGCTGCGCCATAGCCGTCACCGCCCTGCGTGACCACGGCGTCGATCTTTGGCAGGCTTGGCAGAACGCCTGCGACCGCACGCTGCGCAACATCAGCCGCCCAGTCGCCATGGACCGAACCGACAATCTTGAAATTCGGATGCTTCTTCACACCTTCCTGAATGCCGGCATGCAGCTCATCATCAACGGAGACGCCAGCAAGGCCACGAATTTCAAGCAGATTGCCACCTTCCGGCAGGCGTTTTGCCAGATAGTCGACCTGGCCTTCGCCCATCTTCTTGAAATCGACCGCGATGCGCCATGCACAAGGCTCCGTCACGATACCATCGAACGAAACGACGGTGATGCCAGCGTCGCAGGCTTCCTTGACAGCACCATTCAGAGCGGTTGGCGACGCGGCGTTGATAACGATCGCATCATAGCCTTGCAGGATCATGTTTTGAATCTGCGCGGCCTGTTCCGTCGCTTGATTTTCAGCGGTGGTGAAAGCATCGGCTGCCGAAACTGTGCCAGCGCTGACGGCTTCCTTCGTCACCTTGTCCCAGCTCTGTAGCATCGCCTGACGCCATGAGTTGCCAGCATAATTGTTGGAGAAAGCGATCTTTTTCGATGATGTGTCAGCGAATGCGCTACCGCTCGTCATCAATAGGGCGAGTGCGGCGGATGCCAAAAGGGTTTTCCCAAGCTTCATTTCATTCCTCCCAGTTGCAAATATACGCTCCGCAACGCTTATGAGCGCTTCGGATCGTTCGAATTTGAATGTGGTGCGAAACCTCCCGCACCGCCGCTCCTCAACGACACCAACTCTCCCGTGACATTTCCTATTGTCTTGCGGGCAATTTTCTGGTGAAGCGAGGATGAAATAAATGCGCTGCGCTGTGAAGGCTGATCGAAGCAACCATGCTGCGGGTTCGCGCAGCAAAATTGCGGGAACCCGCAAGACGTGCCGGTAGAAAAGCGGCGTATTATACGTACAAAGCAACCTGTCTTTGGGAGGAGAGTCGCTTGCTGGAACTCGCGCCTGCGCGCCTGCTGGACCGCTACCTGAATATTTCCAGATTGTTAGCGGGGCAACTCGATTTCGATTCCATCATTCAGGCCGTTGCCACCGAGATCAATCATATCCTGCCCTACGATCATCTTGATGTCTGCATCAAGATGATCGACGGCAAGTTTCACATCGCTTATGAGAGTGGTATTGCGACAGCCTGGAGCCGCAATCCGCCCGCTCTTCTTTCCGGAAGCCCTATTCGCACCGTCTTGTCCGGTGAGGTCGAATATCTGTTGACGGATGATGCCCGCACTGATCCGCGCTTTCATTTCGAAGGCGCGTTTTCAACACCGATCTTTGAGCATGATCTCAAAGCACGCCTGCATGTTCCTCTCAAAGCACAGGGCGATATTATCGGTGCACTGAGCTGTTCAAGTTTGCAAACGGGCAGTTATGCGATGCGTGACGTGGAAAATGCACAATCAATTGCAGATCTTCTGACGCCATATTTTTTTGCAATCCGTGCCGCCGAACAGGCCAAACGCTCGGCGATTGTCGAGACGGAAGCGCGGGCGCGTGAAGAGGGCTTGCGGTTTGGCGCACTCAAGCTCACAGAGGCGCTGGAGGCCGAGCGTCATCGGATCGGCATGGATTTGCATGATCAGACACTGGCCGATCTGACGCGCCTTGCCCGCCATGTTGAGCGGCTGACGCATGCACCAGACCTTTCCGGCGAGCAGCTTGAACCGCTGTTTCGTGGCTTGCAGCATTGTATGCAGGATTTGCGACAAATTATCGAAGAAGCAAAACCCTCGGTGCTCCAGCTTTTCGGCTTTGCGCAGGCAACGGAAAATCATCTTGACCGCTCAATTCGCGAAAGCGGCGCTGCAATCGAATGGGTTCTGGACGACCAGAGCGATGGCATGACCGACAGGCTTGAGGAGACAGTCGCGACTTCGCTTTTCCGCATCGTGCAGGAAGCCATCAACAATGCGATCCGGCATGCTCTTGCCGGTGAAATCCGTGTTCGCTTTCGCGATAAGGGCGGTCGGCTTCTTGTTGAAGTCATGGATGACGGCATTGGTATGGATCGTCAGACGCAGCGCACTGGCCATGGTATCGATAATATGCGCACGCGGGCGCGACTGATTTCAGCAAGTTTTACGATCAGGAAGAATATCGAAGGCAGCGGCACATGCGTGACGATTCATCTGCCGCTGGAAATGGATGATACAAATGGAGAATAAGATGCAGGTTCTGATCGTGGAGGATGATCCGCTGCATCGCACCTATCTGGGTGAGGCGATCCGCGCAGCATTACCCGAATGTAGTGATGTGCTGGAAGCGGATAACGGTTCAACCGGCGAAAAGCTCGCACGGATGCATCGTTCGGCCCATATCGTGATGGATTTACAAATGAGCGGGCGCAATGGCATTGAAGCCGCGCGCACCATCTGGAAGGAAAACCCGGAAACCCGCATCTTGTTCTGGTCGAATTACGCCGATGAAGCCTATGTGCGCGGTGTCTCGCGCATCGTGCCGGAAGGGGCGGCCTATGGCTATGTGCTGAAATCAGCGTCCGACGATAAGTTGCGCTTGGCGCTGCGCAGTATTTTCGTTGAAGCGCAATGTGTGATCGACCGTGAAGTGCGTGGTTTGCAACAAAAAAGCCTCGGCCACACCAGCGGGTTCAGTGAAAGCGAATATGAAATTCTGATCGACATCGCGCTTGGTCTGACCGACCGCGTTATTGCGCGCCGACGGAACCTGTCGCTTAGAAGCGTGCAGAATAGATTACAGCAACTCTACGAAAAACTGGGCGTGTATCAGGAAAAGGGCGAGCCGGAGGAGGGGCGTTTTAACCTGCGTTCGCGTGCGGTAACAGTCGCTCTGCTTCGGAAGCTTTTGAATTACAGCGCATTGGAGCGCGCCGAAATTGAACTGAGGGATTGGATTGGCTGACAATGCGGCTAACGTTTGCCGGAAGATATTGCAAACAAACAGGGTCTCGCAACTGCGTGGTTGGGTGAGAGGGTAGCCCCAATCACGCATGGCGACATCAAGAACGTGGCTGAGTATGGCAAGCTCACGGACGGCGGTGGCAGGCTTTACAGTTTTCAGACGCAGTCCCTGAATGATGCGATGTCCTATTGTGACGGCCTGGCCAGCGTCCGCTAGCCGACCATTCCTCGCACCGCGCTCAACAGGAACTCGTCCTGATAGTGACCTGCGACGAAGGACAGGCCAACAGGACAATCATCTACCATCATCAGCGGGGTAGAGACCTCCGGCAAGCGTGCTACGCCGGAAAATGCGGTGATGGTCATCGTCGGATCATAGAAGTCCATCACCGCTTCAAGCGTGTTCAGGGACCCTTTCCGAGGGGCAATCTTCGGCGTCGTAGGGAAACAGATCATCGTTTCCGGGGTGAAGAAGGTGTTGATTTTCCTAAAGAGGCTTTCGCACCTCGCCATGTTGTCAAGCGCAGCGATGCGGTCAAACTTCTGGACATTTCCGTAAGCCATCGAGAAAGTGAAGCCGAGTTCGGGCTTGCAGGCTTCGATCCAATTGCCGACCGTGCTCTGGAATTCGGCAGTTTGCAGGTCGCGCAGTCCGTTCAGATTGCACACCTTCAGTTCCCACGGCTCTCCGACGATCTCGGAAAATCTTATCCGTTCGACAGCAAGGTCGGTGTTCTCTGCTATTCGATCCAATACGATGCTGACTTGATCTCGCACGGAGGAATCTGAGATTTCCAACGCATCTTGTAAGACGAAGATGCGCCTCGGCAATGGCATCGGTGAGGCCGTACCGTTGAGCAAGACGCGCATCGTGGCATCGAGCACGTCTAATCGGTTCGCCAGCACGCCTACAGTGCTGACGCTTGGCTGAAACGGCAAAACGCCGGCCTCGGAAATCCGATGAAGGGATGGGCGCATCCCCCACAGGCCGCAAAGGCTTGCCGGAACACGGATCGAACCTCCTGCGTCGGTGCAAAGCGAAAAATCCGCAAAACCATTGGCGACGGTGTCATTAAGCATGGAATAAGGACCTCATTTGAGGGGTTATCGGCATCCAAACGGGACCCCTTATTTAAAGGGTAACATGACCTTCGATTTCAATCGGAGGTTTTCTATTGGATGCTTATTGTGG
>NZ_JAYEXN010000060.1:0-8865 GCF_044435015.1 Ochrobactrum sp. S1502_03
AACCCAATCCCTTGACCAAACCATGATCTGAAAAACATACTCGAAGGTGGCTCAATTCTCGGTGAAAAAACCGGCTCAGTTCCGCGTGAAAACCAACAGACATAGCCTGCGTGATGTGCGTTCAATTCTTGATGCGCACTATCTGAACCGCGATCCGAAACTGGCCGAATCTGCAATCAGAAAGCTCGAAAGCAGAACTAACTTTGCAAACTGATGTGCAAACCGCTCGAAACTGTTCTAGTTTTATACTGGAGATTATCTAATGAAAACAAATGGCTGGGGAACCTGGATTCGAACCAGGACTAACGGAGTCAGAGTCCCAGCCAATTAATTGATATATAACACTTATTTTTCAAAATGACGCATTTCGTGCCCATTTTGAATCAATGGGTTAGCTGAGAAATGCAAACCACCTTACACAAATTTCGTACGAGCTGTTAACGTCTGAGTGCTAGCTGAGCTATGATCGATTGATCGTCGGCTTCGACCTTCATTGTCGCTATTCATGGCGTTTGGCATAATCCAATACCTGCCGGGCTAGAGCCGTGAGTGGACTGGTAGCGATTGGTAGTATCTAGTGTAAAGCGGGCTTTCTTTTAACTGATAAATAAATCCAGGAACTTGCCAATCTGGTTCATTTTTATAAATGTGTCAGAACCGCCAAAGTACTAGGATTCTAGCCGTATTGTACAAAGGCCATATATGCTGCCCTCTTCGCTCATGAGTGTTCTCGCCGCCGTCGCTGATCCCGTCGTTGCGAAGGTGCTCACTCGGGGCGGCGCACGTACTGGTAAGCCCAGCGGCGAAGTCACCGCAGTGCGGACGATGACACTAGATGGATTCGATGAGATTGCAGCGGTTTGGTCTACGACACTAAAGGCATTGGACTATCATCAATTTACGCGCAGTTTTCTGCCATTCGCGCCCCCACGTTACCTTCGCACCTGTGCCTCATCCCCAATACCACGGTGGAAATACTCCGCGTCGCTGCGAACTCGTGGACCTGCTGATCGTGATCGACCACGTAGATCAATTCAAAAAAATTGACGAACAACGCGCGGTCTTGGTCCAAGCGAAGATGCTCAACGGCGGCGTCGTTAAGCCGTCAGGCAAGGAATGGGTTCAGCACGAGTTGCTTGCTTGGCTTCCTGTCTTTACTTTCATCGATGCCAGCTATGATTTGCGAAGCCGCAACTTTCTAGGGATGCCTCTGGTCGGTTCGCCCATGTGCACCGCCGAATATGGCGGTATTGACCTCAAAAGCTCTTCTCCTGAATGGCGGCATGAACTGACTCAGAAAGCCGCACCGTGGTTCAACTCTCCTGTTTCCATTGGTAACTATATCGCCGGAATGGTGACGGGCAATATAGCCTGCAGCCGGGAGGCGGTTAGGGGAGGTTTGGACGATTGGTCGTTTACCGTGGACGAGTTACTCCGGGTGACAGCAGCATGTCCTATCACGAAGAGCAGCGGTGTCGCCCGCGGCAATGACAATGTAATTGGTTTGATCGTTGATACGTCATCACTAGCAATCGCGGACGATGGTGGAGGTGATGGCGATTCAGTTGAGCTGGACTTGCTTGAATGGCCTGATGGTCCAATCAGCACTGTACATTTGACGCTAAGCTCGATCGATGACCGGCCAGAGGAGTAAGATCTTCATTTGCTTAAAGTTCACGGTGACAGGATTGGTCGCGTCTCCCATGACCCTGATGCTCGCTATCAGTAGTACAGCCGTGGCGCTTTCCAGTACAAGAGATTGCTACATGACCGTTTGAAGGATTGATCCGCATGGCAAAATATCTTTCTTTATGAGGTTATGACAGCCCTTCAGAAGGACGTTAGACGCTGGGAGCGGCCGTAAAGGGCGCGCATTGCTGCCGAACTTCGTTATCCAACTGTGAAACAATCGTTATGTGATAGCGCTATTCCTTTATGCGCTCGGATTAGTCCTTAAAGCTTTCAAGGGCGGGAACACAAAGGGTAAAATTATTGTTAGGAACCAATGCCTCATATCTTATCATTGATTTATAATTTCGATTACCGAGCCAACGTTGCACGATCCGCAGGTCTACGCCCTGTAAGATTAAGCGACAGGCGCATGTATGTCTTAAAACTGTAGGGACGATAGCGTTATCATCCTGCAAGCCAACAGCCGCCTTACTATCATTCCAGGTTGCGCGGAACTTAGGTTGTTCGATCCAACTAAATGGTCCACGTAATTCAGAATGCATGGCGGTTACAGTGTGAGCAGCTTTCTTTGTCAATGGTATGGTACGACCAAGCCCAATACGGCTTTCCGGAATATGTACAAAGTTTCCAGAAATATTCTCCCAACGTAGTAAAATCGCTTCCCCAACATTCATGCCAGTTTCAATAAGAAACTGCGCGAGGCTAGCGAATGGATTTGATCGCTCTCCGATAGCCATTATGATCATCGTTTCTTCCGTAAGCGACAAATAACGAAGGGTGTCATTATTCTCGGGTAATTTCTTAAATGTAGGGACGCTTGGAATATCACCGTTGGCGGCGGCTGCACGAAGTAATTTAGTAAGTGCATTAATTTTGCGATTGATCGTTGAATTCTTATTTCCACGATTTTGCAGCTCTGTAATAATTTCGTTATAGTCTGCAGCTAGGAAGTTGACAAATTCCGCAGACTTTATCTCACTCAACTCATGGAGATATCCATTCGCAGTGAAGTGGTGTGGAGTACCTGCATCCCAGAGCTTGGCGCCATACATTGCAACAAGGTCTTTCAGCTTGACGCTATTGGTAGCCATAATCACCTCCATCTGCCTTTTGAGTGTTTGATATCGACATAATTTCTAATGAGTCACCAATTATTTAGCAGTCACGGCAACTGAAGTAGTAAAATTACCGTCAGCCGTAGTTAGTATTTTGTTAACAAATTGACGAAATTCGCCTTAAATCTCCTGAACTGAGGCGAATTTGTGTTAAAACTGCAACACTCGTCGGTGTCGTGACTGGCTTGCATCGAAACTGTGTTGCGAGTCGGCATGATTAAAGATTATTCATGAGTCGTTAGGTCGAGCGCAGTAGGGCTCGTAAAGAAATTTGATCTTGGAGGTCAGACATGAACATTAAGAGCCTTCTTCTCGGCTCCGCTGCAGCGTTCGTTGCAGCATCCGGCGCTCAGGCAGCAGACGCAATCGTTGCTCCAGAGCCTGAAGCAGTTGAATATGTCCGCGTTTGCGATGCATACGGCGCTGGCTATTTTTACATTCCAGGCACTGAAACCTGCCTGCGCATTCATGGTTATGTTCGCGCTGACATCAAAGGCGGCGATAACGTTTATGCACGTGTAAGCAACCGTGCTTCTGGTTCGGTTCTTTTTGCTGGCTCGACTAGCGACCTTGGCGATGAAGATTTTGCTAAATTCGCGAGCCCAAATCGTGATACATACAACTTCCTTAGCCGCGCAACACTGCGTTTCTCGACTGCTTCGGAAACCGAGCTCGGTACTCTGAAGACATATACAGAAATCCGTGCGGATTGGCAGAACGGCGGCGCCTCGGCTGCTGAAGCTCGTTATGCTTACATTCAGCTCGGCGGTCTTCGCGTTGGTCTCGACGAATCCGCATTCGTAACCTTCCCTGGTTACCTCGGCGATGTAATGCAGGACGACGTGATCCTCGCTGGCGGCTACCGCACCAACGCAATTAGCTACACCTTCACTGGCGGAAATGGCTTCTCGGCTATCATCGCTCTTGAACAGGGTGGCAACGATGACACCGATAAGGGTGCATACATCGATCTGAACGGCAATCTTCGTGGAGCGAAGGGCGCAGTTATCGATGACTACACACCGCATATCGTTGGTGGTCTGAAGTACGCTCAGGGCTGGGGTTCAATCGCCGGTGTTGCAGCTTACGACGCAGTTAACGAAGAATGGGCTGGTAAGGTTCGCCTCGACGTAAACGTAACTGACCAGTTCTCCGTATGGGTAATGGGCGGCTACAAGTCGAACAAGGATCATTACGCAGCTTCGACTGACTACTTTGATGCAACTTCGGGTACATTTACTCGTGGCGTTCGCGTAGTTGACAGCTTCTACGGCACATGGGGTGGCGATTGGGCTGTTTGGGGTGGTGCGAAGTACCTCATCAACGAAAAGGCAGCCTTCAACGTACAGGCTGCTTGGGAAGATGCTGGCACATTCGCAGCTACTGCAAACGTAGCTTATGAACTCGTTCCTGGCTTCACCATTACTCCAGAAGTTTCGTACACCAAGTGGAACGACAAGAAGTCGACACTCAAGGGTGACGATGCTTGGCAGGGTATGGTTCGCTTCCAGCGTTCGTTCTAATCCTGACGGATTGGTTACAGGAAACCCGGCATCTCAGATGCCGGGTTTTTGTTTGACTTTAATTTACTCTACTTTACTTTAGGAGAACCACTTGTCAGTAGAAGGACTGCTGGCGAGGACGATGACGATATGACCTCCAGTCTGTCGTCGTTAGGTGAAGGCAGGGCGTGTTCGCCCTGCCTTTTTCACATCCTTTAATGATTTAAGCTATCTGACCCTTACGATGTCAACGCAATCGGGAAGTCTTAAAACCGCGCATTTGCGCGGCTTTTGATGACAGCTAGAGGGTAAACATTTGTAGAACAGTTCGTGAACAAAAGTGGTTTTGCACCCAAGATGCACCCGATCATTGTGATTTTCCCATGGGGTACTCGTTACCGAATGGATGTTCACACTTTCCTACTGGAAAGAAATAAACTAACAGATACGAGGTACATATATCATTCCGAAGCTATGGCAGATTTTGGGGCGCGGGGATGTCCATTAAGGTATTTCGATTGGTCTGCCCCCATGGGGTGATCCGTGTTTACTGTTAGTGCATGCTGGGTCGACTTGCCACTGCTGGTGTTGACGCTGGCCCATTTTGTGAGGGCCAGACGGCTGCTTGTGGTGCTGGTGGCTTGTAGCCCAGCGATGAATGGGGCCGCACTGTGTTGTAATGCTGTCGCCAGTTTTCGATGATGATCTTCGCCTCCTTGAGCGTGTAGAAGATTTCGCCGTTGAGCAGTTCGTCACGGAGTTTCGAGTTAAAGCTCTCGCAATAGCCGTTTTCCCATGGACTGCCCGGCATGATGTAGGCGGTCTTGGAACCGACTGCTGCGATCCACTCCCGTAGCGCCTTGGCGATGAACTCCGGCCCATTGTCGGAACGAATATGGGTGGGGACGCCGCGTAGGATGAAAAGGTCGGAAAGCACGTCGATGACATCGACGGCCTTCAGCTTTCTCTCGACCCTGATAGCGATGCATTCCCGCGTGAACTCATCGATCACGTTGAGCATGCGGATTTTCCTGCCGTTATGCGTGCGATCCTCGACGAAGTCGTAGGACCAGACATGGTTGGGATATTCCGGCCGAAGCCGGACGCACGAACTGTTGTTCAACCACAGTCGGCTGCGTTTCGGTTGCTTATGAGGCACTTTTAGCCCCTCCCGTCGCCAGATGCGCTCGACCCGTTTGACGTTCACGATCCATCCAGCCTGGTGCAGCATCGCCGTTATACGACGATAGCCATAGCGGCCATACTGGAGAGCGAGTGCCGTGATGTCTGCAGTCAACGCCGCTTCATCATCCGGAGTCTTTGCGATCTTGCGCTGAGTGGAACGATGCTGACCGAGAACCCGACATGCCCGTCTCTCGGACACCTTCAGCTCATCGAGCACATGGTCTACACAAGCGCGGCGACGGGCGGGGCTCAGAAGTTTCCCTTTGCGGCCTCCGCTAAAATCATCTTGTCCAGGGTGAGATCTGAAACGGCGCGCCGGAGCCGGGCATTCTCCGCTTCCAGCTCCTTCAGGCGCTTCACCTGATCGCCCTTCAAGCCGCCGTATTCGGAACGCCAACGGTAGTATGTAACTTCCGTAACGCCCATCGACCGGATCGCTTCCGCCATCGATTTTCCCTGCGCATGCAACACGTCAACCTGACGAAGCTTCGTGACGATCTCTTCTGCCTTGTGTCTTTTCGCTACCATTTCAATGTCCTTCTGAGGCTCATAAGCCATACTTCATGAAGGATCACTTTTCAGGGGGCAGACCAGCTTCATGCATCTAAAATCAGCCTACCAATATCGCTAAAACTTTTCTCCAGAATGATGCGATGACAGCGCCGAAAATGGCTGCGAACGCGCTGACAAGCATCACAGCACCGATGCCGCGTTCCCGCCAGCGGTTAAAATCCGCGACCGGTTCCTCAACCTTTTCAAGTCTCGCATCGATGCTTTCGATATTGCGCTGCAAGGCTTCCAATAAGCGTTCAGTTTTCTCCTGCCGCTCATATTGTTGCTTGCGGTCTTGCCGCGCATTCTCCTGATCCGAGATGATGAGATCGAGCTTTCCTTCAATTCTACCAATGGAACGATCTTGGCCCGCATCTTTCATAACTTGTCGCCCCTCTTATTTTTCATCATGCTTTGCGCATTCGTCTTTTGACCAGACGCCACCGGCACACCCACGAACAATAGTGCGATCGATCTTTCGTTGATCCGCGTCTGTTGCGCCGCGCGCGCCGAGCAAATCAGTTCCAAGAACGCTACGGACGCCGCTCACATTTGCCTGTCCTGAATGTCCACACCCCGCCAGCGTCAATGCACTCATTATAATTGAGCAAAGCACCAAGGGCTTTCTCAGTCGCTTCATTGTTCTGTCTTTCGATTTTGGTTTCGACACTGGATCGACCGTCACGCTTGCCGGCCACATACCCGGCGGCCAAACACAAAAAAACCGCCAGAACAGCGGCGGCGGTCATCTTCAACCAGTTTGGGATTAAGGCCCAGATCATGACCGGGTTTTCCTATAAATGCCCCAGAGGGCTAAACTGACGATGACAGCAGCTATCGCAACGCGAACCCACTGACCGCTTGATAGCTCGTCCTGCTGGTTGGAAATGGTGCTGACAATCTCAGGGATGACAGGGCCAACGGTTGCAGCCGCACCGGCAGCGCCAGCCCCGCCTATAGTCGCCACATCAGTTTTATTGGCCTTTGTCGTGGCTGTGACAGTATTTGACGATACGAATGCACCCTTAGACCATAGACCAGCTTCGGCAGCACGGCGGTTGACAAGCCCCTGCACCTTCTTGCCGCCAGCATTAACCCACTTTGCCAGTTCACCCGGAACCGCGTCATAATCACCTTTATTGAGCTTTTTGAGCAGTGTGGATTTGTGCAGCGCACCAGTGTTGAAGTCGAACGACACGAGCGCCGCAAACTGATTGTCAGTCAGAGGCACCTTTACCAGACGCTCAACACGCGCTTCGAACTTTGCAAGATCCGCTTTCAGAATATGTTCGGCTTCATTGTCACCAATCGCCATGCCTGGCGTGACCTTTGGAGCACCCGCCGCGCTTGTGTGGCCGTAACCAATCGTTAAAATTCCAGCTACATCACGATAAGCTGTTGTTCTGAGGCCTTCCCACTGCTTGATGAGCGAAAGCCCCGCCGCGTTAATGCGTCGTGTCATTGTGTTTCCTTTTGGCAAAAGAAAAAGCCCCGCGTTTGCAGGGCTTTAGTTTTCTCGAACTAATATTATAAGAAGGTGGCTATGTAATATTTGAAAAAATTAATTTTATTAAACAGGTTTAGCATCCGTTATAATGGCATCGATAATTCTGTTGTTTATTTTACGCGCTTTTATTTCGACGTAAACCAATCCTTTTCCCCACTCCGCTTCTTGGATGGCGGATTTATGCTTTTGAGAAACAAGTGCGTCTAATAATGATGCCGTTACTTCTGATCCATCATTCTCATTTAGTAGTTTAACCGAGAATCCATCTGAAACAGACGTATCAACTCGTACTACTTTGTAATTTCCTTTTAAAACAACGTCGCTACTTTGCTGTCTTATCTGTGTCGTAACCTCTGCGGCCAGTTCACTGTCAACATTTGTATCAAAAAGCTTCCCACCGCCTTCATCACCAACTGATTTGACAATTTGTCCTCTCGCAACCGACGTAACAGCCTCAATATCGTTAAGAATTGGCACTTTCTTAAAAAGCTCCGCCATGATGCGAACATTTTCAGTTCCTTGACTGATAGCCTCACGTTGAACTGACAGCATTTCTTTCGTCTTTTCCAGGTCAACTTGAGATTTTCGATCTTCGGTTTTTGCTGCTAGCCATGACTTGAACATTGCAGTTCCGCCGACAATTAGAGCGGTACCTAAAACGGTGTACATCAACATCTCAGGGGTCATTTTACTCACTGCCTCAATGCCGATCTTTTGTACAATTTCTCCAAGATCGATAGTGTAACCGCTACTGCCTTTTTCTACCTTAACACGGAATTCGAGATTGTTGCGCTCGATATTTGTAAGGTGACGAAGGTCCGTGGTGTCCGCTGAAACTAGTGTGTAAGTTCGATTGATAGCTTCTTGTAGTTCCAAGAAGGCTTTCATCATTGTAGGTGAAATTGAACCTTCAATGGGGGTGTCTGGCAGATAAATATGGACGTTTGCCCACTTCTTAATGTCAAAAAGTAATGGCTCTTTTGGCGCTGTTTGTTCACCAGAAAGCAAAGCATCCAACAATTTCCAAGCTTGAAGTTCAGTCTCGACCTTTACGACTTCCATTTCGCCCCCCCCTATTAATAATAATAGGCGAGTGCGTATAAGTCCTCCGATTGATCTGTCAAGTTAACTTTATGCTTATAGTTCGAGGTCCGTGGTATTGGCCGATTTTCATTTTCTCAAAAAAAGGGCGCAGGAGACAGCGCCCGTCATTTTAGTGCCCGACTCAAAATTCAAGCTTTGCGATACGGCGTGTCATTCGCCTGATGGATGCTATGAACATCCATGCCTCTGCTGAGGCGATAGAGGCTTC
>NZ_JAYEXN010000061.1:0-7248 GCF_044435015.1 Ochrobactrum sp. S1502_03
GATCGTCGGTTCGTCATTGTGAAGATCTAGTTTGGTGTGTAGCGATGGAGCAATATAGATTCCAATGGCAATTCCGAGCGCTATCCCGACGAGAAAACTTCGGCCAAACACGGTCAGTATCCATTATCTTTAAGATATTGATCAATGGCATCACGAAGAATGACCGTCATCTTCAGACCATTGTCATGAGCAGCGTTCTCAAGACGACGTTTCGTCTCATAATCAAGCGATACGTTGACGAAATGTTTGCTTTCGCGTTCACGGGCTTTGCGAAGTTCGCGCAGTCGGTTACGGGAGTCTTCTCGACGGTTCGCATTTTCAATAGCACTTGCCCGGTGTTGTTCCGGTGTTGTTTCGAGAGGTTTAGCCTGCTTATTCTGACTTGATGTCTCGGGCGCCGATTCATTTCCAACGTTTGCAGCGCCATCTTCTTGCACGTGAGGAATAGGCGGGGTGGCAGTGTCTTTATCCAGATCAACTGAACGTTTTCGACGTTCCGCGACAGGGAAATCAGAAAGAGAGATTTTTCCCTTAGCCATTGATAGTCTCCCTGCGGTTTTCGTTTTTAAGTTGCTCCAACTCCTCGACGAATGCATTCACCTCCGCTCTGGCCTTGAGAACCGGTTCACTCGGTTCCAGCATTTGTAGTGTGCCAAGACCGCTGCGGATTTCTCTATAGCAATTTCGTTCGATTAATTCCGTATCGAGAAGTACGGAATTGTATCCGTGTTCGCTCAAATTTTGGACGAAAGGGCGAATGATCCGGTATTCTTCGAGGTGCCGGTTGACGATGGTGATGCGCGTTCGCAGAACTGCTTGAGGGATACTACGGTCAAGAACGTCCGTTCGCGTCGCAATTGCCTCCGCTGCTTCACCAACTGCTTTAATCTCATCCTGGGCGGGCTGAATGGGCGTGATGACGATATCTGAATGGTCGATTATCATATCCATCACAACACTATCGACGCCCGGCGCGTCGATCAAAATGGCGTCATAGTTGGCCTCCTGTGACGCCATTAACTTCTCTATATTGTTCTGACGAAGTGCCGTCGCCAGTGAAATCGACGCCGGTACATTGTCCTTGGCCTCGCACCGCTTCCACCACTCGGCTAAGTTCTGTCGTGGATCGGCATCAATTAGCAATACTCGTCGATTTTTGAGTGCGAGTTCACCTGCAGTCAAAATGACTGCGGTCGTCTTCCCCGCTCCACCTTTGCCGCTTACTGAAGAGATTCGAAGTGTCACGCTGGCCCTCCTGTACCTGGATAATGCTGGTTTTGTTTGTGTCGATTTATTGCCCGAAGCGTCGGCAAATGCTGCCCACAGGGCGCGAGAGTATATGTCAAGTTAAGGTAGTTTCACACGATGTGACAACACTCATTGAAGCATGTGACACACCATGTGTTCACATCAAATAATCACATCACTCAATGACTAGAGTTTGGGAACATGTTTCTCCCAATCGAGTGTGAACCCCGGAGCCGCGCAAGAGCCGTCTGTACCGCTCGCACGCAGTCCGGCAAGGGCGAAGAGCGTAGCGTCCCTTGCTGGCGAGTACGAGGGGTACAAAAAGGCGATTAAGGCGGTCTGGAGGTGAACCCTGGTGAGCGTAGTTCCTTTGAAGCGCCGGGGCGTAGCCTCGGCGTAAGGGGTGAGCGGAGCGAGGCCATATTAGACGAATATTAAATGGTTCTGCTTGTAATTGGTTAGGCAGGATACGGAAAAATGTGCTACATTTTCTTCTGACCAATCGCGAAACACGTCCGTGATTGTCGATTGCTGCGCTGAATTGGAGCTAACAACGCCTATGAATGAAGCAATTTCAGAGGATATGAGGGGCGCTAAACCCAAGCCGCAAACCATCCATAGCCGTGTTTCGGCGGACGAATATGACGCGATCGACGACGCCGCGAAGGCGGCTGACATGACGATGAGCGCATTTTTCAAGGCCGTTTTGCTGCAAGGGGCGGGGAAGAAGCCGATCTTCAATGACGATGACAGGGCGCTTTTGTCTCTCATGCTTGAGGATATGCGCATGATTGGCATCAATCTCAATCAGGTCGCTCGAGCGCTGAATAGCGGCAAATCGGTTTCAGATAGCGAAGTCCGCATGGTGGTGGGTGACGTGCAAAAGATGCAGGTTGCGGTTCTGAGCGAATTGAGACGCGTTACCAAGCGGTCAGGATACAGACACCGCAGCAAGGAATAGCGACCATGGAATTCTTTCTCGGGGCCTTTGAGAGTGAGTGGGAGCAACGCCGAGCGGCGTTGCTGCATGAGCTTTCACTTGGTTCGAGTGCTGCAAGCAGCGCCGAGGAAGAAATGCGCCGGAGGTTGCGCGAATTACAGATCGCAGGCGGTGCCGCTGCAGCAAGTGGTGTTTCCGTGGCGAAAATGCGCATGCGATCCTTAAGAGCGGTGACGTCTGTTCAAAGCGCGGCAAAGAAGCCAATTGCCGTCGCCAGGTCGATGGAAACACGTTTGGCCGCGGTCGCAGCCGGGAGTCAACCAGCTGTTGTCAAAGTGGCGTCGTACGGTGGCGGTGCGCGGTTCGGCGCGATGGTCAATTACGTTTCGCGAAGCGGGGAAATACGCGTCGAAAAGGAAAACGGTGAACGTCTTCAGGGTCGCGAGGAGCTTGCACGGTTGCGCGGTGATTGGGAGCCATTGTTTCAAAATCGTGCCGAGAGCAGGGATATTGGAACTTTCCATGTGTCGATCGAAGCTACCGGTTTCGCAACAGAAGAAGCTTTGCACCAGCTCGTACGCGATAGCCTGGCGAGCGGATTCGGTAATCGCAGCTTTGCTTATGCCGTTTCGCAGCCATCACATGGCGTCTTAGACGTTGACGGTGTGGTGGTGTTGCGCAGCATGGAAGGGGAGCGGTTGACCGGTGACTCGAAGGCGGCGAACATTATTCAGAGGCGCTACAACGAAAGCGCAGCGTCAGTGCTGGTGAAGGCGCGTTTCAGTTTTACCGGCTATGGTAATGGCGTGGAATATGGCGCCGCCAAGCTGAGAAGTCTGGTCGAGGATCATAAGGGCGACGTTCGTGATCATAAGGGGCGCGTTGTCTCAGATGCGCGTTCCGCCGGCGACCTGGTGCAAAAGCAGTGGCGTCGGGAATTGCATAGCCGTAAGGGCAGGGATGTGATGCATCTCATCATGTCTGCCAAAGCTGGCACCAATGTTCAGGCTTTCGAATGCGCTGTTCGGGATTTTCTGGCCGCGCAGTTCGAAGGGCATCGCTACATATTTGCGATGCATGATCCGTTCAGCGACCCGAAGGAGATGGGGCAGGGCGGAAAGCGACCGCATATACATGCTCATGCCATTATCGCTATGCGTTCGGATGCCGGTAATCGGGTGGAAACCTCGCCACAGGTTTTTCGTCAGTGGCGCGAGCTTATGGCCGAAAAGGCGCGCGAACACGGTATCGCAATGGAAATGACCGACAGGCGCGAGTTCGCAAATGCTCCAGCCTACACGCGCAATCAGGTTCGGCCGGTTAGTCGGGATGGAAGAACGCAACATGAAGGGACAAGCGAGGCGGCTCAGTCGCGCTATGACGCAAAGCGCTCAGGTCGGCGTAGCATGGCTCGAAGCATCCGAAGCCGTGAATATACCATAAAGGTAACACAGGGATGGGAGAAAGTAGCAATGGCGAGCGGCGATCGTCAGATTGCGGCGTATGCCATGCAACAAAGAGATATAGTTATATCAACCAGTTCGCTTCAATCTGAAGCTAAAACTTCTAACATCGTTCATGCAGATTTCGGGTCACATTACCGCACCAATTTGGTAAAGTTGCAAAACATCATATTGGAGGGTGACAAAGTGCGCGAAATGTCGAGAAGCGATTTTGAGGCATATGAGAAAGAAGTTGAAACAGCTTTGTTCCGGCTTGGCCGCAATCTCGGAGCGGAGGAGAAAGCCGATCTGGATCAGGTAGCGCAGTATACGCGCGAGCATGTCAATCTAATGCGCGAGCATATGGAATTGACGGAACAGCGTGGATTGAGCGTCGAAACCCCATCGCGTGAAAGCGAGCAGGATAGCTCGTCGATGCAGATTGCTCGGGAACCCGATTCCGAAATTGCAAAGCCAGCGCATGTTGTCGCGGAAGCAGAGCCGGGTCGGCCATCTGCAGATTTTGCCAACGAACCTCGTTCGAGCATGGATGACGAGGAGAAAGCGGCGGCAGCATCTTATCAGGCCGAAATGGATCGTTCATTCCCGAGTGAAATCACGAGCCGATATTATATTCGTGAGGATCACGGGGGGACGCAGCGAGTCTTTGCCGATTCAAAGGGTGAGCGCGAAGTGTTCCAGGACAATGGAGAGAAGCTGCGCGCAAAATCGTTCGATGCTCAGGGCGTTCGATTGATGATCGAAACAGCAGCGCATCGAGGCTGGACGAGCATCGAGATAACGGGGAGCAAGGAGTTCCGCCGTGAAACTTGGCTGGAGGGCCAGGCGCACGGAATTTCGGTCAAGGGCTATCAGCCGACTGAACTGGATTGGCAAGATCTGGCTCGCCGGGAGCAGTCCTATTTGCGTAATGAAATTGTTCCGATCGAGGGAAGGGCACTTGATGCGGTTCACCGGGATCAGGAGCAATCTGCAGGTTCGGATCAGTCGAGCAAGGTCGATAAAGAGCAACAGAATGCAGATAATTCCGGCACGCCGCACACCAAAACCAACGACTATAAAGAGGGTGTTCAGGGTATCCTCGTCGAGACAGGAGAGAAGCCCTATCAGAATAATGAAAAGAACGAGCCTTCGCCGTTCGTTGTTATTGAAACTGCCAATGGCAATCGCACGGTCTGGGGTGTCGGATTACCGGATGCGTTGCATCGCGCCGGCGCTGATATCGGCGATGAAATTCATTTGCGGTCCACTGGTACGGAACGCGTCATGAAAACCGTCATACAGGAGATTGACGGGCAGAAGCACCGTGTCGAACAAATGGTCGATCGCCGGGCATGGGAAGCGAACTTGCTTGAAGAACGGGATCGGACCG
Source organism: Ochrobactrum sp. S1502_03 (assembly GCF_044435015.1). Classification (NCBI taxonomy): domain Bacteria; kingdom Pseudomonadati; phylum Pseudomonadota; class Alphaproteobacteria; order Hyphomicrobiales; family Brucellaceae; genus Ochrobactrum; species Ochrobactrum sp. S1502_03. The sequence goes on from NZ_JAYEXN010000061.1 coordinate 5,024, forward strand.
ACGAGAAAGTTGAAGGTTCCAAACAACTCGATAATCGGGCTAATATGGAAACAAAGGCCGTCGTTCGCGACGGAGAGACTGCCCGTACAGATCCTCCGCAACAACAGGTTCCACGATTGCAGGAACTAGAGCAAGCGCAGCAGCAAAAGAAGGAACGCGACGAACACGAGCGTTAAAGGACGATGCGACACGATTACATCTATAATTCACCTCCCGATCCGAAGGCTGACGACGCCCTTGCAAAGTTCTTTGCGGTTCTGTTCTGTCTCGTCCTGGGACTGGTTGCGATCGTGTACATAGCTACTGTCGTTCGGGACTGGTTCAACGCGGCCGTCGCATGGATAATCGATATGATTAGTTTCCTTGGGGGATTTTTGCCGTTTTGACGGCAAAGATTTTTAGACTTAGCCGGGCTCTTTTGCGACCCAATGTGTTGCGGTGAGAATGCTGCTGCCAGGAAGCTCGCAAATGATTGGAGTGAACAGGATGACTGAAAAAGTAACCACCTATGATCCAGCGGCTGCACTGGTCGATGATGAGGAAATCGCAGATTTTATGGCAGATGCTTTTGAAACGGGAGATGCGGCCTATGTTGCCAAGGCGCTTGGCGTCGTCGCCCGCGCCAAGGGCATGACTGAGATTTCACGCCAAACCGGACTATCCCGGGAACAGCTTTACCGCTCGTTCAGCGGACGCGGGAATCCAACTCTGAAGACAACATTGGCGGTTATGCGTGCGCTCGGCGTTGACATGACAGCGAAGGCTCATACTTCACAGTAAGGGCAATCGTTACTGAATAATCTCCCTTGTGAGCGGCAGCCCGTTAAGGCTGTGATCATTCTCTGAATAGTGGATGACAACGAACTCCCCTCCTGGGGGACTGGCGTCCCCCAATTTGCCGTTCACGCTATATGCCACGGACGGACGACCGTCTCGGGGCCGTTGAACGAACCCGCTTCGCGGGAAGGCCCATGCGACTGAGGTAGAAGGCACAGAGCGACCATTGCACTCTGCATTGAGTGTCGCTCGGAGCGAGCAGAGAATGACTGGCTTCTTCAACCAGGAGCCTGACCATGCACAACCAACCGAATTCGCCCGCAATCAGCCCGCTTCGTCAACGCCTGATCGACGACATGAACCTGCGCCACTTCGGGCACGAGACCCAACGCAACTATCTGCGCGACATCGGACGACTTGCCAGCTTTCTCGGAAGGCCCCCCGATACCGCGTCCGTGGATGATTTGCGCCGCTTCCAGATATGGCAGCAAAGCGAGGGCGTCCCGGTGCCAACGATGAACAGTGTCGTGTCGGCGCTGAGGTTCTTCTTCAATACCACGATTGATCGCCCTGATCTTGCCCGCCGTCTCGTGCGGCTGGCGCACCCGCGCAAACTGCCGGTGGTTCTGAGCCGTGAGGAAGTGACGCGTCTTCTTGATGCCACAACCTGTCTCAAGCATCAGGCGGCACTGGCCGTTGCCTATGGTTCGGGACTGCGCGTATCGGAAGTGGCTTCGCTGAAAGTCGCCGACGTCGACAGCGAGCGCATGCTTCTGCGAGTGGAGCGCGGCAAGGGCGGGCATGACCCATCATCCGCATGTCCATATGATCGTGCCGAGCGGCGGCATCTCGCTTGACGGAAGCCGCTGGATCTCGTCACGCCCAGCCTTCCTGCTTCCGGTGCGCGTTCTCGGCAAGCTGTTCCGCCGTTTGTTCCTCACACGGCTCAATGCCCTGCGCGATGCAGGCCGTCTCATCTTCTTCGGATCGATGGCGCACCTCGCTGACCGGCGCGCTTTCCTGCATCACCTTAAGCCTGTTCGAGTCAAGCGCTGGGTGGTCTATGCAAAAGCCCCATTTGCGGGTCCGGAAGCCGTTCTCGCCTATCTCTCACGGTACACGCATCGGGTCGCGATCTCGAACCATCGCCTGATCGCCTTCGACAATGACAGTGTCACATTCCGCTACAAGGATTATCGCCGCGACGGAATTGATCGCCGGCAGGTCATGGCGCTGGCCACCGGCGAGTTCATTCGACGCTTCCTGCTCCACGTGCTACCGCGCGGTTTCCATCGCATCCGCCACTACGGCTTGCTCGCCAGCAGCGCGCGTAAAATCAGCCTGGCGCTGGTGTCAATCGGCGTTTAAACGGGACCCCTTATCGGCGTCCAAAAAGTACCCCTCCTTTAGGTTGCAAGGTTTAGCGTGCGCGGGCCCGTAACTTTAAA
>NZ_JAYEXN010000062.1:0-6820 GCF_044435015.1 Ochrobactrum sp. S1502_03
CTCTATCGCCTCAGCAGAGGCATGGATGTTCATAGCATCCATCAGGCGAATGACACGCCGTATCGCAAAGCTTGAATTTTGAGTCGGGCACTTAGAGCGTTTCGCGCTTAATCATCCCCAATAGGCTCGCTCTATCTTCTTGCTCTTACGTATGTCACTCTCGGATCGTAGCGGGAATAGAGATCAGTTCGGTGAATTGAACTTCTTCGCGAAGGCAGTTCCCACTTTTCCGCGAGATGCTTCAGTGATTACCGCATTTTTCACACAGGCCGCGCAGCTCAAGCGTCGTCTTGCGGGATTTGAAGCCTGTCTGCACGCTCCATGCGCTGACGAGGTTTTCAATTGCTGAATCCGAGAATTCCGTGACCTGTCCACATTGCTCGCAAATGGCAAAAGCAATCAGACCATGTTCGTGGCATTGCGGATGCGCGCAGGCAACAAATGCATTGAGGCTCTCAAGTCGGTGCACCATCCCGTAATCAAGCAACTTTTCCAGTGCACGGTAAACCTGCAAGGGCGCGCGAAAACCGTCATCACGGAGTTGATCAAGGATCGTATAGGCGCTCAGCGGTCCTTCCGCCTTGGACAACACATCGAAAACGAGCGTCTGATTGCGGGTCAGGTCTTGGGATGCATGATGATGGGCATGGTTATGGTCGGTGTGATTGCTCATTGTCCTGCGGTCCGTTTCGGTGAAGCCTCTCTCCTATTTAATGGCAGGAGGCTTAAAATGAAAATAGCCAGTGTGGCAACGACGATCGATGGGCCGGAAGGCGTATCAAACTCAACCGAACCATAAAGCCCGCCGATTACGCCAAATGCGCCAATGAGGGATGCGATGATGGCCATTTGCTCCGGCGTTGTGGCAAATTTGCGGGCGGTTGCGGCAGGAATGATCAACAGTGATGTGATCAGCAATATACCGACGATCTTCATCGAGATGGCGATAACGATTGCCAGCAGAAGCATGAAAATGACCCGCGATAAGGCGGGGTTCAATCCTTCTGCACGTGCAATATCTTCGCTGACTGTTGCGGCAAGCAACGGGCGCCACAACCATGCAAGCAAGGCGAGTACCAGAATTCCGCCGCCATAAATAAACGCAATGTCGAGACGTGAAACCGCAAGCAGATCACCAAAGAGGAAAGACAAAAGATCAACGCGCACCCATGTCATGAAGGCGACGATAACCAGACCCAATGACAATGTTGCATGTGATAGAATGCCCAGCAGCGAATCCGCTGAAAGCGAGTGCTTTTTCTGAAGCAGCAGCATAATGGCTGAAATCGCAACGGCCACCGCAAAGACACCGATCATGAGATTGATATCCAGAATCAGAGCTAATGCGACGCCCAAAAGTGCTGAGTGCGCCATGGTATCACCGAAATAGGCCATACGCCGCCACACAATGAAACAGCCCAGCGGGCCTGTAGTGAGCGCAAGCCCAACACCGGCAATGAGCGCGCGGGTGAAAAAATCGTCAAGCATGGGGCGTGTCTCCCTCATGGTGGTGATGATGCTCACCCTCGTGATGATGACCGTCTTCTGTGTGGCAATGATCTGTCACCGTGCCATCCGCATGCATGACGCGGCCGTCAGGCAGGTGCGTATGATCATGGTGATGCTCATAGACAGCCAGGGGGCCAACGGCGCGGCTTCCGAACAGGCGCACATATTCCGGGCTTGAGGTCACATCACGCGGTGAACCGCTGCAGCAGACATGACCATTGAGGCAAATAACACGATCCGTTGCAGCCATCACCAGATGCAGATCATGGGAAATTAGCAGCACGCCGCAGCCGATATCATCGCGCAATTTGGCAATAAGTTCGTAAAGGGCGGCCTCACCGGAAAAATCCACGCCCTGCACCGGCTCATCAAGCACCATGATGTCGGGCTTGCGCGCAAGCGCGCGCGCCATCAATGCACGCTGAAACTCACCACCCGAAAGATTGGTAATCTCTGCCTTTATAAGGTGTGTGATCCCGACGGCGTCGAGTGCGCGCAGGATGTCATCTTTGGACAGCGGTCCCGTCAGCGTCATCAGACGCTCGACGGAAAGCGGCATGGTCCGGTCGATGCTGATTTTTTGCGGCACATAACCGATGCGCGGGCCTTTGATATGGCGAATGTTGCCTTCATCGGCCTTGAGAATATGCAGCGCCATCTTGGCCGTTGTGCTCTTCCCCGCACCGTTGGGGCCAATAAGGGTGACGATTTCGCCGCGATGAATGCTCAGATCAACATTGCGTACAAGCCAACGACCGTCGCGATAAACGCCGGCATTTTTTAATTCTATCAGCGGTTCCCGCTTCGAATGCGCGGGGAGGGCGGTCTTATGAGCCATATAAAATGAGCTTTCGCTGCCTTTTTGAGAGCGTCTTCGCGTTATTAACCCGCAGCAGCCCCGAAATCCTTATTTCAACATGTGTGAAACATATGCCGATTCGGGTTCGTTTGCGTCTCGTGGTTTTGCGCTGTGAACAATTCTCCAAAAAGAGGTTGTGTCTTCTTATTACAGACGTTATAGCATAACGCAAATGATGTAATAAAATAACATATCACTCCCACATATTGTTAACGCCAATCTGACATTCAAGAGAGCTCTATGAAACACTTCCGATCCCTGTTGTTGGCATCCGCCTTTATGGCTGTTTTTGGTAATGCCGCTTCTGCTGCCGAGCGAACTGGCATTGTGGTTTCAATCAAACCGTTGCATTCGCTGGTTGCTGCCGTCATGCAGGGCGTCGGCGAGCCGACATTGATCGTGCAGGGGGCGGGATCAGAACACGCCTATAGCCTCAAGCCTTCAGATGCAAAGGCGATCGAAAATGCCAAGGTCATTTTCTGGGCCGGTTCTTCTATGGAAACATTTCTCGACAAATCGATCGACACACTGGGCGATGGTGCCAAAGTGGTGGCGCTTGGTGATGCGGACGGTCTGACCAAACTTAAATTCCGCGAAGGTGGGCCATTCGAGGCGCATGATCACGGGCATGAAGGTCACAGCCATGATCACGACGCGCACGATCATAGCGCCGAGGCCGGTTCTCATGATGGTCACGATCACGCAAATGAAGCGGCTGAAAAGGCGCATGAACATGAGCATGAGCATGGTGCTTACGATCTGCATTTTTGGCTGGATCCACAAAATGGCAAGGTTCTGGTTGGTGACATTGCAAAGGTTCTGAGCGAAAATGATCCAGAGCATGCGGTGCAGTATGAAAAGAATGCTGCCGATTATGCTGAAAAGCTCGATGCGCTGACCAAAGATATCGACAACGAACTGCAGCCGGTAAAAGATAAGCCTTTCATCGTTTTCCACGATGCTTACCAGTATTTTGAAAACCGTTTTGGTGTGAAGGCTGTCGGTTCAATCACGGTTAGCCCGGAAAAAGCACCCGGTGCTGCGCGCATCAAGGACATTCACGAAAAGATCAAGTCACTTGGCGCTGTATGCGTTTTCTCTGAGCCACAGTTTGAGCCGAAGCTAGTGAACACAGTTATTGACGGAACGGACGCAAAAACCGGTGTACTCGATCCGCTCGGAGCTGAATTGAAGAATGGCCCGGACCTTTATCCGCAACTCATCCGTAATCTCGCAGATTCTTTGAAGGGCTGTTTGTCGAAATAAAGCACATCCCGAAAAGTGGGCACCGGTTTTCGGGCTAAGATGTGCGTGAAAAAAAAGATAAAGCACATCCCGAAAAGTGGGCACCGGTTTTAGGGCTAAGATGTGTGCTAAAATGAAAAGACAGAGCATTTCTGATGATTAAATTTAATCCAGAAATGCTCTCTTTGTTTGTTTACGCATTATCCGGCGCAAAATCGCAGCGCGCTTTTGCCGGAAAAGCTCTAACAGTCCGGCACGCAAGCTTTTAAAAACCTATCAGATCATAAACGACGGCGCTCAGTTGAGGTGTTTAAGGATTGTCAGGTGGCTTTGCCGCCTCTTTTTTGCCTCACAAATGTAATGATATAACATTAACAATCAGCACCGTCTAAATTGGCCAGCAAAGGAGTTGCCATGAAAAGGCTTCCAGTTGCCGTTCTTTCAGGCTTCCTCGGAGCGGGGAAAACCACGCTTCTTAATCACGTCCTTAACAATCGCGAGAACCGCCGCGTGGCCGTCATCGTCAATGATATGAGTGAGATTAATATTGATGCCGCTCTGGTGCGCGAGGGCGGGGCCGATCTTTCGCGCACGGAAGAACAGCTTGTCGAGATGACCAATGGCTGCATCTGCTGCACGTTGCGTGACGATCTCCTGAAAGAAGTAGCACAATTGGCTTCGCAGGATCGGTTTGATTACCTGCTGATTGAATCAACCGGCATATCCGAACCTTTGCCAGTCGCCGCAACGTTCGAATTTCGCGATGAAAAGGGCGAAAGCCTGTCCGATCTGGCGCGCCTTGATACGATGGTCACAGTTGTTGATGCTGCCAATCTGTTGAAGGACTATTCTTCCAACGATTTTTTGCGTGATCGTGGTGAGTCGCTGGGCGATGAAGATGAGCGCACGCTGGTCGATCTTCTGGTCGAACAGATTGAGTTTGCGGATGTTGTGGTGCTTAACAAGATTTCGACTGCGACAGCGCAAGAGCGCGATCTGGCGCGCAAGGTCATCCGGTCACTCAATCCTGATGCCCGCATTGAAGAAGTGGACTTCGGAAAAATCCCGCTCGATTCCATACTTGATACGCGGTTGTTTGACTTCAATCGCGCCCACGAGCATCCGCTTTGGTATAAAGAACTTCATGGTTTCCATGAACATGTGCCGGAGACGGAGGAATATGGTGTTCAGTCCTTTGTCTATCGTGCGCGCCGTCCGTTCGATCCGGCCCGTTTTCAGGCCTTTATCGATCAAAGCTGGCCAGGCGTTGTTCGCGCCAAGGGCTTTTTCTGGTTGGCAACACGTCCCGATTATGTGGGCGAACTCAGCCAGGCTGGTGCTTTGGTTCGCACCAATAAGCGAGGGCGTTGGTGGTCTGCCGTTCCGCGCAGCTATTGGCCTGCAGAGCCAGAATGGCATCAGGCAATGAAGCCCTATCTGGATGCTGAATGGGGAGATCGCCGACAGGAAATTGTGTTTATCGGCGTCGATCCGATGAACAAGGCTGCCATGATTGCCGAACTTGATGGTTGTCTGGTGCCGGAAGAGGTGTTCAAGCCGGAAAGCTGGCAGCGTCTCAGCGATCCGTTTCCAAGCTGGTCCGTTGCCGCTTAATGCCAGTTCATTCAGCCGACAGCGCGGCCATTTCAGAAGCCCGGCTGTCGGCAAGCGTGCGGTGATCAAGCACATTGGCGATTGCTTCGCGCACGTCCAGCATCATGTGCCGCACTTCACAATCGGTCTCATCGCAGTCATCGCAAGGCTGATAATCGGTCTTGCTGGCACAGGCGATGGGCGCAAGCGCGCCATCAAGTGCGCGGATGATGTTGCCGATATGTATTTCATTGGCCGGGCGGGCGAGGCAAAATCCGCCGCCTTTGCCTTTGCGGCTTAATACAAAGCCCGCATTGCGCAATTCAGTGAAAATATTATCCAGAAATTTGCGCGGAATATGATGCTTCTCGGCGATTTCGCTCGCTGAAACCAATTGACCGTCCGTTACACCGGCAAGATGCACCATGGCTTTCAGGCCGTATTTGCCTTTTTTGGTTAGCATGGCACCCCTGTTGCACTGTCTTAAGAACCAGCCGATCACGCATGTGAGTGAATATATAAGAATTAGGGGGTTATGTCGGCCCGGGCAAGTTACCTTCACGTCGCATGTGTCAGACGCTTGAGCCCTTCATGGCGAGAGCAAGTGCACCTTGCAGACTGTCGCCACGGGGCTCTGCATAAAATTCTCTATAAGGAAAGCATGGCAGCGCTATATATGATGCCGCAAGTCCACCTGTTATGCTGAAACGTTTGTGCTCTTTAATTGCCATTTTTTCCAATCCTGTGCGGATCATGTTGCAGGCGTGGGTGAGGAGAGTGATCGCCAGCGGGTCGCGTTTCGCCGCAAAATCAAAAAGCAATGGTGCAAGGCTCGCATAGTCGGAAGCATTGGCTGTGCGCGAAAATGTGGTGATGTTGCGCGGATCGCCCTCGAATTTCTCCAAAACGGCCTGTGAGAGATCGGTCGAATCTTCGAAACCGTCACTCGAAAGCAAGGTATATTCCAGTAGATCCCGACCGAGACGCGCTCCGCCCGCATGATCGCTGAGCATAAAACCGCGCCCCCCGATGATTTGAATCACATCGTCGATACGCTGGACAAAGGCCGAGCCGGTTCCCAATATGACAATTGCGCCATCACCGTCACCCATCGCGCCTTCTAATGCGGTGAGCGCATCGGAAACAATTTTGCTCTTTGCAAATGGCAGACGCTTATAAAGAGTGGCATGACTGGATAGCGCGTTGGCTCCGGCCAGTCCAAGCACGGCATTGGCTGACTTATATATAGAAGCCGATAAACCGGCATTTTCGCGCGCGCGTTCGGTTGCCTCATAGATATGGAGAATGGTGTTCTCCGCATCCGCGCCAATATTAGCAGGTCCAGATGCTCCCCTGCCAAGCACGTTGCCTGCCGCATCGGCAAGGATTGCACGGCACCCGCTGCCGCCGCCGTCGATCCCAAAGTGATATTTCATCGTCATATTTGTCATTTCATTGTCGCAAAATTGGAATCAGCGCTTTCGAATGGTTGAAATTCTGTTAAAATCCACCATATTGCCTGTGGAAAGAAAAGTTATCCTTTTTGCGGATTATGCGTTGACAGTTTTGTTGAGTGGGGTCTATATGGCGCCACAACGAGGGCGGCGACGCTGC
>NZ_JAYEXN010000063.1:0-6486 GCF_044435015.1 Ochrobactrum sp. S1502_03
TGTAACGGGAATAATCGTCGAGGATGGTCGATAGGTAAAACCATCCCCAGCCGATGACCTTCAGGTAGGTGAAGTCGGTTTGCCACATCTCGTTCGGCCGCGTGGTCTTGTCTTTGAACTCGTCATTGGCCTTGATGACGATATAGGCTGGCGACGTGATCAGGTCGTGAGCCTTGAGTAAGCGATAGACCGAAGCCTCTGATACAAAATAACTTTCCGTATCAGTGAACTTCATCGCCAATTCACGCGGTGACAGGTCGGCATGATCGAGCGCTAGTGCGATGATGCGATCCCGGATATCGTCAGGGATACGATTCCACACCCGCGAAGGTGCGGACGTCCGGTCTTCCAGCCCCTCGACACCGTGAGTCTGGAAACGATCATACCAACGGTAGAAGGTCGGCCTTGGAATGCCCAGCTTTTCCAGCGTCTGCCTGGCTGACAAATGCGACTGCTCGACAAGCCGGATGATCTCATGCTTTTCGGAGGCGGGATATCTCATTCGTCGTCGCCCCCATCCCCGATCATGCTTTTTTTGAGCAGGCGGTTTTCCAGGGTGACGTCGGCCAGCGCCTCCTTCAGGTCACGGCTTTCACGACGCAGCGCTTTTACTTCGTCGCTGGTGGCAGAACGGGCGGTGTCGCCTGCAAGACGCTTCTTGCCTGCCTCAAGGAATTCTTTCGACCAGCTATAATAAAGGCTCTCGGCGATCCCCTCACGGCGGCAGATTGCAGCAATGCTGTCTTCCCCGCGCAGACCTTCCAAAACAATACGGATTTTATCCTCGGCTGAATAATGTTTACGCGTCGCACGACGGATATCTTTGATCGTCTTCTCCGCAGAAGACGTTTGCGGAACCGGTTTCTGTCTCATCTTTGCGTACTTTAATAAAGCCATGATGAGCCGAAAATCCTCTCTTCTTAATTAAACCAGTTTTGTCTCAAAGGCGCTGATGTCGGACAATTTTTGCACCATAGACAAAATTACGAACTGGATCAGGTTAAAGTAACAGTGCCTGTGTGTTTGATAAGTAGGCTAAAACCGTCGAAGTCAGTGGCTTTTTCGATAAGGAATAGGCCTTAGATTTTTGAAAGCTCGAAGCTCTTTAATAATCAAGAGCTTTGCTTTCCCACTCTCCCCTCGCCTACCGTATTTTGCTTATTTCCGAATCGAAATATTAATAAAGAGAAACCGATTTAAAACTCTCCACTTAATTTCTTCTCTTACCGTTAAATTCTGCAGTCAGTTCTTTTTCACTCAAGTCATTGTTAAAAATACGAATTCTAGCTATCTGGTAGCGCTGTTAACCATTGATTAACTAATAATTTCTTGCAGCAACCGCATATTTCCCTATCATCACGCAAAATAACCCATTTCAATGCAATTTGCCGTGATGAAAGATTTCTCTGTGAGCACATCAACTCGTCAGTTTCCTACCGATGTTTATAATTCGATTGGAGATCAAGCTGAAATCCTTTCCTCATCTTTGCAAGCGATGAGCGAGGCCTTATTCCCGCCGACTGCCTCTAAAGAATTGCGTAAATTCACGTCTACTGAAGCCGCAAAGCTTATCGGTGTCTCTGACTCACATCTTCGCAAGCTAAGCATTGCAGGTGATGGACCACAGCCCGAAACATCAGCTAATGGTCGCCGTCTCTACACACTTAAAGATATCAATGCGCTGCGCAAATTGATGGCTGATAACATTCGCGGTCGGGATCCTATTGAATTGCTTCCACATCGTCGGAAAAATGAACACCTGCAGGTGTTAGCTGTCACCAACTTCAAAGGCGGCTCAGGCAAGACAACAACATCAGCTCACCTGGCTCAATATTTTGCGCTTCGAGGCTACCGTGTTCTAGCCATTGATCTCGATCCGCAGGCTTCATTGTCTGCTCTTCTCGGTGTCATGCCTGAAATCGACGTTAGCTCGAACCAGACATTGTATGCAGCTATCCGATATGACGACGAGAAGCAGCCGTTAGAGAACGTCATCCGCAAAACGTATTTCGATAGCCTCCATCTTGTTCCCGGCAACTTGGAACTCATGGAATTCGAACACACGACTCCTAAGGCTTTGACCTCTGGAAATCGAAACGAACCTCTTTTCTTCATGCGGATTTCAGAAGCTATCGATCAGGTAGCTGACGACTACGACATAGTTGTCATCGACTGTCCTCCTCAGCTCGGCTTCCTAACCCTTTCAGGTTTGTGCGCAGCCACATCCATGATTGTTACCGTTCATCCTCAGATGCTCGATATCTCTTCAATGTCGCAGTTCCTGCTGATGACACGTGACCTGTTATCTGTAGTGAAAGAAGCTGGCGGAAATCTGCAATACGATTTCATTCGTTATTTGCTGACACGTTATGAGCCGCAGGACGCACCACAAACTAAGGTCGCTGCCCTCCTCCGCAATCTTTTCGATGACAGTGTTTTGGTAAATCCAATGCTGAAATCAGCAGCAGTATCGGATGCAGGTCTTTCCAAGCAGACCCTTTACGAAATCGGACGTGAGAACCTCACGCGCTCAACATACGACCGTGCAATGGAAGCTCTTGATGCCGTGAATGCAGAAATCGAAGCTCTCGTGAAGAAGGCGTGGGGTCGTGAGTAGCGACTTTTTGGGACCTCCCAACAACAATCAGACTACATTTGTTGGGACGTACCAACAGAATTCTAAAATCGTGATTTGTTGGGACCTCCCAACAGTAGGAGGTGACATGAGCAGAAAAGAAACGATCAGCAATTTGTTTTTGCAGAAGCGTGAAGCCCCTGCCCCGTCATCTGCGACCAAACCAGATACTGATCGTGTCCGCTCTGGTGCAATTGGCGCTATGGGTGCCTCTCTTAAAGAGATGGCTGAAAGTGCAAAACACGCTGTCGATCTCCAAAAGCAGCTAGAAGAAGCAAACTCAATTCTTGAAATCGAACCTTCTCACGTAGAGCCATCTAAGATCGCTGATCGTATCACTATTGATGTCGATCCAGCTTTCGATGAGCTTGTTGAAAGCATCCGCGAGAATGGTCAGCAAGTTCCTGTGCTTCTTCGTCCATCACCAGACAACGATGGTCGATACCAGATTGCATACGGTCGTCGCCGTCTTCGTGCAGCAGAGAAAATTGGAATCAAAGTTCGGGCTATCGTTAAAAAGCTCACTGATGATGAATTGATCGTAGCTCAAGGCCGTGAGAACCTTGATCGACAAGACCTCTCATTCATTGAGAAGGCCTTCTTTGCTAAGAACTTGGAAGACCTTGGAATTGAGCGTTCGGTCGTTATCTCAGCCTTAGGTATGGATAAATCAGATGTGAGCCGTCTGATTTCCGTAGCTAAGAAAATTCCTGAGGACTTTATCAAAATCATTGGTTCCGCACCAAAAGCAGGGCGTAAACGCTGGCTTGAGCTTCTTGAGCAGCTTGAGAAACCGGAGAGGCTTTCTGCTGCAGAAGATTTCTTACTGAGAGACGAGCTTACAAAGCTTGATAGTGATCAGCGGTTTTCAAAACTGATAACACGTCTGAGAGCTCTTGGAAAAGCAGGAAATGACGGTTCTGAGGATCCTGCCGCAAAAACCTGGAGATCTCAGGATAATCTGTTTAGCATCACGATGAATCGGAAGCCTAAGCAACTCGATGTGTCGTTTAAGAGCGATAAGTCGAATGAATTTGGCGACTGGCTATCTAACAATCTTGAGCGACTGTTGAGCGAATTTAAACAGTCAAATACCAACACCGGAGACTAAACCGCAAAAGAAAAGCCCCCACAAACTTTCGTCTGAGAGAGCTGATCCGTTTTTTCGCAATTTACGAATCGCATTTCTCAGAAATTTTGTCAATGATTTTAACGTCATTTCTGGCGTGTGGGACTGCTTTTGCCTAAATTTAGAGGGCAATCGAAATGCAAATTTTGGAGAGCGTAACGACTGCATTACGCAGTCGAATGACCAATCGTGTCTCGTCTTCACCTAAGACAGCCGAGGGCATCAAAAAATGGGAAGTGTACAGACATCTATGTATCGCTAAATCCGGGTATGGATTGAATGATCGTTGTCTGACTGTGCTTAACTCCCTGCTGTCATTCTTAGCTGATGATGTCATCACATTGAAATCGAAGCTCGTGGTTTTCCCATCCAATAAGCTGATTTCACAACGCGCTCACATGATGCCGGAATCCACCCTGCGTAGACATCTGACATCATTGATCAAAGCTGGCCTAATCACACGCAAAGACAGCCCGAATTGCAAACGATATGCTCACAAAAGCAGAGCAGGAGAGGTTGAGCTGGCATTCGGTTTCGATCTCTCACCATTCTTTGCTCAAGCATCAGTTATTAAATCTGCTGCAGAAACCATTCTGGACGAGCAACGGGCTGTAAAGCGCCTAAGAGACGAAATCACAATCATTCGCAGGGAGATCACAGAAACCTTCACACATGCAGCTGTAGAGCCTTCTGACGGTCTTTATGTGCGTTTCAATGACATCGTGAAGGCGATCCCACGCAAGGCTTCTCTGGCAGAATTCAAGGCGATTAAGGCTACTTTGGATGCCATTATATCTGATTTGGCTATCACACTGAAAAATAATGAAAATGCTGAAGAAATGAGCGGCAATGTCGCTCATATTGAGCGGCATATAGAGTCACTTTCAGAATCCGTTTTAAAAGATAAAAATGATTTTTTAGACTTGAAAGAGACGGCATCTGAAGTTGCGCATCAGAAATCGGATGTTTCTAAAGCTGAAACCATTTCATTGGATTTGGTTCTCAGAGCTTGTCCAGACATCCAAAGCTATTCTTCCTCTGGCATTAGGAATTGGCGAGAACTCGTGGATATCTCGAAGATGGTTTCTGGCTTTCTTGGAATTTCTGAAGCCGCTTATCGTGATGCTGTTCGTATTTTGGGGCTTGAGAGCGCATCGGCGGTTATAGCTGGCATTCTGCAGAAAGGTTCAGAGATAGCCTGTGCGGGTGCTTATTTACGTTCTCTGGTAGGGAAGGCGAGGGCAGGGAGGTTCTCTATCTCCGAGATGCTGATGAACGGCTTGAGAAATCGGGTTTATCAGTAGGCACCGTTATGTCTGGATGGCGCCCGTCTGGCAAGTGTCTATTCCTTGATACTTGAGCAGAGCCCTATCACCTTAGCGCGCTCTGATGCGCAATACGGTGCCACGGGTTCTTCTGATTATGCGGTCCATTCCGCTATGTTTTGTCATCACATCATAGTCACGCCGCCAAAGTTAGCTCCGTTACCGGAGATTCATCATCTGCTTGAGGTTATGCGGTTATTATATTGGTTAATGAGTTCGTTTTGATGTCGACTTCATAGTCCCGCTTATGGATGATAACGGCCCAGGCGATGCGGACCATTTTATTTGCCAAAGCAACCGCAACGAGCCTGAATGGCTTCTTCGCCAGTAATTGCCTCGCCCATAGGGCAAGAGCGGATTGGCTGGTTCCCTTCCGGATACTGTAGAGCGCTGCAGTTGCCCCAAAAACCAGAAGTTTTCGCAAGTGGCTGTTGCCCATTTTGGAGATGCGTCCCAGACGTGGCTTTCCGCCACTGGAATATTGTCTGGGCACAAGTCCGAGATAAGCGGCGAATTCGCGTCCGCAGGAGAACTGTTTGGCAAAAGCTGCAAGACTGGCTGTCATATAGGTTGCAGTCAGCACACCAATACCGGAGATAGTCGTTAGCCGGTTACTGGTTTCACTGTCACGGTGCATTTCCACAATTGCGTGCTCGAGTTTGGCAATCTGCCTGTCAGTCTCAATCAGCATCTCTGCCAGAGGTTGCAAGGCAGTGACAGTAACTTCTGGGACCTGCGCAGAGCTGTTCATCTTCTCCTCCCGGTGTTGCAAAAGCACAAGCAGGCTGCGGACATTGCGTGCACCTAAAGCGCTGAATGGAGCATCAGGGTTGATTGCTGCTCAACGCTCTTTACCGGCGCAAAGCGCATAGTAGGACGAGAAACAGCTTCACAGATTGCAGCGTTTGGGCCCAATAGTGTGCAGTCGCGCAGGCTTCTATGCCAATCAGGCAGGGAAACAGTGTCTTGAAAAACGTCAGCATCTGCGAGCGGCGAAGGGGTTTGCGCAACAAAACCTGGCCGTCTGCATCAACCCCATGAACCTGGAAGACATTCTTTGCAAGAACAAGTCCGATTGTCGTAATCATGTGTCATGATGGATGGCTCCTTTCTATGGTTTGTCCAATAAGCCGATAATGGCACATCTGATGCCCAAGCAGGACGCCATCCATCACATCACTTTATACCAAGGTGCTGAGATGCTAACGCATCACGCCTTGAAAAAGTTTAATCGCCACTCCGGCTTGGCGCAGTCGGCCCGAAGCTGCGATTTTGGCCAACTTGAAGAACGTTGTGGGATGAGAGCGGCGGTGCAAAATTAGTCCACGGAAGTGGCGGGATAATCCCGCTTCGGCGGAGTAAAACTCGGCCACCTATTTTCCTTCTGCAACGAGTGC
>NZ_JAYEXN010000064.1:0-6481 GCF_044435015.1 Ochrobactrum sp. S1502_03
ATTTAAAGTTACGGGCCCGCGCACGCTAAACCTTGCAACCTAAAGGAGGGGTACTTTTTGGACGCCGATAAGGGGTCCCGTTTAAACGCCGATTGACAGATCAAGAGCGGCTTTTGCGTGTTACACTCGAACCGTTGGCTGATAGATCAGAATATCAGCATTGGCAGCAGCTTGGCGATGCGCGTTACACATTCGATGCGATGCATGAAACCCCTATATGGGTTCGTGCGCGAGAAGCAGCACTTGAGCATCTCATGGACACTCTGCCTGCGCGAAACGCTGATGACTTTCGCACGCGGCTTATCTGGTTGGAACATTTGAACGGCAGGGAATATTCGCGAGACATTCAGGAAGACTGCACATTGATTGCGACGATGCGCGCAGACTTTGAAAACCTATCTCAAAGCGTTGGCAAAGCGGCTAGTGCGGAACGTGGTACAGATTTGCACCATCAACACCGCCGAACCAACGCCGACAAGCGTGCATCCGTCATGTCCATGTTGGACACACAGCCGGAATTATCAGACCGCGAGATTTCCCGGCGTCTTGGTGTAAGCCCTCAGACGGTTGGTAATTGGCGCAGACGTTTGATGCCTAAAGGATGAACCAGTTGAAATTGAATTAGAAATTCGTTTGCGAGATAAGCCAGATTGTCACGTCAGGTTGTAAAGACGAGGCGCCGCTCCTATTAAAAGCCGAACAACTATCTCGCATTTCATAACTCATCATCTGATAGTTCGATAGAGGTGCATCGTGCGTTTGCCTTCACGAAGAGTATTGAGACGAACTGCCGCTGTGTCGATTATCGCAGCTATTGTTTCTATCTCGATTTCAACTGGCATTCGCTTTCTCTTAGGTGTTCATTCGGACACTATCACGATTGTTGTTCGGCTGGTGCTTCCGTTTATCATAGCCATTCCAATCGCTTTGATATGGTTCAGTAAGCTTGAACGCCTTGAAATTGCTTACCGAGCATTGGTGCGGCAAGCGAATGAGCTTGCGCGCACAGCCAGTTCAGACCCCCTTACAGGTGTACTGAATAGACGTAGCTTCATTGAGCGGTTTGAGAGTGCAATGGAAATCGGTGTGCGCGGATGGTTCATCATAGCGGATATTGATTATTTGAAACTGATCAATGACAATTTCGGCCATCTCGCTGGAGACGAAGCTGTAATTTCGACCGCGAGAGCGCTGGAAACCGTTTTGCCGGCAGACAGTTTAATTGCTCGAATTGGCGGTGATGAATTCTGTGCGTTCGTTCCGGGTGTATCACAAGACGATATGCGCTCACTTCTGAGCCATGTCAGTAAGGAAGCAGGCACAAATTTTACGGATACTATAAAGGCGGATGGAGCCGCGCTGTCTATTTCGGTGGGCAAAATAGCCTGTAAGTCCAAGCAGACATTTAAGGACGTCATCAGCCAAGCTGACGAGAGACTTTACCGCAAAAAAAGAATGCGTAGCCTGCAAGCTGGGTAGCAGTGCCTGAATGACAGATTGTCGCAGGCATAAGCATCATCGGAATTTGATGGAACATGATAGACTATGATGCGGTCTGATATAACTCAAGCAATTGATAATAAATAGCTTTCTTCTGATATGGCGATTCCTTTCGTGGTACACTTGTTGCAACGAAAGGAGACCATCATGAGGTCAGAAGTTGCAATGTCAGGCTATATTCGCATTCGGGTTTTTCAGGATGAAAAGCAGACGTTGAAGGAAGTCGCCCGTAAGAAAGGCACTTCGTTGTCCGAGTTGATCCGTGATGCAGTTATCACGCCCTCCAAGAATGACGGGGGTAAGCGATGCCTGTAGTGAAAATGCCGGACGGCACAAATGTGCGTTTCCCTGATGATATGCCACATGAGCAAATCCGGGAAATGATTTCGTCAAAATTTCCTGATGCGGATCGAAATGCTCGGCTGGAACGCTCAGCAGCACAGCCGCAGAGAGGCCCAATGGCAAAGTTTGAGATAACTACTCCCGACGGTTCGATATACGAGGTTGAGGGCGCAAATGATGAGCAAGGCGCATGGCAGGCGCTTCAACAGCATCTAGGGCAGCAGCGGGCTATTCCTGCGCAGCAAAACCAGAACGGTTTCGGAACCGCGCCGCTTGCTGATCAGCGCCAAGCAAGGCCTGTATCCAAGCTTTCGGAAATGCGTCAGAGATACCCACAGTACAACGACATGAGCGACCAGCAGTTCGCGGATGCCTTTCATCAGAAGTTCTATTCTGACATGCCGCAGGCTGATTTCTATTCAAAGCTCGGCTTTAATCCGCAGCCCATAGAGCAACCTGCCGACGAGCGCGACAGCATACTTGGCAGGGTAGATGCAGCCGTGCGCGGTGCAGCCGACACTCTTACGTTTGGCTTTTCTGATGAAATCGCGGCTGGCCTTGGCACTGGCTTTGGGATGCTTGGCGACTATGATCAGGAGCTTGCACGTCAGCGCGGCATTGATGCATCCGACAGTGAAAACAGGTTCGGTTATCGTCTGGGCGGTCAGTTGGCGGGCGGCGTGACTAGCGGTGTCGGTCTTGCCAAGAATGGCCTGTCACTTGGCGCGAATGCGATCAATAACGGTGCTGGCCTTGGTAAAGTCGCTCTTGCGTCTGGTATAGAAGGCGCTGGCCTCGGTGGACTGCATGGCTTTGGTAGTGGCGAGGGCGTGGAAGGGCGTATAGGTAGTGGCACTGTTGGCGCAATCGGTGGTGGTATCATTGGCGCTGCCGCTCCCGTCGCGATTGCTGGCGCTTCTGGTTTTGCAAAGCCTTATATCGCGCAGGTCGGTGCGATGTTTAACCCGGATAAATACGCATCACGCGCTATCGGTGAAGGGTTGCGCAGATCGGGTAACACCGCTGACGATATTGCAGCAATGATAACAGGTGCGCGCGCTGATGGTCAGGGCATGTTCACCGTTGCTGATGCTATGGGCAATTCCGGGCAACGTATGCTTTCGACCGCAGCCCGCAACCCGAACGGTATGCGTCAGGTGATTGCGGAAACACTGGATGCGCGACAGGCAGGGCAAGGGCGGCGTATTGCCAATGCGCTATCAGAAGGATTCGACGCAGCCGATACAGCGGCACAGAGAGCCGCACGATTGACCGCAGAACGCTCAACGCAGGCGGCTCAGAATTATGGAGCCGCACGTGCTGGTTCTGGCGCTGTTGACCCGACAGCCGCAATTAATGCCGCTGACGACTTCCTTACTCCCGGCGCGTCAAAGGTGTTCAACCCCGGCAATAACATTGCAGATGACAGCATCGAGGCGGCTGTGCGCCGCGCGCGCGGTTATCTGACAGACGGCAATTCCGTGCTGACGGATTTCAACGCGGCCTTCCGTGCAAAGATGGAACTGGATTCGATGATTGAAGGGGCGAAGCCTGCCGTTCAATCGCAACTTATCCCGATCCGCAACGCTCTCGATGGCGCGCTAGAGAAAGCTTCGCCATACTATGCCAACGCTCGCAACACATTCCGGCAGCAGAGCAAGGCTATTGATGCGATTGAAACAGGCCGAACAGCAGCAACGCGCGGTCGATATGAAGACACAATCCCGACATTCAACGCCATGTCGCCAGAAGAACAGGCTGCATTCCGTGCTGGTTATTCTGACCCACTTATTGCTCAGACGCAGGGCGCAGCGATTGGCGTAAACAAAGCCCGCCCACTGATCAATGACGCTACAAATGCCGAGTTTCCAGCCTTTGCAGCGCCGGGAAAGAGCGCGCAACTACAGAACAGGATAGCGCGTGAAAACACCATGTTTGAAACGCGTAATGCGGCATTAGGCGGCTCAAAGACTGCTGATAATCTCGCAGATGCAGCAGATATGGGCCGATACGATACCGGGATATTATCAACGCTCGCTCAGGGCAGGCCATTCGCAGCCGCCGCACAGGGCGTTGCAAGCTTGCTCAATGCAGGCAGAGGACAGCCGCAATCGGTCACAGAACGCATCGCTAAAGCCATGATGGAAACTGATCCTGATATAGCGAGGACTTTGCTTGAAGGCAGTACGTGGCAACTTACGAAGTCAGAGGCATATATCGCCCTAGTGAATGCAATATCAGGCAATATGGGCGCAGCAGGCGTGCCGCGTTTGCTTGGTCAGGAAAAAAGAGCGCCGCTTGAAATAACAGTCGGAAGGCCAAGAGGTTAAGGCTTTTTCTTCCAGCTATCGGGGACTTTGTTCCCGGTTATCTCAATCGCCCACGCGGTCAGCATGATTCCGGTGAAGCCGCCGAGCGCGAGCGGAACCCAATCGAATTTGAAAGAGTACAGATAGCCTGCCCAAACTAGGCCAACCACCAGAAAAGCAGCCCAGTAGGGAAACGGGCTGCGGTCAATCTTAGGTTCGTTCTCGTCGTGGTCTATTAAGGGAGGCTGCTCTTTCATTGAAAGGCTCCGGCTATTATCCAACCTATCGCTCGGAATAACACATAAACGGCTGCGGCCAGTACAGTAATTGCTAGGCCCAATGCAAGTTTGTCATTTATTGAAGCACGGTGGCGTGATGCGCGAACGTTGTTTTCTTGGGTGATGTAAGAGGTGGCAGATTGAGAACTTCCATCCCTGTAGATTACCAAGTCACCTTGCTGGGTGACAGGAAAGCTATAACTATAAACGTCTGAAACATTCGTAGCTTTGGTGAAGCCTGTTAAGTGCAGGTACGCAGCCGCAAGAATTATGAGCACGCCTATCGTCAGAAGCGGGAGGCCAATTACAACGCCTATGCGATGGGAAACGCGGTGAACTCTGAGCAGTCTGGTATTATCTTTGCTGCGGTCTCCTGTTCTTTGAGTTTCGTTTAGGTTGTGGTCGATTTGCTTCATGGCGTCTCAGGCTGATCATTTTTGAAAGATATTTGCATGATGCAGGAAAACGTGACGGAAGTCGCGCTCGAATTTAGCGACCACTTGCGAGCAGCAAGACACGCTGGCAAAAAGCCCACCGCGGACATGGAGGCGTTGTTTTTGAGGCTGGAGAATGCACAGGGGGTGACAGAGGTCGATGCGCTGGCATTGCTGGCTTATTCTCAGGCTATTATTGTCTCTATTGCAGATCCGACACTCGAGAGTGGAGAGCGGGTTGCAATCACGCAAGCGGCATTGAATTTGGTTCAGAGGGCATCGACAATTCTGGAAAACATCACAGGGCGCATGTCAGACGAATTTGTGTAAGCGCATCAGGTTTTTTCACCGGTTTTTAACGGGATTTACCGGTCTGATTGCAAAGTTCTCGCCTGTAGCATCTCCCCTGATAATACAGGGAAAATACAGGGCGGTTACCTCCTGCTATCCATGCAGGCTTTGCGAAGCTTCTCGCTCTGGTCTGGCGGCAGTGGTGCCGTCATCATCGAACGATACTTCATGCACTCAGGCGTTTCATTAAAGCCATCAGATTGCTTGTCGGTGCACCCTGCCAACGGGAGCAAAGCCGCAAGGAAAACTGCCGCTTTGAAATTCATATCAAGTCTTCAGGAAACTAGTCACTGTCCATCAGATGGATCATAATGCGCTGGTAATGGAGCGCTTCTTGGCTGAGCCAGTTTTCCGCATTCTTAATTGCTTTATGTAACGGCGTTCTTCGAGGGGTAAGGTAATCATCCTTATTTCTGACCCGCGCAGTTCCATCGTTGAAAATTGTTACGATGATGTCTTGATCCGTCCAGTCTTCCTGATCGGAACTAATGCCGTATTTCATCGCCGCCCTCCTTGATTAGCCCATCATGAATAAACCGCAGCTTTGACAGTGAAACAAGAGGGGAATGACGGCTCCCGTAATAACGGGAAGAATACGGGACAGGCTCCGTTTTACAACGACGGATAAAGGGCTGGTCCGTGCTACAGGGATAGTGCAAGAATTAGCTTAAAAGCACTGCCCTTGAGCCGGTTTTTATACCGAAAGGAAGTCATAGGCTTCCCTTGGAAATGCAGCCGATCACAACCAGAACGACAACAACGAGCAGAGCAATACCTAATAAGAGCGCATCAGATTCTGCTAAATGCGGATTAAACATTCGCACCTCTGTCAGTTAGCTAGACCCGAAGGGAACCCCGGCAGTACGGGGTACAGACCGGGGCCGCGCCGGATTGATGGTCACACCTCACCGTCGCTTGAACATCCTCTCACAATCTGAGGAAAACACAATGACACGACGCATAAACGCGGTGGGGGTTAGATCAATTTGGCGACGAGCCAAATAATAGTCCCGTAGACTAGTCCACCAATGAAAACTAAAACGACTAATGCTTGAATTGGATGGCCGTTCCTAGTCGGCTTTTTCTGAGAAGAGACAGCAAATTGGATAATGCCTAGAGCAGCGCCAATTAAAAGAGCCGTTACGTAATTCATAGCTTCACCTTCAAGGCTGTCAATCGGCGTTTAAACGGGACCCCTTATCGGCGTCCAAAAAGTACCCCTCCTTTAGGTTGCAAGGTTTAGCGTGCGCGGGCCCGTAACTTTAAA
>NZ_JAYEXN010000066.1:0-6139 GCF_044435015.1 Ochrobactrum sp. S1502_03
ACCAGACGATCTGATCGGGAGCGAGTTTCTGTCCGTTGTCATCATAAAGATGACTGGTCCACGCATTTGGGTTTTCACCGGTTAAAACAACAGGCCAGCCATCATAATCAAAATTGCTCAGAACCCCCAAAGCATGGGCAATTTCATGGACCATTGTGGTGGTGAGCGAAATCTCAGACGTTGAAGGAAGCTGCGAGGGAATATACCCCTCCTCAGACCATGGGAGCGTTCCAATCTGGATAAACCCATGCGCACCATTGATCGGCTCGCCAGGGTTTTGATTCATCAGTGCTGCGCCAACTTTTGTTGGCGCGCCCACTTCGTCAAAGGCGATCGGACTGTAAGCATAGGCATTCTCGTCATTCATAGTACCTATATTAAAGATCGCGGGCGACGTTCCCGGAATGACCTGAATAATTTCTGCCCAGTGCCCGATCGCGAAATTGAGCTGATCAATATCAAACTGTGAAAAATCCCATGGTGATGACTCATCACGGGCACCGTAAGGGCCGTCATTCACACCATAATATTTTGCGGTTATGAACGGCTGACCTTTTGCATCCGAAAAATTATATACGGCCTGCGCGAGGGCCGATGTCGATAAAAAAGTCCCCGATGCGAACACAATCACTGCTATCGTCGATTTCATTGTGTCATAGCCTCTAGAAATTACAGATTAGCAGATTCAGAAATACCCGATAGAGCGCGTTAAGCAATAGGGGTGTAAGAAGACGTTCCTAAGCTCCGCGGCTTAAAGGCTTGAGGTAATATATCCAAAAGTGGGACAGGTTCCTGTGTAAAATTTTTGCCAGTTCGGCAGATGGCATTCTCACTCATCACAAACATAAATACCCCCGACACTCCCCAGCTCCCCAACATTAGATAAACGACACTAAAAAAAGCAATCACTGAAATTAGTTAGTGCCTTAAAATCATCCGACCAAAACTCGATACTAACAGACGTTCTTGACTATTCGTCAAAACGACCACCCATGGATCAAAAGACAGCAGCGCAGCGTTATTCTCCTCCAGCCACAGGAGGTGAAAATGAACGTAGCCAATCTGCAGATCGAAGAACTTTGCATGGCAATTAATGCCATCAACCATGCCTTGGTTGAAAAAGGCATGCTCACGCAATTAGAGCTAAACAGAGCATTTAAGAATGCCGAAGCGATAGCGCGAAGCGACGAACGTTTTGTCGAGGACCTCAGTCCTTCAAGCCGTGATGCTGTCTGCTTCCCTATCCGAATTCTCGAGGCCGCGAATAAGGAAACAACTCCGCGATCCAGCAAATTTTTTCCGAGCTTGCCCGAATAGTTGGAGAAACCAAAGAGCCGTACAACGATATGTATTAAGCTCACACGGAACTTTATGCTCAGTCTCACGTCTTTATGCCCTGCTTCATGCAGACTGCAAGAGGGGAGGGGCGCAACGCTCGAGGAATAAAGTTCCCCGCGGGGAACCATAAAGCACCTATGCAATGTATAAGATGAAGCCGCGGGCCGTCACCGCGTCTCCTCAGGCTCCAAAATACAAAATTTTTCAAAAGTTCCCCGCGGGGAACTTCCGCTTTTCTCACCACCCGAATCGCATTAGTTTGAAGTTGCGCAAAAAGTTCGCACTTTTGTATTTTTGCGAAACTACATTTGGTTTTACCATTCGTTAACTCTAGTGGCGTCTAATATGCTCCAATTCAATGAGGATAAAATCGTGAATCGCCACCTGAGCAGTCTTCAGTTTATGCAGGATTTTTCGGGCAAGCTCGAAAGCGCTCTGCAGAATCTTTCAATCGCTCAATATCCGCCAGATGCCCGTCGAGAGATGCGTAAATTTTCGTCGACGGAAGTCGCAGCATTGCTCGATGTCTCGGAAGCTTATATCCGACAAGTCGTTCAAAAAGATATAGGTCCGACGCCAGAGGTAACATCCAATGGGCGCCGCCTTTATACGTTAGAACAAGTCCTTGAACTCAGAATGATGCTTGCGTCGAAGGGACGTAAGAAGTGGATGAACCCACGACGCACCGGAGACGAAGCTTGCCATATAATTGCAGTTACGAATTTTAAAGGCGGGTCGAGCAAGACGTCGACGACGATTCATTTAGCGCATTATCTCGCGTTGAAGGGCTATCGCGTTCTCGCTGTGGACCTTGACCCGCAAGCCTCATTGACCAGCTTACACGGTACGCTTCCCAATTTTGATCCACGGGTTGATGATACTCTGTACGCAGCGATCCAGTTTGAGAATCCCCGGCCCACTAAAGAATTGATCCATCAGACGCATATTCCGGGACTGGATGTAATTTGCGCGGGATTGGAACTGACAGAATTTGAAACTGCAGTAGCGCTTCAGATGCGCAAAAGCGGCACCAACTTCCTCCTTCGTGTATCGCAAGCGTTGGATCAGGTCTCAGACGACTACGACGTTATCCTGATGGATTCAGCGCCATCCCTAAACTTTTTGACGCTTGCGTCGCTTACGGCCGCTACGGGTGTGATAATTCCTGTACCTGCTCATATGCTCGATGTTGACGCTACCGGAAAGTTTCTCGAGCTCGCTGCGTCGTATATGCAGGTGTTGAATGATGCCGGAGCCGAAGTTGATTGGGATTTTGCAAAGTTCATCATAACCAAATTTGAAGCAAACGATCACCCGCAAGCTAATATGACCGCTCTTATGCGACAGGTTTTCGGCGAGGACCTCTTGCTGAATATGGTTATGAAATCGACAGCGGTAGCAGATGCACTCACGTGGAAGCAAAGCCTGTATGAAGTACAGCGATCCCGTTTCTCAGCGCCCAAAACGTATGACAGGGCGATGGAATCACTCAACGCTGTGAACGATGAAATCGAAAAGCTGCTTTGGACAGCATGGGGCAGAGAATGAGCCGGAAAGATTCCCGATCCATCTTCGCAAACCTTGTGAAGCCTCAAGAGCAAACTGGCGACATGGCGCCAGCAGCTTCGCCATCGCCTCATCTTCGAAAAGTGGCGGCTGGGCTTCGCCAGCTTCACGAACGCGAGGAGACGTTCGCGAAAATTCTGAAGGACGGCGATCACATCATTGACATTGACGTTAATGATATTGCTCCGTCGCCGATTCAAGATCGCTTTGATGGCTCTTATGAAGAGTCAGCGATAGCAGAGATCGTTGAGTCAATGCGAGAACGAGGACAGATCGTTCCTGGTTTAGTCCGTCCGTTGGACGATGGAACACACCATTATCAGATCGTGTTTGGCCGCCGTCGCTGGAATGCAGCAAAGCAATTGGGATTGCCCTTCCGGGCCGTTATCAAGGAACTTACTGACGAACAGGCAATTGTCTTTCAGGGTGAAGAGAACACTAATCGAGAAGACCTTAGCTTTTTGGAAAAATGTCTTTTTGCGCATGAACAGGAAGCAGCAGGTTTTCGGCGTGATGTCATTTGCGCCTCGTTATCAACGACAAAGTCACATCTGTCTGAGATGCTACGCATCACGACTACTGTTCCGAAGTCTACATTGCTTCTAATCGGAAGGGCGCCTGACACAGGACGCAGACGTTGGCTCGAGTTTTGCGAACTGTGGAACGCACGATCCAATGCCCAGCTTTTAGTTCAGCAGGCGTTGACAAGCTCGCCGTCGGATCGTTTTCAAGCCGCTGTCGCTGCTTTGAAACAACCCAATCTGACGCAAGCAACACAGGAATCTAAAGTACAGCGTGAAATCCGAGCAAACGGCGAACTGCTGGCAACGATTGCTCGGTCCAAGGCCGGTTCACGGCTAAGTTTTCAGAAAAATGTTCCTCAAGGGTTCGTTGACTTTCTTGCGGAACGAATGCCCGAGCTGCATGCGCAGTATCTAATAGACGAAAAAGAAGGATAACGACCAAAAGAAAAAGGCCCCCAAAACGTCGCCATCGTGGAAGCCTCTCTCGGATGTGGTAATCAGAGAATCGCATTTCCATGAATCAGTGTCAAGAGTCGTGAGCGTCTTTTTGGCGGGTGGATTTCTTTTGCCTTTTGAAAGGTGATAGAGAATGCAAATTCTGAAGACTGACACGCCTGCATTTCGTGGGCGAATGAAGGTGTTTGCCCAAAATTCTGACCGGCAGGAACAGCCGAAGCAGGGGAGGGGTGTAAACAAATGGGCGCTCTACAAACAACTCTGCGTCGCTAGGGCTGAATTCGATCTGAACGATCGTTGCCTTGCCGTGCTGAGCTCGCTTCTGTCATTTCTCCCTGACGACGACATCAGTGAGAAAACCGGCCTCGTCGTTTTCCCATCCAATCGTCAGCTGTCGCTGCGCGCCCATGGCATGCCAGAGTCTACACTGCGCCGACATCTGGCCTCCCTGATTGAAGCGGGAATCATAGCGCGCAAAGATAGTCCGACGCGGAAGCGCTATGCTCATAAGGACAGGGAAGGCGGCGTCGAGCTTGCTTTCGGCTTTTCCTTTGCACCCTTGCTCGAGCGGGCCTCTGAAATTGCTGCTATCGCGGATAAGATTCTCGCCGATCAGAAAGCACTGAAGCGTCTTCGCGACGAAGTGTCCGTCATGCGCCGAGACATTGCGTCAGCCTTTGCGGATAGGGCCGAAGAAACGGGTGAGCTTGGTGGGTGTCTCGAAGCATTGTTCGTTCGCTTCCGCTCCATTGTCGACGCTATCCCTCGCCGCGCATGTCTTGATGAACTGTCCGCGATCAGGGCCAATTTTGAAGCCATTCGTGGTGAATTGGCTATCACCTTGAAAACAATAGAGATTGTTCCAGAAATGAGCGGCAGCGTCGCTCAATCTGAGCGGCAGCATAATGAATCCCTGCGAGAATCCCTTTTTGAATCTCAAAATGGCGAAAAGATTGATTTGAACGTGCCTTCCGCGGAAACACCAGTTTCTGTGAAGCCGGAAGAAGGAACTTCTGGCAACTTAACCCCATCCATTTCCCTCGATCAGGTGCTTCGATCCTGTCCAGATATCCGCGAGTATGGTGCGAAAGGAATTGGCACATGGCGTGAGCTTCTCGATGCCTCGCGTATTGTCTCGGGCTTTCTCGGCATCAGTCAATCAGCCTATCAGGAAGCAATCCGTTTCATGGGGCCAGAAACCGCTTCGACGGCCATTGCCTGGATTCTTCAGAAAATATCGACCATCAATTCGCCTGGTGGATATCTGCGGTCTCTGACACAGAAGGCGAGGGGAGGGACCTTCGCAATCCGCCAGCTCCTGTTTTCAGGAATGAGGACAAACGGGGGTCTCGTTTCAATATGAGACTGCTTTTACCCGTTTCCTAAAGACACAGCCATGAGTTGGAAACATCTATCGCGAATGGCCACCAAAAGAAGAAGGCCATCTCAGGTTAATCGAATGGGGTTCCCAGAAATGCGCGCATGGAATAACGCTGATTAAAAGAGTTCGGAATATGAGTCTAGGCCGCTTGCACGTAGGCCATCTCCGTCAGTTTGCAGCGATGGATGTGCTGAAAATTCTGCGTGATGCCGATTCAGATCGGTCGAACGTTTTCTGCCTTGGATTTGCCGGTCTTACGATCCTGGCCGATTTCGTAGCTGACTTTCTGGCCCTCTCCAAGCGATCCGCCCGCTTGGACCAAGCCGGAGACATGCACAAAAACATCACTGCCGCCGTCTTCAGGCGTGATGAAGCCAAAACCCTTGTCATGATTGAAAAATTTTACTGTACCGATTGCCATATAGATCCTCTTCGATGAAACGACGTACGCTTTGCCTATGTAGACTATTGAATGCGCAGTAGACGCGCAATCGCCTCGTATCGCGGCCACCCGACCGATTGATCATTGAACCAAGCAGTAGCTGGACATATGACCGTAGTTAGTTCGTGCTAGGAGGAGCAGCCTTGAGTGTACTATTCCTGAATGGATCAGGCAGTTTGATATGTGACGGCGTTGATGCTGGCCAGATTGAATTTAGTATTGCGGAGCCTGCCGACGGTCCGGATACGACAAGGCGAGGAAAACTCTGGGGGAATAAGCAGGCTATTGTTGCGGCGATGGATGCCCAGAAAGTGGAACTGAAACCTTCCGACACCCATGATCTTCTATCCCTAGATGTCGAGGATACTGATCGGCAGGGCGGTGTGTCATTCAGTGTCCTGTAACAGGCTAAGCGAAGAGACCTTGTTGGGG
>NZ_JAYEXN010000067.1:0-5995 GCF_044435015.1 Ochrobactrum sp. S1502_03
ACAAGCCTTTGATTGAAAGCTGTGCTTACAAAATTTAACTGTGCGGCAGCGGCTGAAATCGCATGAATACTCTCTACATCGCCATAGGGTGACCGTCTTTCGAAGAGGTCTGACGCTTTTTGACGGCTTCATTGGGTTTTTAAACGCTGAATCGTTTTTTTCGCGCCAAATCCGGAGTGGACCGAAGGAATTAAACCCCGGTGTTCTTCCCAATCTGGTCACGTTTCCTTCCGCTTTGAACGCCGAAAATATAATTGCCTTGAATCTAGATTCCAACTCGTCGCTTATCTGAAAATTGTCGAAGACCCTTCAGTAGAAACCTGATCTCGGATTAATCCGTTTTGGATCTTCAAACAATTTTAGTCCGCCATTTGCGGTGAGAGCGTAGCGAAGACCGCCAGCCGAAGGCACCCGCTCGCGCTGTAGGGTTGCCGGGGGCCTATTTGGAGGGGCGGGTGAGCTTTAGCGATGATGATGAAGATTACCATTAAGGTTATATGAAGATGACCTGTCGAGTACCTTTTTATAGGAAATACTCGTTCAAAATACGGGTTTATTGGCCAATTATGATCCAATTTCAAGTCGGGTGGCTGTTTTAGGGTTGTCGGAACAAGCCAAATCGGTAACATTCCATGCTGTTGAATATCACGATTTTAAGGAGAAACTGACCGGGCTACAAAAGAAAACCGCTCCCGAAGAAACCCGGAAGCGGGGTGCAAATTTCAAATATTCTGTAAAAATAAAATCGCACTCCCAACTTCCAAAGTCAATACAAAACGCTTTTCGGCGAACGGGAAAGCTTTGCCTGGTCGCTAAGAGGAGACGAGGAGTATGGGGGAAGCCCTACAGCCTGTGCGGCGGGTCGGCCGCAAACAGACATCACAACGAACCGAGTTTCGGCGGCTGGCTCAGACTGCGGAAATTGGAACAGTAACACGCGGCCAACTGATCGGACTTGCGCAGTCACTCCCTTGCCTTGGCCTCATCAACGGCACAGAGGCGCACTTGCTTGTTGTACTGATCAATACGGCTCCAGCAGAGAGCTATGGCAAAGGTGGCCGACCGATCGTGTTCAAATCCAACGCTGCGCTTGCGTTCGAAATCGGGCGATCCGAGGGACGTGTCAGCCGTGTGTTGTCCCGGCTGTTTGATGCCGGTGTTATTACCATGCAGGATAGCGGTAACTATAAACGTTATCCGGTCCGTAATGCGGATGGCAGTATTGCCGACGCTTGCGGTATCGATCTGCGCGTTCTCATTGCCCGTTTCGTGGAACTCAGTGGAATGGTACGGAAGGCAAAGGCGGAAAAGAAAGCATTCAATGCGAACCTGCGCCGCTATCGCGGTGCTGTTCGCAATCTGCGTTACGCACTCGCCTCTATGGAGGAACTGCACGCGCGGCTGCGCTCAATAATCGAGAAGCGTTTTGAGCGTGTTCTCGATGCCGTAGGCATCGCGACCAGGGCATCGAGCACCGTTCTTCGTCGCGCAACGGGCTTAATCGAGTGGATCATTGAGAGGGCAATGCAGCTGCCTCACCGCGAGCAGCCTTCCGCTAGAAACGAAGATTCGACATGCCCATATGTCGAAAACGACATGCACAAACAGATTACAAACCCCTATTACCTTGAATATTGTAAAGATGAAATGCGTTCGGCATACACCGAACAACTCAGTTTCCCTAAAACCGGCTTCGCCGGTAGAAAAGCTCTCGAGAACAGCCTGGGACGCGATACGAGCCAAGTCAATCAACCGCACCACCCGCCACAAACGTTAATTGGCCTGCAAGATCTGTTACGGGCAATACCGGCACTGTCGACTTACGGAGTATCGCGCCCCCGCACCTGGGCTGAATTGGCCCGGCTTGCCTCGCAAATGTGCCGCATGGCTGGCATTTCCGAAGATGCACGCCGCCGCGCTGTCGATCAGATGGGAGAACAAGCCGCCGCTATTGCCATCGCGATCACGCTGCAGAAGTTCGACGAGAGGCAAGTGAAATCGCCGGACGGCTATTTGCGCGCCATGACAGCGCGCGCGGCCGCTGGCGAATTGCATCTGACGCGATCGGTTTTCGGGCTTGCTGCCCGTCATGGAACGGAAGCAATGCAATGATCTTTCGCTACGTTTTCGCCGCAGCGGTGGCTTATGGCCGCAATCGACGCTTGCGAAAGGGAGGAGAGCGGCTTCTTGAGCGGAAAGACGTGGTCATGCAGCCTGGTTGCGCGCTGATCAGGCTGAAGCGATGTTGCGCTACTTGCCGGGAAACCACGGCATCAACATGGCCGAATAGGGGTATGCCGAGAATGTAGCACGCGAGCGGTTGCTTTTAATCTGGGCGGAGGACGTAGGGAGCCCGCATCTCTATCGACGGGTCCATGCCTCCAGATAAGTCCGCCCGTGCATAACCATATTGGCATTATAGGATGATCAGCGTAGAGAACCGATCCGGTTATCCAAAATTGCCAAGATTACACGAATACAGTTGTAAATGCGCTGTATCCGGCTATCATGCGTGACAATTTCGGTACCGTGTTAACGGTCCGTGCCGACGAGACGAATTGCCATATTGACGCATAGAGCACGCCTCTAATTCGGTTGCTTTTAGAGCTCGTTCGCACGTCGACGCGGTTGCCGCAAAGCCGGAAGCCTGAAAAATTTCCCCGCCTGCGGCTCCTCGCGCGATAAATTTTTCGACCCTCGGCTTCCTCCGCTGCGCTCCGGCCCAAGGGTGCAACACCGCTTACCGCCGTGCCAGTGAACGATCATCGCAACCACATAGAGGAGTGAATACCATGGCCAATGAAATCACCAACTTCATCCAGTTCGATAGCGAAGACCTCGACACCGCTTCCGGCAAAGGCCGCATCTCTACCCTGACCGACGACATCGACATTGAGGTCGTGCCGTTCAATTCGGAAAACCCGGACGCTCCGACGCACCGCGTTTTCGCCAAGTCCCCACGTGGCTTCAATATCGAGGTTGGCGGGATCTGGAGAAAGGCAAAGGCCGACGGCGAAGGCTTCAAGCGCAATCTCTCGATCCGCCGCCTGAACTACAACGCCAACCTCGGCCGTTTCGGCGGACAGGACGACCCAAGCCTTCAGGCCATTCTCGAGTGGGAACCACGCAATTGATAGCCCAACAGCGCCCGGCCAAGTGCCGGGCGCACCCCGAACGTCGCGCAAATCCCTTTGTTTTCTGGATTTTCCGCACTTTTTGTGCTAGGGTTTATCTTAACAGGAGTTTTGAAGATGAACTCTCATACCCCCCGTCCGGATCGATCTCCGGAAGCTGTTGCCAAGCGCAAAAAGGCTACCGATCAGGCACGCGCCGCAAATATGCGTCAGGGTTATGTTTACGATCCATTATTGGAAGCGGCAACAGCGGCCTATGTCGCCGGCGATATCACGCGCGACGAATACAGAGATCGCGTAGTCCGCAAACCGCAGTAGTTCAACCTCAATATTTTTAGTTTGATACCGCCTGCCCAGGGCAGGCGGCTTTTTATTGGTTTTCGCCATGGCTGAAACGGAATCCAACGGTTCCTATACATATCCGAACACATCGGGCGATCCGGACCGCAGGGATGTGCTGCGCAACAAACTTGGGATCCAGTCGCATAAGGAACTACGCGTCGAAGAATATCGCGCGGCAGCTTTCCGGATGGCTGAAATTGCCGAAGGAGACGGCCCGAAAGGGACTTTCGACGCGCAACATCTGAAGGCCATTCATGGTCATATTTTCCAAGACATTTATGAAGGGGCCGGCCATACGCGCAATGAAAGCCCCGTTGTCGATGGCCAGAGAGTGGAGCCGATTGGTAATCTGTCGAAAGGCGGAACCTCGTTCCTGCACGGCTCGCGTATCGAGATGGGCTTGGATGAAGCCTTTAGACCCATCAGGAATCCCGAAATTTTGCGGGGATCGTCGGTCGAACAGTTCGCCGAAATCGCCGGTAAAGTTTTGGCAGAGTTGAATTATGTGCACCCGTTTCGAGAAGGCAACGGACGGGCCCAGGAGGCACTGCTAGTATCTCTTTGGCGCGAATATGGTCATGAGCTTGACTTCACGGTCATTACCAAGCCGCGCATGATCGAAGCGTCGATCGCGACGACCAACGACCCCTCCAATCCGGCGATGAAACATATCTTTGAAGACGCGATCGATCCAAACCGGCAGGAAGCCATAAGAGCTGCATTCGTCGATTTGGCAATGCGCGGTGAGAATGCTTTCGAGCACAACGTGCGCACCGCCAGGCCGGGCGAACAGATTTCAGGTCAGGTTCTCGGGCACGATACACGTGTAGCCAGCCTTGTTACCGACCACGGGATTGTCGCCGTCGATCGCGCCGACCTTCCAGAGCGGTTGCCCGATGACGATACCGTAATCACATTTACGGTACGTTCTGACTTCTCCCGCCTGTCGCGCCCGGATCAGGTCAGAAATGCAGATAATCCCGCCGTCGAGCGAATGTCACCAGAGCAGAAAATAGCCGCGGACCCGTCCCGGCTTGCGGAACTATCGGCGCAAAAGCAGCCCGAGCGGGATTCCGACGACCGCGAACGATAAGCAGCCCAACCTCCGCGCCGAGGGCCGGTCCGTTAGCTTCGGTGAGTGACATTTAGGCCGCCCCACTCGTTGGCTGATTGACGGACAAGCTGCGATAGCCACTCCCCCATGCAACCGCTTCGCGGTCCTCCACTCCTGTTGCGGCCCAAAGGGTGCATGGGCTCGTCTCGGCTATCTCCGTTTCTTGCCGTCAACCAACGAATGGAGACGGCCATGAACAACGTCAGCGACACCTATCAGCGCATCACAGACCTCATCATCGAGCAGCTGGAAGCGGGCACCAAACCCTGGGTGCGGCCTTGGCGCGGAAATAACCGCCCGACCTCCATCATCCCGCGCCGATCCAGTGGCGAAGCCTATCGCGGCATTAATGTTCTCATGCTCTGGATTGCATCGCAGATGAACGGCTACGGGGACACCACCTGGATGACCTATCGTCAGGCGAAGGATCTCGGCGGTCAGGTCCGGAGGGGCGAACGTGGATCGCTTGTCGTCAAAT
This sequence comes from Ochrobactrum sp. S1502_03, assembly GCF_044435015.1. Classification (NCBI taxonomy): domain Bacteria; kingdom Pseudomonadati; phylum Pseudomonadota; class Alphaproteobacteria; order Hyphomicrobiales; family Brucellaceae; genus Ochrobactrum; species Ochrobactrum sp. S1502_03. The sequence continues at coordinate 5,069 of NZ_JAYEXN010000067.1, forward strand.
ACGGCACATTTACGCGCAAGGATCAGGACGCCGATGACGACCGTTCAATCCCTTATCTCAAGGGCTACACGGTATTCAACCTAGAGCAGATCGAGAACCTGCCTATCGAATATTACAGCCCAACCGAACCAATGCCGACGACGCCCGTGCCGCACAATGAAACCGTCGATACCTTTGTCCGCCAGACGGGTGCTGTCATTCACTACGGCGGCACGAAGGCTTGCTATCGTCCTGGACCTGACGACATTCTCATGCCCGACCGCGAGCGCTTTTTAAGCGACGTCCACCTGTATTCGTCGCTTCTTCACGAAATTGGTCACTGGTCAGGCGCAAAACATCGCCTTGATCGTGATCTGTCTGGCCGCTTTGGCACCAACGCTTACGCGGTCGAAGAGCTCGTCGCAGAACTGTCTGCAGCATTTCTCTGCGCTGACCTGGGCGTGGCCCATGATCCTCGCGAAAACACAGCCGCCTACATCGATAATTGGCTGGCCGTGCTGAAGGCTGATAAACGCGTCATTATCACCGCAGCTGCTAAAGCACAGGTGGTTGCCGATTATCTTCATGGGCTTGCATCGATACACAGAACAGAGGTCGCGTAAGTGACCTCGGGGCAAGCAGGCCTTTTCCTGCCACATTGGGTCTGTCAGACATGACAAGGTTGTGAGGTACTACTGTGTTCTGGAGCGAGCGGTGTTGTAAACATCGCCACGCTCACGTTTTCCAACGGCCACAACCAACACCGTCACAGTGTCGTCATTGACGGAGTAAACAAGTCGGTAGCCTAACTGGCGAAGCTTGATCTTATAATGATCGGGCATACCATGAAGTGAAGCACTCACGACGCGCGGCGTTTCCAATCGTTCGCGTAGTTTCTTCTTCAATTGCTGCTGGATTGTCGCGCCGAGTTTATTCCATTCTTTGAGA
>NZ_JAYEXN010000068.1:0-5646 GCF_044435015.1 Ochrobactrum sp. S1502_03
TTTAAAGTTACGGGCCCGCGCACGCTAAACCTTGCAACCTAAAGGAGGGGTACTTTTTGGACGCCGATAAGGGGTCCCGTTTAAACGCCGATTGACACGTAGAAGAGCAAGCGGGAAATTTGTTGGTAGTTATCATCTGGAGTCAGAAAGTCGCGCAATGGTCATTTTTGAAGGTTTTGGCAGCTTTACATGCGCGATCCGTATTTGTTTATGTTCAAAAGCGATTGACGGGGAACGTTAAGGTAAGCTCAATATGAACATTGACTTGTACGCCTTTATGCCGTACATAGAGGTAGTTCTAACCAGCTTAAGGAGGCTGAAATGTTGGCCTTCCATAATGAAGTTATCGACATCGACGAAAAAAGCAGCGAAAGGATGAACTTTCGCACCAAGCCGCGGATCAAAAAGACGATACAGCGAGCTGCAGCACTCGCTGGCGTTGACGATTCAGTGTTTACTATGAGTGCCGCATATAAAGCTGCGATGGAAACCATTGCAGCACATGAGCACACATTTTTGCAGTCAGTGGATCATGAAGCGTTCTTTACGCTTCTCGATAATGCGCCTGAGCCTACCGTGCACTTGAAAGCGGCATTTGCCCGCCATAAAAAGACGGCACTTTCAAAGTGATGCAACAAGATCCCGATTTGAACATCATCGAGCCGTTCGATCCAGCAAAACATGATCGAACGGCATTTTCTTGTGGTGTTTCACAAGTTGATAATTTTCTAAAACTAACGGCAAACAAGCTATCAAAAACCGATGCAATCCGGGTCTTTATTCTGACGGGCGCAAACAAGCAGCTCAAGGGCTTTTATGCACTTAATGTTCATTCCGTAAACTACAAAGACCTGCCCAATCATTATGCCAAAAACCGGCCAAGCCATGGGAGTATTCCTGCTGCCTATATTTCAATGATCGGTGTCGACAGCCGTTTTCAAGGAAAAGGCTTGGGCGAAATCTTGCTCGTTGATGCCATGCAGAGGGTCATCCGTGTTGCTGACCAGATTGGCATCAGTGTTATCATGCTCGATGTGCTGGAATGCGGCAACGAACATAATACTGCGCGTAGGCTCAAGCTCTATACAGAAAAGTTTGGTTTTACGTCTCTGTCGTCAAACCGACTTCGGCTGTTCATTCCTGTCAAAACTGTCAGAATGGCTTTCGCAGATTGTTAGCCGTGCTGCATGAATTTTGTTTTTGGATAATTATAGTTTCTTAAACGACGCCGATTTCAAGTGGCTTGCCACCTGAAAGGCTATTCTTCATCGAAGATGCCGTTAGCCGCATTTGAGGCTACTCTAATAGCAGTTAACGGCATAATTTAGTAGCTATTTCACATCGGTTTATGGGGGCTCATTATGAGCCGCTCACGAAATCCCTAAATCCCGTCGGCACCGCGTTCACGTGAATATTATAGGCGATGAATGATATCTGGCATGTTGCGCTTTAAAGATGATAAACTGCTTTACCAAGTGATCGAACGAGGACTGGCACTTATGGACTGGAAGAATATTGAAGCTGATTGGCACCGGATAAAAATCCACGTCAAGGAGCGTTGGGAGAAATTGAGTGCAGAAGATCTTGATACCATTAACGGTAATTACGACGCACTGAATGCCAAGATTCAGGATCGTTATGGTTTGAAGGAAGAACACGCTACGCTGCAGCTCGATGAGTGGTATAATAACCAACAGTGGTTGTCTTGAGATATAAGACTGTTCCATAATTTACATTATCTGATTTTAACTTGTAGCCGGGGTGGGTTCTAGTTTGAAGTGCGACTTGCAAATGATAACAATGAGTTATCCAATGCAAGGAACCTGTCATGGACCGCATTTATTCGCATATTGATTTGGATGAACGCCGCAGAATAGCGCGCTGGCGCACTGCAAAGCTTTCCGTTGACGTTATTGCTGAGAAGCTTGGAAGGCAACGCTCGACCATTTTTCTTGAACTTAAGCGTAACCAGTTTACCGATGATGAGATCAAGGATTTAGACGGCTATTACTGTACAATTGCTGATCAGAAATGCCGCGAGCGTCGCTCGAAGCACCGCAAGCTCATCCGGTATGATGAGCTACGGCAGTCCGTCATTCAGCACATCAGCGATGGATGGTCACCGCAACAGATTGCCGGGAGAATGCGGCTGGAGCGGCATCCCATCTCTGTCAGTCATGAAACAATCTATCAGTTTGTGTATTCCACCGACGGTCGAAAAGAAGAGCTTTGGAAATATCTGCCGGAACATCGCGCCAAACGACGCCCACGTCATGCCCGGCGTCATCATGGACGCCGCTTTCCCCCAGAACTGAGCATCCTTTATCGTCCGGACATGGTTGCCAAGCGCAAGCAGTTCGGCCATTGGGAGGGCGACACTATCCAGTTTCGCAAGAGGTTTGGCAACGCCAATGTAACGTCTCTGGTCGAGCGGGTGAGCCGCTTCACGGTTTTGTTGCGCAATAATGATCGTCAATCAAAGCCGTTGATGGAAGGTGTGATTAGAGCACTCCAGCCCCTGCCCCAACTGGCCCGCCGATCGATTACGTTTGATCGTGGTACCGAGTTTACAGAGTGGTCCTATCGGCACTGTTACGTTAACCTGAGTGTAAATATCAGCGGCGATAACGGGTTATGACCGAACCACGTTCTTCGCTTTATCATCGCCATCGTTATCCAGCCGAGATCATTGCAGAAGCCGTATGGCTATATTTCCGCTTTCCATTAAGCTTTCGCATGGTTGAAGACATGCTGGCTTATCATGGGATCTTCGTCACACATAAGACTGTGTACGAATGGGCTGAGAAATTCGGACGGACCTATGCCAGTGATATTCGTCGCCGCACACCACGCCTTGGTGACAAATGGCATCTGGATGAGGTTGTCATTACGATCAAAGGTGAGCATCACATTCTTTGGCGAGCGGTTGATCAGGATGGTTTCGTGATAGATGTTCTGGTCCAGAAACGCCGCAATACCAAGGCTGCCAAGCGTTTCATGCGCAAGCTTCTCTCTGCTCAAGGTTGCGCACCGCGGGTTATGGTCACCGATAAACTACGATCTTATGGCGCGGCCAAACAAGAGATAGGCCTTAGCGTTTGCGATCATCGTCAGCATAAGGGTTTGAACAATCGAGCAGAGAATTCGCATCAGCCGATCCGAAGACGAGAGCGTATCATGAAGCGCTTTAAGTCAGCACAACATGTGCAGAAATTCACGTCGATACATGATCCGATCTACAACCTGCATTGCTTTCCCCGCAACCAATTCAACGCAACTGATCATCGTGCGTTGCGACAAACCGCCAACAACATGTGGCGTGAAATCGCTTGCCTGAAGTCTGCATAGAAAATGCATCAAAGACCAAGTTACTTCAGCACTCAGGTTAACGTAACAGTGCCTTGCAAGCGTCATCAAATCTGCGTCAGAGCCAATACTCCGTTCCGATTGACACTTTTGGGAAAATGAGCCCTTTCGAAAACGACAGCCATTCGCCCGCATCTCGCTTAACTAAACATAACGGACGCATTTATCTCAACAGAAGCAAAAATTTTGCGACAAAGCCGAGAAAATGTCAAGATAATTCGGGGCTATTTCGTTTATGAACTTATTGCATTAAACTGATGTGGTTTGTATTATAAAGAGTTAGACAAAACTATAAATTTTCAAAAGTTGCGCTAGGAAGTCGTTTATGATTGAAATACGCACTCACGAGAATGTTGTAATTGATACCAGTTCTGAGCGTGCTGCTAGCAACGAATCAGATAATTTGTACCGCAGAGAAGAAGCGTTTATTCGATATGCACTAGATAGTGCAGCTATCGTTGCGATTACGGATAGCAAGGGGACAATCACCTACGTTAATAATAAATTCTGTGAAATTAGCGGATACACACGGGATGAACTAGTGGGATCCAATCACAGAATGGTTAAATCTGGCCATCACGATACTGATTTTTTTAATGGTATGTATCATCAGATCGGGCACGGGAATATTTGGCATGGAGAAATTTGCAACAGAAGCAAAAGTGGCAATCTATATTGGGTTGATACAACCATCGTTCCACACCGCACACAATCGGGAAAAATTGATAGCTATACAGCAATCCGTTTTGATATAACTGCTCAAAAGAATGTCGAAGCACAATTGCGCGCTAACCGCCATCATCTGTTTGAATTAGCCAATCATGATGCGTTAACCGGATTAGCTAACAGACGTCGTTTTCAGACATATCTCGCTGACTCATTAATGAATGCACGTCTTCGAGGTACTAATCTATCTCTGGCACTTATTGATCTAGATGCCTTTAAAGAGGTTAACGATTCATTTGGTCACGATGCAGGCGATTCACTTCTAATCACCATTGCCGACACAATAAAAGCTTCCTTAGGGCCAGAGCCGTTTATTGCGCGCTTAGGTGGCGATGAGTTTGGTATTATTTACTTGGGTGTAAAACATTCAGAGATACTAAAATCGCTTGAGATTATTCGGAGGCAGTTACGTACGATCCCAACAGATACGGCGAGATCAAAACTATGTAGTGCGAGCATTGGGGTAGCTTTTTTCCCGTCAGATGGAGAAGATACAACCACGCTTTTTAAAGCTGCTGATATTGCTCTCTATGCCGCCAAAGCTAGGGGACGTAATCGTATTACAGAATTCAAACCTGCATTAATGGAGGCGCTAGATGAGCGTGTCGCTTTGTTGCGAAATGTCTCAATTGGCCTTACTAATAAAGAGTTTGAACTTTATTATCAACCAATTGTCCCGGCAAAGTTTGATAGGAAACTGGCATTTGAAGCTCTCCTGCGTTGGAAGAAACCCGATGATAAAATATGGACACCTTCTCAATTTTCAATTGCTTTCGAGGATGCCCAAACATCTGCATTGATCGGACAGTACGTACTTAATCGTGTCTTTGATGATGCTATGCATTTGAGAAAACAAGGGACAGATTTCGATTATATAGCGATCAATCTGACAAACGCCGACCTGATGTCTGATGATTATATAAATCTCTTTATTCAGCTTCTCCGTGAAACTAAACTCCCGCCCGATCTCTTTTGCGTTGAGGTGACCGAACGTATACTTTTAAGTAGTGAAGAAGAGGGCGCTTACAATCAATTAAAAAAACTAACTGATCTTGGCGTGAGAATTTCTTTTGATGATTTTGGCACCGGTTACGGGTCTTTAACCCATTTGCGCGAGTTGCCCATTCACCATATTAAGATTGATCGCTCTTTCGTTGAGAACATTCAAACCTCAGTTATTGATCAGGCCATTATTGAAGGTATTGTAAACATTTCACACAAAATGGGCAAGCGTGTTGTAGTGGAGGGCGTAGAAACTAAAGAGCAACTTGATGTGTTACGTAAATTGGAATGTGATGATATACAAGGTTTTCTATTTTCATCCCCGCAGCCTTTGCCACGATTGAGTAGAGTCATTGAAGGTCTGTTGTCACGTTAAATTACCTAGGCGGATAATGGGTGGATGGGTGTTGTCACGTTAAGTTTCTCTGGCCGGAAAGACCAGGGGCTCGTAGATATTCAGGCGTAACAGGCCGCAATTTTCCATGCATCGAAAGCTTCGAGGCGATGGTAGCGAATTGTGTGTGCGGCTCGGCGACGAGATGGAACAGAGAA
>NZ_JAYEXN010000069.1:0-5574 GCF_044435015.1 Ochrobactrum sp. S1502_03
CTCGTCTGTCAAACCGATCCGTTCGCCCAAAGTAGCCTCCAAATGGAAGCTTTGAATCAAAAATCGATTCCGCAGTCAACCTTTGTCCACGAGCGCTAATGTCGCCAAATATTAAAGGTTCTCCGGTGACTGTCATTTTTTCATTTGATGCAATATGTATAATGATAATAATTGACGAGATAATTATTGTGCTTACGAGAGGGTGTAATGCGATAGACAGCATGCTGTATAGAAAAAAACCGATTGCTAGAGTAAACAAAATCGATTTAATTTCTAGCGGTGTGGTGAGGTAGCTATTCCGAAAAGATACGCACACAAAAATGAACGAAGCGAGGATACCCCATGCTGTGAACCGGATCACAGGGGTGGCTAAATTTTTGTGGGCAGCTGATGTGATATTCTTGATCAAGGACATAGAAATCCATGTCATGAATTTGTCATATGATGTCAAGAGAGGATTGTGTTGTGGGGTGCGACAATCAAAACAGTTTGAGTCCGTGGGTTCGATAAAAGGTCATCGCGGACCGGACAAAAAGCTTTATATGTAAAAATCCTTTCTTCGAAGCATGCCCACCTGCATGGACCACTCGTATTGTGGGCACGTACGCCGTATCGGTAATTTTAAGTGATCTTAAAGAAAGATCAAAATCCTCAAAGTATAAAAAGAATTTATTATTGAAACCGCCCGTGTCTCTTAAAGTAGTGCCTCTGAAGAGCATGAAACATCCGCTCACAATGGGGGGATTCCAAAAGACTGCGGTTTGTGTTTCAGCTTGCAATTCGTAGTGCGCCAATCGCGCAGAAAAAAGTGAACGGATTGTTTTGGGGGCGAAACCTCTCAATATTAAATCAAAGACTGCCGGATAACGCTTGCATAGATACTGCCGTTGCCCGTTCGGCCAGGATGCATAAGGGCTCAATAGTCCGCAATTGTCATTGGCTTTCATGAACGCAAGCGCAATTTTCAGCGCGCTTGGATCGAGTTGTATGTCGGGGTTGAGAATGAGATGAAATTCGCCGGCTTGCTGTATCGCGAGATTGTGGGCTGGCCCGAAGCCGATATTTCCGTGGCCCTGAATTAGTTTAACAGGCAATTTTGGATAGTTGTGGAGCAAAAACGAGGCGACTTCTTTGTCAACCGAGTTGTCAACGATTGTGATTGCGAAAGTTCCCGGCACCAATTCGTCCAACGCGCTTTTTAGACTATCCAGAGTTTTTTTAAGTTCAATAAAATCTGGATTAAATGTAACGATTGAAATCGTTAGCAATGGCTGCTTATTGATTTGAGGATCCGCAGCTGAAGCACTATAGGTCATTCTTTGAATTCTCGGTTCGCTAGATAGGTCCGGCCATCGTCAAAACGAAGCCATCATCTTGGACATACTACGTGCTTATATGAACGAAACGAAAGAAGTAAGATGATAGGAAGTGAAATCGCATGAAAGGGATTATTCTCGCGGGCGGTAGTGGTACGAGGTTGTTCCCCTTAACAATCGCGGTTTCCAAGCAGATTTTACCAATCTATGACAAGCCAATGATCTACTACCCGCTGAGCGTGCTCATGCTGGCAGGTATTCAGGACATTCTGATCATTTCGACTCCGCATGACTTACCTCTGTTCCAGAAATTGCTCGGAGATGGTCATGAGTTCGGGGTGAATTTTTCATATGCCGAACAGGCGCATCCGAACGGTCTGGCAGAAGCTTTCATCATAGGCAGGGAGTTCATTGGCAACGACAGCGTTGCCATGATTCTCGGTGATAATATCTATTTTGGCGACGGCCTCTCGAAATTGTCTCAGCTCTCTTCGCAGCCAATGAAGGGCGGGACAGTTTTCGCATATCGCGTCGATGATCCGCAGCGCTATGGAGTGGTGGTATTCGATAGCAAGACAGGCAAAGCGGTTTCCATTGAGGAGAAACCGGAAAAGCCTAAGTCTCATTGGGCGGTAACCGGTCTTTATTTTTACGACAACCAAGTTGTCGATATAGCACGCTCAATTAAACCGTCCGCTCGCGGTGAGCTTGAGATCACCACGGTGAATAACGTTTATCTTGAGCGTGGGGAACTGAATGTTCAGCGATTCGGGCGCGGTTATGCTTGGCTGGATACGGGTACACACGATAGTCTTCACGAAGCGTCGTCGTTTGTGCGGACCATTGAAAAGCGTCAGGGCATCAAGATTGCCTGCCCGGAGGAAATAGGCCTGGATAAAGGCTGGCTGAGCAGTGAAGCGGTGCTGGAGCGCGCAGCCAAGCTTGGTAAAACCGAATATGCTGCATATCTTCGTCGCCGTGTTGCCGAGTTAGGAAAAGATTAATGCAAATTCGTCCTTTAGGTTTAAACGGTGTTTTTGAAATCAGCCCACGTAAATTCGGTGATGACCGAGGCTTTTTCTCCGAGACCTATAATGCGAAATCATTCGCTGAAGCTGGTATCGATCTGACTTTCGTTCAGGACAATCATTCTTATTCGGCGGCCAAGGGCGTTGTGCGCGGGCTTCATTACCAGTTGCCGCCATTTGCGCAGGACAAGCTGGTTCGTGTCACGCGCGGTGCAATTCTGGATGTTGCAGTCGATATCCGCAAAAGCTCGCCTACGTTCGGGAAGTGGGTTGCGTTGGAAGTCTCGGCTGAAAAGTGGAACCAAATTCTGGTGCCGAAGGGTTTCGCACACGGCTTCATCACGCTCGTTGATAATACCGAAGTGATTTATAAGGTCACGGATTATTATTCCCCTGAGCATGATCGCTCGATCCGCTTTGATGATCCCGCAATAGGAATCAATTGGCCTATTCCAGCAACTGGTGTGCAATTGTCCGATAAGGACGAGAAAGCCCCGATGCTTGCCAATGCAGACGTTTTTGATTGAGGAATGATATGAACATTCTTGTTACGGGTGGTGCAGGTTTCATTGGTTCGGCAGTGTGCCGACATCTGGCTGCTGATCCCAAGGTCAATGTCGTTAATCTCGATAAGCTGACTTATGCGGGCAATCTGGCCTCTCTGCGCCAGATTGAAGACCATCCGAATTACAGTTTTCTCCAGGCTGATATTTGTGACGACACGAGCGTTCTAGAAGCTTTACGCGCCAACGAAATCGACGTAGTTATGCATCTGGCTGCGGAAAGCCACGTCGACCGTTCAATCGATGGCCCGGGTGCATTCATCGAGACGAATATCGTTGGAACGTTCCGCCTGCTCAATGCGGCGCTTGCGTACTGGCGAGAACTGCCGGAGCCGCGCAAATCTAGCTTCCGTTTCCACCATATTTCGACGGATGAAGTATTTGGCGATCTGCCTTTTGATAGCGGCATCTTCACCGAAGAAACGCCGTACCAGCCGTCTTCGCCTTATTCGGCTTCGAAGGCCGCATCCGATCATCTGGTGCGCGCTTGGCATGAAACTTATGGCTTGCCGGTCGTATTATCCAACTGCTCAAACAATTATGGGCCATTCCATTTCCCTGAAAAGCTGATCCCGCTGGTCATTCTCAACGCGTTGGATGAGAAGCCTTTGCCCGTTTATGGCGTAGGTGCAAATGTTCGCGACTGGCTGTACGTCGAAGATCACGCGCGCGCTTTGGCATTGGTTGCGGCAACAGGAAAAGTGGGTGAGAGCTACAATATTGGCGGGCATGTGGAACGCACCAATCTTAACGTGGTGGAAACGATCTGTGCCATTCTCGACAAGAAGCGGCCTCGCGCAGACGGTAAGAGCTACGCCGATCTGATAACCTTCGTAACGGATCGTCCCGGTCACGACCGCCGCTATGCGATTGACGCGTCAAAGATTGAGCGTGAGCTTGGCTGGAAACCACAGGAGACCTTCGAGACGGGTTTGGAAAAAACCATTCAATGGTATCTCGATAACGCCTGGTGGTGGGAACCGATCCGCAGCGGTACCTATTCTGGTGAGCGTTTGGGCAGCGCGTCGGCAAAAGAGGCGAAGGCATGAAAATCGTCGTCACCGGGCGGGAAGGACAGATTGTCCAGAGCCTTCTTGAGAAAGCATCTCAGCGTCCCGATCTGGAAGTGATTGCGCTGGGCCGCCCGGAACTGGATCTGACAAAACCGGAAAGCGTGCGGAGTGCCATCGAAGCGATCAAGCCCGATCTCGTTGTCTCCGCTGCCGCCTATACGGCGGTGGATCTGGCCGAGGATGAGCCAGAGCTTGCCTTTGCGGTGAATGCCACTGGCGCTGAAGCAGTTGCCGAGGCGGCGAAGACTTGCAGCGTTCCCGTCATCCACCTGTCGACGGATTACGTTTTTGCAGGTGATGCCGACGAACCGTATGTTGAAACGGATAGCACCGGATCTCGCAGCATCTACGGGGGCTCCAAGCTTGAAGGTGAGCGTCTGGTTGCGCAAGCCAATCCGCGGCACATCATTTTGCGGACGGCGTGGGTCTATAGCCCCTTCGGCAAGAATTTCGTCAAGACGATGTTGAAGCTTGCGGAGACGCGTGATGCTCTCTCGGTCGTTTCTGACCAAGAGGGCAACCCGACCAGTGCGCTTGATATCGCTGACGCGATTATCCATGTGGCGGATCATTTGACGACAGTGCCGGACTTTTCCGCTTATGGTGTTTATCACCTGGTCGGTACGGGGGAAGCGAACTGGAGCGGATTTGCCCGTGCTATCTTCGATGAAAGCGCCAGGCTTGGTGGGCCGACTGCGGCTGTCACAGATATTGCAACAGCGGACTATCCGACGAAGGCTGTGCGTCCTGCCAACTCGCGCTTGTCGACTGCCAAATTCCAGAAGGTGTTCAACTGGTCTGCGCCTCATTGGCAATCGTCACTACGGGATGTCGTAGCCAAGCTGGTTTAATATTTGAATAAGTAGATTTCTGATGCGACATCGCTCAACGGGCGGTGCCGCGTTTTTCATATCGAGCGAAAATAATTTCCGCCTGTGCCGAGCTCTTGACGCCGTGCGTCAACTGTAGCACAAACCTATGACACATTTGGCGAATGTGAAAAATGATTTATTGAAATCATTGAGGAATTTGACTTGGCTGGGAATCCAGGCTTTTAAGAGAAAGCTGCGGGAGGCATTTAACTATGTGAGAGGAACACTGTTCGTTTCACATTTTGTATCGATTGCTCTGAAGTCAATTTACTTCATATACGCGTAAGTTTGTCAAATGACTGGGCGGGGGAGAATGAAGGCTCTGTAACGAGAGAATCGTTAGCTCCGTTGGACGGGTGCGATTTCACGCAAATCCTCGGCTTTTATTGTCTTGAGAAGCTCGGCCCCGGTGTAAGCAATGTTTCATCGAAGAACGCCGCTCCGGGTCGAGCAGATCTGCAAACTGCTTCAGATTGCTATGACCAGTTATAATGACGGGACTGCCAAGCCCAACGACGTGGATCGCCTATCTGTTCGTGAACGAATTGATATTACTTTTGAAAAATGAGGTTCGCCAGATTGCTTAGTGAGGCTTTCCAGTTTTATTTCGTAAGGAAAGTCTGGCTGTTGGTTTTCACGCGGAACTGAGCCGGTTTTTTCACCGAGAATTGAGCCACCTTCGAGTATGTTTTTCAGATCATGGTTTGGTCAAGGGATTGGGT
>NZ_JAYEXN010000070.1:0-5418 GCF_044435015.1 Ochrobactrum sp. S1502_03
TGCACTCGTTGCAGAAGGAAAATAGGTGGCCGAGTTTTACTCCGCCGAAGCGGGATTATCCCGCCACTTCCGTGGACTAATTTTGCACCGCCGCTCTCACGTGACTGTTATTGATGAAGCATCGCTTGTTGAAATGCGCGATGAATTCCTTGATCCCGATCGCCTTCTTTTGGTCGTTGGTGATCTTTTCCAGATTTCAAAAGAAGGTTCTGTTCTGGATTGGGCGGAGCGGTCCGGCTTGCCAGTCTTTACCTTGGAAAAGAATTATCGCGCTAAGAATGCGGATATCATGGCTTGGTCGAGTATCTTCAGATATGACAGCTCTGTTGTTATGGAAAATCATGGAAGCCGTCTGTCTGGTATTCGGTATGTGCCGATGGCCAGAAAGGTTAATGGTGTCGTGATGGCTGAGGCGCGCGCGGTTTCCAATGCGGCTATTGCCGCTATGGATAAGGGTGGATCTGCCGCTGTTGTTGCGTTTAGCAAAAAACAGCTTTTAGCCATATTGGATTGCATGGGAACCGAGCAATTAGCTCGATTGAAATTTGCTGGCTTGCCTGAAGATATTCAGGGCAAGGAAGCGGATCATGTCTTTATTTCAATGGGTGCAGCTTTGACCGCCGGCGGCAAGACGCCGACGCGCATTAATGGACTTGAGGATGAAATGGGAATTGCGCGTATGAATGTTGCTCTTTCACGCGCTCTTTATTCCAATACCATTTTCTCCGGTCTTGTTGAAGATGACATTGACTTGCGCGTTGCGACAGCGTCGCAGACAATTCTATTGTCTGTGTTGAAAACACATATGATGCTGCCTGATGAAAAATTAATGTCTGAATCTGAATATTATAATTTTCAGGTTGCAGAAGATTTATCTCGTTCTTACTATTCCCGAAAATAAGTAACTCTATGGGATCTTTAAGTAATCGGGATAGACATGTCGGCACGGGCTAAACCGCTATGAGCGTTTTCGGGAAGGCTAGACGTAGAGTCAAGAACACGCACCCATCAGCCATTGCAGATTGCCAGTCAAGATTCTCAATTCCAGCTCACGTCAGCAATGACATGGAGCCACACGCGTAGATAAGGGCCGCAGTTGAAGCAATTCGGCAAACCTCAGAAACGATATCACCACTGCCTTGACGGAAAGTTTGAAGCCAAACATTACGATGGGGGCTGTCTAATTTTATGGAGCGCTTTCGCCTGAGGTGAGAACCACCTTGGAGCTAAACTTAATAGGAAGGCTTTTACCGTCTGATGGAGTCAGTGTTCTTGCATCGACACGTTTGAAATCCTGTACCTCATCGTCATTGCATACCGGCTCGAAATCAATTGGCAAAACAAGATCATACGACACTAATAATTCGCGGTGCATACCCTGCGGGCTGAGATACACACATGGGATACTATTGCGCAACGCAAGATCGGACATGAGTTCTTTTGTAATGCCAGCTTCTTCCCATCCCTCTTTAACTGCGGTTTCTAATGGACTTACATTGCTTGCCTTGCCGCCTGCCACCAATGTATCCCAATGCCCCGGCGCTGCATTCGCAGCATCAGATCGCTGAGAAAGCCAGATTTGGGCATTGTTGCTTTCAGATGTCTTTATAACACCATTCACATGAACTTTCGTTGCCCACAGCCCCAAAATTCGCAAGGCACTGCGGTCAATGGTAGCGACGGGTTCAGCATCACACCCGTAAAGCACATCCATAACCTCATTGCGGTGTTCAACGATTAATCCCTCTGTCCATAAAGCCTCGCGAACTTTTTCAAGTGTAACAGTGAGATCACTAATCTGCTCGTGACAACTCTTCAATTCAAGGCGCGCGCCATTATTGATGAATAGTCCTTTACGGATCAAAAACGTGGCAACGGGAAACGGTACATATCCCAAACATTGCATGCCTGACGGAAGATACCATTCACGAAAAGCCTCGCTGGCAAAAGATGGCTTGGAATATGGTTTGATCATCGATTTAAGAAGCATTTCTACACAATCAATCAGGGGCGAACAAAAGGGCATTGGCGGCTTCAACTTCAATGCTGATAGCCGCTCCAGATGAATAACGCTCATTTAAGATAAAGGCAGCAGTCGTCGCATTGCCAAAATCCAGTTCTACGCGCCACTTTCCACCTTCAAACAAGCTTTGCAGAACCTGACCACGAAGACGTAGCCGATCCTGTTGCGATAAGACAGCTGGGTCAACGACGACAGCTTCAGGACGAAGCATTAGGGCAATGTCACCACGATACTCACTGTTAACTTCTGCACTTGTAGGCAATATCAATTCCTGAGAGCCTACTCTCGCTTTAACCCGATCATCCGTTCTACCGTCAACGATTTGCGCGGCAAGTCGATTATCATAACCAGCAAGCCCAGCGATCCATTTCGACTGCGGTTTGGAAAACAATTCCTGCGGATCGCCTATTTGTTCGATACGTCCCTGCTTTAATACAACCAGAATATCAGCGAAGCTGCTGGCTTCCAGAGGGTCATGCGTTACGTAAAGTACAGTTTTGCCCAAATCACGAAACAAACGTGCAAACTCACGACGCATTTCAAGGCGAAGCTGCACGTCGAGGTTAGAAAGCGGTTCGTCGAACAGCAAGAGACTGGGATCTGTCGCAAGAGCGCGGGCAATTGCCACGCGTTGCTGTTGCCCGCCTGAAATTTGTGACGGTAGGCGCTTGGCGAGATGTGCAATTTGCATGGTATGCAGGAGGTCACTAACGCGTTTGACACGCACATCCTTTGCGTGGCGATTCAAACCATAGCCGATGATGCGTTCGACACTCATGTGCGGCCAGAGCGCATAATCTTGAAAGACCATATTAAGCCCGCGCCGCTGCGGTTCAACGATCTTAACTGGTGAGGAAATTGTTTCTCCTCGTAAGCGTATTTCGCCTGCATCAGGACGATCGAGCCCAGCCACAAGCCGCAGGATCGAAGACTTCCCGCAACCAGAAGGTCCAACAAGGCATACGACTTTACCTTCCGGGACAGTCAGAGACAAATTTTCAAGCACCGTATTTTTCCCGTAATGACGGGAGATATTCATTATCTCAAGCATGTCATGTCCTCGGAGCAGGTATCACCCTGCGCAAAGTAAAAAGCGTCAGCGCGCGTAAGACAAAGATTACGATGATCGTCACTGCACCCGCGATAAGCGTAGCCGCCGTTGCCGCGCCAAAAAGTCCCTGTTCAAACGCACGATTGACATGGACAGGCAGAACATCGAGGCGCGGTGGACGAAGGATTGAATTGATTGCAAGATCGAACACGGCGGAGCCAAAAGCGGTCAGTGTCGCGGACAAAAGGGCTGCTGCGATCAGCGGAAGAACAATCGTAACGATGCGCCTGCCAAGTCCGGCACCTTGCAGCGCCGCAGCCGACAACATCGATACCGGAACCTGTGCCATAGCACCCAACAGAACACGAATAGCAATCGGAACAGATCCTGCAATACCTGCCAGCACCAATATCGATGGCTTTCCATAGAGCGAAATATTCAAGTCGCTTAGAATTGGCGCATTCCAGACGAAGATATAACCAATGCCCAGTACCACGCCCGGTACTGCGAGACTAAGCGTGCATGTTACGTCGATCAACTTGTTGAACCGGAAATCCGAAAAGATCAGCACATAAGATGCGGCAGCAGCAAGAATAGCACTTCCAATAGCCGCGATAGCAGCAATCTGGAGTGAGTTACGCAATGCTGTCAGAAATGCGCCGCTCGTGTTCAATACGTAGCGATAATGATCAAGCGTGAGGTTTTCTAAATTGAACCCGGCACTCACACGCTGTGTAAAAGAGACGAGGACGCTGGAACCGATAGGTATGATTAGTAGTAGAAATATCGCCGCCAACGCGGCTCCGTTTAAAAACAGACTTGGTGCAGTTTTGTTTTGCTGGAAGATCTGTGCCTTGCCACCCAGGAAGTCATAACGCCGACGGCGCACCAAAAGCAGGTAAGCAAGAACTGCTATAAGCATAATCGCTGTGACGTAGAAAGCCAGAATGCCTGCAAGATCAAAGCGGATCGGCGATTGATTGATTGCTACATAAATAGCGTAGGTGAGCGTTGGAAATCGATATGTGGTCGCGAGGGCTGCAGGCAGCCCGAAATCGCCCAGAACGTCGATAAATATCAGCACTGCCCCTGATAAAACTGCTGGCAGTAACATCGGGATGCTGATTGTTGTAAGCACGCGAAACGGAGAGGCACCGCAAAGACGTGCGGCATGCGTAAAATCATCCATTTTCCATTGCAAGGATGCAAGCACCGTCAGATACGCGTAGGGGCTTGCCTTAACACTCATGATGAAAACCAGCCCCCAGGGACTGAACAGTGCAGTTGGTATGAAGTCCAACCCCAACCAAGAAACGGCAATTCCACCACGACTGCCGAACAAACTCCATCCCTGCGCCAGAATGAAAGAGGGCAGGATGATCACAGCCCAGGCTGCGATATCGAGCACCCATCCAAATCGGAGTGCTGGTGACTGGCGTAAAATTGCAAGCAGAGTTCCGAACAGGCAGCCAAATAAGGCCGAAGCGCCAGCCAGAAACAGCGAATTCTGAAGAGCCGTCCGCCACAGCGGCCGACTAAATACTTCCGTCAAGCCACTCAGGCTGAAATTTGTTGGTTGTGAATGAAATAAGCCAGGCAAAAATGCCTGAATGAGCACAGTGCCAAGCGGCGCCAGCACCAAAATGAACAACGACAGCACGACAAGCATGCCAAGCACATCTTCAGCTCTAACTTCCGGGGTCAGACGCAAGCGGACAAATGCCCGCTCGCCATTCCGTCGTGAGACAAAAACGTCGGTCATGTGGTTCTCTCAATTAACGGCAGGATTTGTCCCGTTTGCGCTTGATCAATTCACAGCGCGGTCAGCAAACCATGTCTTGATTTCGGCTTCATGCTCGACGGCATAGTCATCAGGTGCAACGCGATAAATCAGTCCTTCTGCAGGACCATCTGCACGGCGAGGTGCGTTTTTTACGGTTGGCTCGAAAAGTCCATCGGAACCAGCTGCCTGTTGCAGATAGCCTTGAGTTTCAGGTTTTAACAGCCATTCAACAAAGTCCTGTGCCGCTTCAGGTCGCTGGGTCTTTGCCTGAATGCCTACGCCTCGGATAACCCCAGATGCACCTTCCTGCGGCCAGACTATTTCAACCGGAGATTCACTTGACGCTTTCAATGTGTAAGCAACCTGTGAAGTGATCATCGCAACTGAGATTTCACCTGCCGTTAACGCGCGACCTACTGGGCCATTGGTGCGGAAAACGCGCATGCCATTGTCAAAGAAACTTGAGAGCGGCGGTGCAAAATTAGTCCACGGAAGTGGCGGGATAATCCCGCTTCGGCGGAGTAAAACTCGGCCACCTATTTTCCTTCTGCAACGAGTGCA
>NZ_JAYEXN010000071.1:0-4583 GCF_044435015.1 Ochrobactrum sp. S1502_03
CACGCAGAATTTTCAGCACATCCATCGCTGCAAACTGACGGAGATGGCCTACGTGCAAGCGGCCTAGACTCATATTCCGAACTCTTTTAATCAGCGTTACTCCATGCGCGCATTTCTGGGAACCCCATTCGATTAAAGTGAGATGGCCTTCTTCTTTTGGTGGCCATTCGCGATAGATGTTTCCAACTCATGGCTGTGTCTTTAGGAAACGGGTAAAAGCAGTTTCATATTGAAACGAGACCCCCGTTTGCCCTCATTCCTGAAAATAGGAGCTGACAGATTGAAAAGGTCCCTCCCCTCGCCTTCTGTGTCAGAGATCGGAGATATCCGCCAGGTGAGTTGATGGCCGATAGTTTCTGCAGGATCCAGGCAATAGCGGTTGAAGCGGTTTCTGGTCCCATGAACCGGATCGCTTCCTGATAGGCTGATTGACTGATGCCGAGAAAGCCTGAGACGATACGCGAGGCATCGTGAAGCTCACGCCATGTGGCAATTCCGTTCGCACCATACTCCCGGATATCCGGACAGGATCGAAGTACTTGGTCGAGAGAAATGGATGGCGTTAACTCACCAGAAGTTTTTTCTTCCGTCTTCACAGAAACTGGTGTCTCCGCAGAAGGTGCGTTCAAAACAATCTTTTTGCCATTTTGAGATTCAAAAAGGGATTCTGGTAGGGATTCATTATGTTGCCGCTCAGATTGAGCGACGCTGCCGCTCATTTCTGGAACAATTTCTATTGTTTTCAAAGTGATAGCCAATTCACCACGAATGGCTTCAAAATTGGCCCTGATCGCGGACAGTTCATCAAGAGATGCGCGGCGAGGGATAGCGTCGACAATGGCGCGGAAGCGAACGAACAATGCTTCGAGACACCCACCAAGCTCACCCGTTTCTTCGGCCCTATCCGCAAAGGCTGACGCAATGTCTCTGCGCATGACCGACACTTCGTCGCGAAGACGCTTCAATGCTTTCTGATCGGCGAGAATTTTATCCGCGATAGCAGCAATTTTAGAAGCGCGCTCGAGCAACGGTGCAAAGGAAAAGCCGAAAGCAAGCTCGACGCCGCCTTCTCTATCTTTATGGGCATAGCGTTTACGCGTCGGGCTATCTTTGCGCGCAATGATCCTGGCTTCAATCAGGGAGGCCAGATGTCGGCGCAGTGTAGACTCCGGCATGCCATGGGCACGCAGCGAAAGCTGTCGGTTGGATGGGAAAACGACTAGGCCGCTTTTCTCATCAAATTCATCATCAGGCAGAAATGACAGAAGCGAGCTCAGCACGGCAAGGCAACGATCGTTCAGATCGAATTCAGCCCTAGCGACGCAGAGTTGTTTGTAGAGCGCCCATTTGTTTACACCCCTCCCCTGCTTCGGCTTCTCTTGCCGATCAGAATTTTGGGCAAACATCTTCATTCGCCCGCGGAATGCGGACGTGTCAGTCTTCAGAATTTGCATTCCCTCTCACCTTTCAAAAGGCAAAAGAAATCCGCCCGCCAAAAAGACGCTTATGACTCTTGACACTGATTCATGGAAATGCGATTCTCAGACTTGCTACAGATTGAGAGAGGCTTCCACGCGGTGACGTTTTGGGGGCCTTTTTCTTTTGGTCGTTAATCTCCATTCTTACCGGCAACTGATTGGCTAAACTCGTCGTAAAGTGTATCCATTCTACCTGTTAGCCAATCTGCAAAATCATTTGCATTTCTGTTTGTTAGTTCAATCGCAACCTTTTTAGCCCGAAGGTTCATTGATAGATTTAAAGAGCCGTCTTTTGACACCCAATTGTTAACCTGGGCGCGAGCATTCACATTCGTGGGGCTCGATGATTTAGCTGTGGCGAGGTACTCGAAGGCCTTTTGGAAACGTTGGTTACTATCGAGCGATCTCATGTTGTCCGCGGACAACACTAGAATAAGCCCCTGGGTATCGCCTATGGAAATTAGATCGCCGAACTCCATCCAACGGCGTCTACCGATTTCAGGAGCAGCACCAATCAACTCGATAACTTCGGACGAAATCAGCTTAACGACTGACAGCATTTTCGAAACTGCGGCTTTGTCAACAGCAAGTGCCGACATTATGACATCTCGCGCAAACCCTTTAATCTCTAGGCGTTCAGCGAACAAAGCTCGTTCGATAAAAGATAGATTAGTACGAGCATTATTTTCCTGACCCTGATTGATGACCAACTGTTCATCTGTGAGATCGCGTACGATCGCTCGAACCTTAATCCCAATAATTTTAGCCGCTGCTAAACGTCGGTGACCAAAGGCTACTTGATATCGCTCTTGGTTTGCCGGGTTTGGCCGGACAAGAATGGGTACGAGCTGACCGCTTTCACGAATTTGCGCTACGAGTTCAGAAAGTTGGGTTGAATCAATTTCAAGACGGTCCGATACGAAAGATCCGTCAACCAAGCTCGGATCTAACTCGACGATCACTTGTCCTTCTGAAAGCCGTTTTTCGAGTTCGTCGACGCGTTCGACCTTTTGAGTGATGTTGGTCAAAGACTTTGTAATTCCGCCCACTGGAGCGCTTCGCGCAGTAGGCACAAAGCCGGATAAAGGCCTCGACCTTGTGATATCAGAATCGATCGCCTGCGGAGACGTTGGGTCAGTATCCAATGATACGCCGATAAGATTCTTACGTGCCATTTGTTACTTCCTTCCCCAGGTAGCCCTCAAAAGCATTTCGATTTCTCCGTTGACGGCATTCAGTGAATCCATCGCACGATCATAGGTGCCTCGAGTGAATTGTGACCGTTCCACCTCGTAAAGGGTCTGCTTAGTCACTCCGGCATCAGAAATTGCAGTAGATTTCAGCATGGCGTTTTGGAGCATCCGATTACCAAATATAGCTCTCATAAAACCCGTCATCTGACTTTGCGGACCATCGTTAGGTTCGTAACGGGTCACGAGATAACGCATCCAGTCATAACTTGTTCTGCCACCGGCTCTTTCCACGACCGCCATAAGTTCACTCGTCATTGCGAGAAACTGGCTCATAGACATGACGTCGAGCATCTGAGGGTGCACGGTGATCAATACCCCTGTTGCAGCGCATAGGGCTGACATTGTTAGAAAGCCTAACTGTGGGGGGCAATCGATCACGACGACATCGTAAATACTTTCAATATCGGAGATAACCTCCCCTATTCGAGCAAAGAACATGCTTTCCGCACGCCCCGTTGTGATCGCCTTTGGCGTCTCGTGTTCGAATTCCATCAATTCCAGGTTTCCTGGAATGACATGGAGATTAGGCGTATAAGTCGCGCGAACGATCTCTGTAATGTTGCGCGGATCTTCGTATCGAATAGCTCCGTAAAGAGTTTCACTTTCACCAACATCCAATTCAGGTTGGTGTCCGAAAAGTGCTGAAAGAGATGCTTGAGGATCGAGATCTATCGCTAAAACACGATATCCACGTAATGCGAGAAACTGCGCAAGATGCGCTGATGTCGTGGTCTTCGCTGATCCACCCTTAAAATTCATAACAGCCAACACTTGGAGCTTTTCATTAGCTCTACGTGTTGGGACATACTTGGGTGCGCCATTCTTCTCGTCTAAGGAATAGCGAATACGATCCATATCGTCCGGCGTGTACATACGTCGACCATTTGCCATTGGTTCGGGGCCATGACCTTCCGATGCTACCTGTCTGAGGTAGCCTTCACCGATGCCAATGTAAGCTGCTGCCTCAGACGGGGAAAATTGGCGAATGGTTTTTTGCGATGTTGGCGGGAAAATTTTTTGCTGATGAAGTTGGAGTTGTCGCGACAATTCTTGCGAATCCGCTGACAACAGTGTCGGAAGATGTTCCTGTTGATCCATCAGGTTATGACTTGTTAACATTTGAGGCCCTTCAACTTCGCAATTGATTTGAATTCATCAATAACTGCGAAGTTCACAGTAAGCCCGATTCGTAAACATTTTACAAACGATTAACTATGGAGCGATCGGAGTTGTCCGCGGACAACTCCGAGGTTGCTAAAGCCGTGCATCTCGACAAAACCGATTACTGTCTCTGTATGGGGTCTAAATTCTCTAAATGTTCACGAGAAAACTGGCTCAGTACATATCATTGTAAGGCCTTTTGGTTTCGCCGACCAATCGTGCCAGATCGGAAAACGTACTGGATCGCGGCGTTGTTTCCTTATTTGCGACCTCGAGAATTCGGATAGGAAAGCAGACAGCATCACGGCTTGAAGGATTGAGACCCTCGACTAAACGTTCGTCGCTTCGCGCTATGGCTTCAGCCTTCTTAAGTGCTCCGTTTAGCTCAATTTGCGTGAGAACGCCTTTTTCAACCAAGGCATGATTGATGGCAGCAATTGCCATGCAAAGCCCTTCGATCTGCAGATTGGCTACGTTCATTTTCACCTCCTGTTGCTGGAGGAGAACAACGCTGCGCTGCTGTCTTTTGATCCATGGGGCGTCGTTTTGACGAATAGTCAAGAACGTCTGTTAGTATCGAGTTTTGGTCGGCTGATTTTAAGGCACTAACTAATTTCAGTGATTGCTTTTTTTAGTGTCGTTTATCTAATGTTGGGGAGCTGGGGAGTGTCGGGGGTATTTATGTTTGTGA
>NZ_JAYEXN010000072.1:0-4117 GCF_044435015.1 Ochrobactrum sp. S1502_03
TCAGCAGACCATCGCGAGCTGCGTCAGACCGCCACAAACATGTGGCGTGAAATCGCATGCCTGAAAGCTGCATAATTTCAGCGTCATAGACAAAATTGCCGACTTGCTCAGGTTAACGTAACAGTGCCCCTCATTCCGCGCTCAAGATGGCTTCCCCTCGGCAGTTCATCAGGGCTAAATCAAACTAGCCGATCTGTCCGGTGAAACGGGGGCACTCCAGAGAAGTGCCTCTCGTATGTGGGGGATTAAGGTTGTAGTCGCTTCTCCAATTGACCTGAGAGGTTCATTACACGCGCATAGTGGCGAGGATTGAAGCTTATATATAGTGGGCAGATGCTTGCAACCAGAACTAGATGCAGGATCCAGCCCGATGCGAACGTGCTGGTCAGACTATGCAGAAACGCGGTTACAACGGGTCCGAGCGCTGCGATAAGAAAACCTCCCCCCTGCATCATGGCAGCGAGTGCACCTGCTTCCTTCGGTTTTGTCAGGTGATCAAGTGACGTGATCAAGGCTAGTGCGAAACTGCCACCAAGACCTGCACCACAAATGGCGGACCAGAAGAAGGGTGAAAGCTGCGGTATAAAGGCAAGTCCTGCAAAGCCGATTGCCTGCATCACCAATGTAAGCACAAGCCATGGTCGACGATCCACACTCTTGCGTGCGAGCAAAGGAAGGCCAAAGGCTGAAAGTGCCTGCGCGATCGCCATGATCGCGATCAGGTTTCCCGTTGCGGCAGCCGTCATGCCCAATGATTGATAGTAAGGTGCCAGCCACGCAACCATGGAAGAATAGCCTGCATTCACGAGGCCGAAAGCGATCATAAGCACCCAGGTGCGCGGACGATACAAAAGCTTCCCAGTTATGTCTATGCCAGAATTTAAACTGGGAGATACTGTTTCCCGAAGAATGGGAGTTGCTGTGAAAAGTGCCAGTAGCGCTGGAATTGCCAGGGCTGCAAGCGCAAAACGCCAGTTATGGTCAGAACCTGCAAGCCAAGGTGTGAGGCGAGCGCCGAGTGCACCGCCACCCATAATCATCGCCGAGTAAAGGCCTGTAATCGTTGCAATACTTGCCGGGAAGTTTGCTTTGATCAAGCCGGGCATTAGTGCCTGTATCATTGCAACACTCGCGCCGCACATCGCAGCTGTAAGCACCAGAGAAAATCCATCCGGGACAAAACCACGCAGAGCAGAACCTGCCGAAAGAATGCCAAGCGCTGCTAACATGCTGCGACGTGTGCCGAAGGCTGCCTGAATGCGTGGTGCGATAAACGCGCCAAGGCCCATGAGCAGCATTGGCAGAAATGTTAGCAAAGACAGCGCACCAAAACCCATGCCGGTATCTGAAACGATATCGGTAAGAACGGGTCCGGGCGCTGTCAAAAATGGCCTAAGATTAAGGCCAATCAGGACAATGAGAACAATAAATGCAATGGGGTTGACCTGAGAGCCGACACTGGTTTGCTTGGTGTGCATGATGACGCCAGTTTTCTATTTCTGCTTTTCCTGCCAGCACCGATATAGCGCTGAATTTCTCTCTGGGTCGTCTGGTGAACAATGTTCAAAATGAATGCCGGTTTGTTTTCCGACCGGTTTCATCAGTTCATTCGCAATTTGCGCTGTTGAAAGGCCAAACGGTTCAGCTTGTTCGTTGGAATAGGCAAACATGATTTTATTAATACCAGACATTCGCATGGCAGCAAAACACATGGGGCAGGGCTGTCCGCTTGCATATACGCTGCAATCATCCAGTCGGGGTGACTGCAAAACCTTGCCTGCGGCACGCAATGCCAGAAGCTCCGCATGTGCTGTCGGATCGCAATCGGCTTGCATGCGATTGACACCGATTGCGATGATCTTGTTGTCTTTTACGACGACAGCGCCGAACGGACGACCGCCCAGTTCGACATTGTCATAAGCAAGGGCAATCGCTTTTTGCAAAAAATCCTGATCCTTACTCACTTGCCGCCCGCCTTCTCTAACATTGCAACCATCGGCGCAAAGCCGCGCTGACGGGCATGTTGTAACGGCGTAACGCCGTCTTTATCGGCTAAATTAACATCTGCGCCACCATCAATGAGCAATTTCACAATATCGATATGGCGCTGCCCGCCATCACCGAGAATGATTGCTTCCAGCAAAGCGGTCCAGCCAAGATTGTTGACGTGATCGACATCCGTGCCCGCTTCAATCAATGTTCTAACGGTTTCAACATGTCCACGTTCAGAAGCGGGTATTATTGCGGTGCCGCCATAGCGATTGGTGCTTTTGAGATCGGCACCATGGGAAAGGGTGAGCTTGAGGATTTCGAGATGGCCTCGCGCGCCCGCATATAGATAAGGACTATCGTTGATAGAATCCTTAGAATTCACATCGGCGCCAGCCTCAATAAGTGTACGCGCAACATCGACATGATTGGCATGGGTGGCTGCAAGAAGAGCGGTTTCGCCCCTTTTGCCACGAGTTTCGAGATCAGCGCCTGCCTTGATCGCCTGATTGACAGCAGAGAGATTGCCGGAGGATGCGGCTTCAATAAGAGTCGCTTGTACTTGCGCTATGGCGTTATTTTCAGACAATGTTGGTTGGGGCATGATTATCGTCCCTGCAATTAATGCTATGGTGCTCAAACTGAAGAGTGTTTTAGACATTGGCTGTGCTCCTTACTTATTGTTAAAATAGTCATGATAAGGCATATTTGAAAATTAAATGTTCAACTGGCCTTCATTCAATAAGTGAATAATGTGTTTAGTCTCGATCTGTTGCGTGCCTTTGTTGCTGTTATAGACAGTCGCAGTTTCACTGCTGCGGCCCAACAATTGCATTCGACCCAATCAACTATAAGCCAGAAAATTTTGCGCTTAGAAGAAGCCGCTGGGCAATCTCTACTGGAGCGTGCGAGAAATGATGTACGGCCAACCGATGCAGGCGAAAAGCTCCTCGGTTATGCACGGCGTATGCTGCGTCTCCACGATGAAGCGGTCGCAGCCATGACAGGCAATGCCATGACTGCGATATTTCGGCTTGGTCTAGCAGAAGATTTTGCGGCCAAGTTAGTCACGCCAGCGCTTGCAGCCTTTCTGCGCGTTCATCCTAATATGAAGCTTGAGGTAACAAGCGGTCTAAGCCGCGAGTTGCAGAAAGGATTTGAAATCGGCGAGTTCGATCTTGTGATGATCAAACAGAAATGCGGAGAAACGGTTGGCGCCATGCACTGGCCAGAACCGCTGTCATGGCTGGAAAGTGCGAATTATCCGGTGTCAGAAACCGATCCTCTGCCGCTGGTCGCTTTCCCGCCCAACGGGCTTTATCGCAGTGACATGATGAAATCGCTCGACAGTATCGGCAGGGCATGGCGTGTTGTTTTCACGAGTTCCAGTCTCGCAAGCGTTCAAAGTGCGGTCACGGAAGGGCTGGGCGTCAGCCTACTCCCCACGCGCGTGGCGCAACCCGCACATAAAATTGTACCTGCAAGTGCGGGTTTACCGACTGTCGACCCGATGGAAATTGTTATTCACCATATAGAAAACGGACCTGAGCAAACCCGGCAGTTAGTCGAAATTCTTAGAGCAATCGTTAGCGAGTAAATTTGCAATTTCGATTCCTGTGATCTGCTAAAGTCTGAAGTCTTCCTATGGATCTGTTGCAAACGTTTCGTCAAGGACGGCTGAGTAACCTTTCGGCTTTACGTCAGCAGAGTATAATCGATGTTCAAAGGTCGCCACTTCGACAAATCCGTCATCCTCCTTTGTGTTCGATGGTATCTGGCTTACAATTTGAGCCTTCGCAATCTGAAGGAAATGATGGCCGAGCGCGGCATTGCCGTGGATCATTCGACGGTGCATCGCTGGGTTTTGCATTTCAGCCCCATGCTGCTGGAGCGGTTCAATCAGAGAAAGCGTCAGGCCACACGAAAATGGACCTTGATGAGACCTACATAAGGGTCAAAGGCGAGTGGCTTTATCTGTATCGCGCCATCGACAGCAATGGCGATACGGTCGAGTTCCTGTTCAGTAAAGGGCGTTGGTGCATGAAGC
Source organism: Ochrobactrum sp. S1502_03 (assembly GCF_044435015.1). Taxonomy (NCBI): domain Bacteria; kingdom Pseudomonadati; phylum Pseudomonadota; class Alphaproteobacteria; order Hyphomicrobiales; family Brucellaceae; genus Ochrobactrum; species Ochrobactrum sp. S1502_03. Next base: position 4,037 of record NZ_JAYEXN010000072.1, read on the forward strand.
CGATAATAGACAGATTCGGGTCTTTGATGTTTGGTTACAGGCTTAACTCTTTCACACGGACGGAATCCGGGCGTGCGGATG
>NZ_JAYEXN010000073.1:0-3002 GCF_044435015.1 Ochrobactrum sp. S1502_03
GCGTTGCGACGCGCTATGACAAGACCAAGGAATCCTACCTCGGTTTCGTCGCAATCGCTGCAGTCAAACTATGGATACCCTTTGTCCACGAGCGCTAGCCACCTCAATCATATATCCATATTGACCAAATATATAACACATGAAAAAATATTTTTTATACTTTTGGCTATTTCAATAATTTTATTTTATAAATTTAATTTTTCAAAAATAAGAAAAAGAATAAAAAACTATATTTTCCTTGTTGCCACACTCTTCTTGTTCACCTTAAATTTTCATCAGATAGTGCAATCCGTCGCCCGCTCAGCCGAGGATCAGGGCCTTGTTTATTACAATTGGGACTTCCCCCAGAATCAAAAGATTAATGGATTGGCAGTTCATCTCATTCAAACAGGTAAACGCCCCGCTCCGGTGGCGATAACATCAAATCAAAGAGCCGATTTTCAGAAGCTGATAGACAACGCAACTCCTCTGGAAACCTCACCTACGACATTTATAATGATACTATGCGAGTCTTGCTGGCACGACGAAAATACATTCAAAGAAGCTTTCACCCCCCTATCCAATAAGGCCGATGCAGTACTTAGGGGTGTCTCGCCTGTGTATGGTGGAGGCACACCGAATGCAACCTTCGAATTTTTAACTGCATTACCAACACATCACCCGTCTCTCTCTGGTATAATCTATCAGGAATATCGTGACTATTTTGCAACTAAAACGTCTACTCTACCAGCTCACTTGCAGTCTAACGGCTTCCGAACTGAATCCATTCATAACTATCTCGGAGGTTTTTGGTTTAGATCGACCGTGGAACCGAAACTCGGGTTTGATCGCTTTATTGGCATCGAAGACATTGATTACACTGCGGTTGACGATGACTACCCGTCAGATACAGTTTTGTTCGGTAAGGCCCTCTCAGTAATAAAGGAAAATCAAGGAAAAAGTAAACTCTTTATGCATCTAGCAACCATGTATACACACGGACCATATCGCGTCAGGAATGGCGATGGTGGCGTTGAGTATTATCGAGAAAAGCTTTCCAAAAGTGTCCTTGATATTAGTAAATTCATCGATGATGTTAGGCTTATAGACAAAAATTCAGTTATTCTGATCTACGGAGACCACAAACCTGGATTGCCCATCATGGTCCATTTTCTAAATGAAGGCAAGCATCTGCTCGGAGATGTTCCCGTCTTACTATTCGACTCAAACAGAGACCGTGCGACATCGGCAAAATCGGAACTTAATGGAAAACCATTTTACTGCATGTCATCATCGCTGAGCCGAATTTATTATGGAATAGAACTCCCCGCCGGTCGATATACGGAAGCTTCATGCAGAGCATATAATGGAGATAGCTATGAAGCTGTCAGCAGATCAGTACCGGATTGGGTGTATTCAGCGGCTCTATTTGACAATCGTCTGTAGAATTAAACCTCCGCAATTATGCACCACTTGACGTGATAATCCCGCCCGTTTTTAAACGGGGTTTACCGGAAGGATAAGCGAGGCGGAAATCCATTTAGCAATACACTCAAAACTGTTCAGACAAACCAAACCATTTCTGGCTCCCGCACCGCTTTACGGCTTGCTTTTACGGTCGGGCCACCGCCAAAAAGGATGGGCTCGCCGTGAACGAAAGAATAAACGTTAGGATCATTGGCTGTTAAAGTTAAAAAATTTGGTTTATGCTGATGGCTAAAAGAGTTATCTTGGATTAGTAATGAAGATACTTGTGTTAACCAATCACCTTGCCATCTTTGGTGGGTCCGAAGTCGTAAGCTTGGAAGTGGCCGAAGTTTTCTCCAGTATTGGCTGTGATGTAAGCATATTTACGGCGTATATTGACGACCCAGTACGCAGCTATATGGAGGAACTGGGGATCCACTATGGCTCACTTGAAAATTGCCCAAGTCCGGAAAATTTTGACATTATATGGTCTCAGCACCACCTGCTACCATACCTCCTTGCAAAACATGGCATTAGCAGCATTGAAAGCGTGTTCGTCGTGAATGCGAGCTTGTCGCCATACGAACCCTTGGAGATCCCCGGAGCCGTCGCTGATGTCGCGGATATGGTTGTTGCTAATAGCCAGGAAACCGCCGACCGATTAGTCGAACTGGGCGTGCCCGCTGAAAAGGTTTCGGTGTTTTACAACGCGGCCCCCGATAACTTTAATTTAGTTCGAGAAGCCAGGCCCGTCTTGAAACGCACTCTGATTGTTTCCAATCATATGCCAGAAGAAGTCGCCTGCGCGGCAGACGTTTTAAGAAGTCGAGAAATCGCCGTCGATCACATCGGCCTTCCATCAAATCAAAGGAAGATCACGCCTGAGATAATATCTTCTTACGATGCAGTTATATCAATTGGTAAGACGGTCCAGTATTCTTTGCTTTGTGAAACCCCCATTTATGTCTATGATCGTTTTGGCGGACCCGGGTGGTTAACCGAGTCCAATGTTGTAGAGGCCGAGAAATTCAACTTTTCAGGCCGGTGCTGTCATCGCAAACTGTCACCGGATGCGATAGCGAGCGAACTAGTTGACGGTTACCCATCAGCGACTTCAGCTATTCGTGCTCTGAAACAGATATATTCCCAGCGATATCTGCTCCGTAATTATCTCACTCAGATCATCGAGCGAACATCTCGCCGATTAGCTGAAGGAAATAAACGCCAAATCGGGCTAGGCACTTCTAATCTTATACATAGAGAGGGTTTGCTAAGCGGTCAGTTGATAACCCTTTTTCAAGTAGCAAAGCATCAGGCATCTGAAATCACACAGCTGATTTCAGATGCGGAAGCAGAACGCCGAGACCTTATCCATTCTCACGAGGAGGTTTATTCCTCTCAAAGACAGAAAATTGATGAGAAAGATCAGATCATAAACCAGTTAGAGAAAAAATTATCTGAGAGCCGAACCGAAAATTAAGTTGAGCGATTTCAGGAGTTTATGATTCTCTGTGGTTTACCAAGACTACGGAGGATCACATGGCCTGGACTGAAAC
>NZ_JAYEXN010000074.1:0-2831 GCF_044435015.1 Ochrobactrum sp. S1502_03
TCAAAAGAGACACGATCAAAAAACGCCGCTTGAACCACCAAACCAAAGCCGCTTAAATCAAATCCCAAACCGAGCCGGAAACTCCAATCTTCAAAAGCAAAAATAGTCTCAAATCATTCGACGACGGACAGTCACTCTCTGTAATCTTCGTGCACATTGCCGACCTCCAAATTACGTCGGCAATGTGTGAATCATGTTGAAAGAAAATCTGGAACCGGAAAACTTATACCTGAGTCAATTCGTCCACACGGCCTAATAATATTGACAAAGTTGTGACCGGTCCTAGGTTCAAATTTACCCCTTCTGTGTCCCAGTTCTGCGAGAGACAATGCCAGCCAAATTTATTATCAATCCGCCTGTTTTTTTTGGTTCGATAATTATCATAGGATTATTTTTGGCAGTCGGTGTAATCGTTCCAGATCAAGCCGCTGCAATTTTTGCTGCTTTGCAAACAAATATTCTTTCGAATTTTGGTTGGTTCTACCTCTTGGTCGTAGGAATTTTTCTGGCCAGCGTTTTGCTGCTCAGTCTGGGCAGGTACGGACGCCTTAAACTAGGCCCCGATGACTCTACCCCAGACTTTAGCTTTATGTCGTGGATCGCGATGCTTTTTGCTGCCGGCATGGGCATCGGATTGATGTATTATGCTGTTGGCGAGCCGATGTCCCATTTCATGGCCCCGCCAACAGCTGAACCACGCTCGATTGAAGCGACACGACAAGCAATGGCTGTGACGTTTTTTCATTGGGGTATTCACGCGTGGGCGATCTATGCGGTTGTGGGTCTGTCACTTGCGTATTTTGGCTATCGCTACAATCTTCCTCTTACGATCCGATCAGGCCTTTATCCTCTGTTGAAGGAACGGATTAACGGCCCTGTTGGTCACGCTGTTGATGTTTTTGCCATTGTCGGAACAATGTTCGGCATTGCAACCTCTCTTGGACTTGGCGTCTCACAAATTAATGCCGGGCTGAATTATCTGACGGGCGTTCCCATCGGTTTAGAGGTACAGCTTCCGCTAATATTGGTCATTACCGGCCTTGCTACCATATCTGTTGTTACAGGACTTGATAAAGGCGTTCGCATTTTATCAGAAGTGAACCTTCTGATCGCAATTTTGCTTATGCTGTTTGTCCTCGTTGTGGGACCAACAGCACAGCTCTTTCGCGATTTTGTTCAGAATATCGGTCTTTATCTGGATTCCTTAGTACTGAGAACGTTCAATATATATGCCTACCAGCCCACACCATGGATTGATGACTGGACACTTTTCTATTGGGCTTGGTGGATTTCCTGGTCACCTTTTGTCGGCATGTTCATCGCTCGTATTTCGAGAGGTCGCACCGTACGTGAATTTGTTACAGCCGTTTTGTTTATTCCAGCCGGTTTCACTTTCTTTTGGATGACGGTTTTTGGAAACTCTGCGATCTTGATTGACACAACTATCGCCAACGGAAAGTTGGGGGCCGAGATAGCTGCTGACGTGTCAGTTGGTCTGTTCCATTTCTTTGAGTACCTTCCCTGGACCACATTGACCTCAACGCTTGCCGTGCTCCTGGTGGCGATTTTCTTCATTACATCTTCAGACTCTGGATCATTGGTTGTGGATTCTATCGCTGCGGGTGGTGAGACAGAAACGACGACATCTCAACGGGTTTTCTGGTGCGCTCTTGAAGGTATCGTGGCTGCCAGCCTGCTTGTTGCAGGCGGATTAGGAGCCCTTCAATCGGTGACCATCGCAAGTGCACTTCCATTTTCGATCGTCATTCTTGTTCTTGTATGGTCGCTTTTCAAAGGCATGCGAGCCGATCTTGCCCAGCAAGTAGCACATGCGGGAATTCCAAATGCGCCAACGGCACAACCAGCAGCAGGTCTGACCTGGCAGCGCAGATTGGGGTTAATGCTGCATGCGCCTTCCGAACGTGAAGTGCTAACGTTTATCGAAGGTCCGGCGATGAAGGCACTTTCCGAAGTCGCGTCAGAACTCAACAATCGTGGACGCGACACGGTCGTGGTGTCGGAAGACAACGGTTCGATAGCGCTGCGCTCCACCGCAGAGGGTGTTCGTGACTTCATTTACGGAATAATGCCAGCCTCACACCAGATCCCGGCTTTCTCGACTATGGCCGTGGGAAAGCCGGAATTCCGATTTGAAGCCAGAACTTATTTTTCGAGTGGGGGTCGGGGCTATGATGTCATGGGCATGACGAAGGAGCAATTGATCTCGGACGTACTGGTCCAGTTTGAGCGCTATCTGGCATTGGTTCACACACCAGAAACGCAATTGGTCCATAGCGCACCGGAGCATTCAGCCGACATGTGATCATCGGCCCACCAAATATAGAATGCTAACAACTGAGATAGGAATAATGGAACAAAAAGCGACCGAAATCTTTGAAAACACCAATCAATTTTTGTTCCGGTGTTGTCACGTTAACTGGGCTACAGTTGCCTGCCTGACGGTTTGGGCGTAAATTTTGGCGATGCAGACATCAGATATCATCTTCAAGCGTCACCGTTTTCCGCCACAGATTATTGCTCATGCGGTGTGGCTTTATCTGCGGTTCAATCTTAGTCTGCGTGAAGTTGAGGAAATGCTGCTTGAGCGTGGAATCGACGTATCATACGAGACAGTTCGTCGTTGGATCGCCAAGTTCGGCCCCCAGATCACACGCAACTTGCGGCGGCGTCAGGCGCGCCCCGGCGATATTTGGTATTTGGACGAAGTGGTGGTCAAATGCGCTGGAGAGAAATTCTGGCTCTGGCGTGCGGTGGATCAACATGGCTCCGTTCTCGAAGAAATCTTGCAGAAGCGGCGTGATAAAAGGGCG
>NZ_JAYEXN010000075.1:0-2619 GCF_044435015.1 Ochrobactrum sp. S1502_03
AGCCTCTATCGCCTCAGCAGAGGCATGGATGTTCATAGCATCCATCAGGCGAATGACACGCCGTATCGCAAAGCTTGAATTTTGAGTCGGGCACTTAGAACAACGCGTATATGTATATTATATAATACTTAAATAATAACAAGTAAAAAATATTTTTTATACACAGATTGTTATTGAAATTAAAATACAACAAAAAATAGACCTAATCATTCAAAAAATGGTCAACATCGTGACAGTTTTCATGATCTAGAGAGATTTTTATGAGCATCAAATCATATTCTTTTACTAATTTTGCTCTTTCGCGTCGGAATTTTATAAAAGCGAGTTGTGCTGCACCCTTTGCCGTGTGTGGCTGCGCCTCCCACAATGCCATGGCGCAGAGCCGCTTTTACGCTGAAGCTGTTACCACTCTGGAGGAATCTGTTGTTCCAGGCGACTACCTAAAAAAAGGGAAACCATATCGCAAAACGGCTGTCGATAACGGCTGGCCTATTATCGTGCGACAAGACCTGTCAGAAGCATTTGACGGCAGAGAGAAAAGCAGAAAAGCACTTGTTTCCTTTGTCCAGATAACAGACTTGCATATTATTGATGCCTCTTCGCCGGGGCATACCGCATTCATGCGACAGTATGCGGGCCCGAATGGTAACATTGACGGTGCGCCGCTGGTAAATGCGTGGCGTCCTCAAGAAACGCTCACAGTGCATGTGCTCGATGCGATGATCAGGCGTTTGAACGCTCTTTCTAAAGGGCCTGTTTCCGGGAGAAAGTTTGATTTTGCCATATCGACCGGTGACAGTGCCGATACGCGCGCCATGCACGAACTTGAAACCGTCTTGTCACTGCTGAATGGCGAATGGGCCGTCATGTCCGCCAGCGGAACGGAATATGTCGGCGTCCAGAGCAATCATGGCCTTTCCGAAGAAACTTACGATGTTTACTGGCACCCCGAACCCACATCCAATGGATATAAAGCCGATTTATGGAAACGGGCATTTGGTTACCCAGAAGTCGAAGGGTTTTTAGCGGCCATAAGCCAACCCGTAAAAGCAGAAGGTTTCAAAATGCCGTGGTATTCGGGCTTTGGAAATCATGACCAGCTTGACTATGGCGTTTTTGGCGCGGGAAATATCACAGATTTAATATCTGCACAGAGTGTCTCGAACCGGGTGATAACGGCCTTACCCAAAACGATGCCGCCTGAAATGTTTATTGGCGCAGTCACTCAGGGCACAAACGCGCAAATACAGGAACTGATGTCTACTCTGCCGACAATGGAGACGGTAGCGTCGATCAATCGCCGCCCTTTTTCAAAGGAAGAATTTATACAGAAACATCTCGATGCGGCAGGCGCTTACGGCCCCGTCGGCCACGGGTTTTCAACTGACAATCTAGCCCAGCAGACAGCCTACTATGCATTCAATATGGCGGATGGCGTCATCGGCATAATGCTTGATTCTACCAATCCGAATGGCGGCCCTGACGGCTCACTTGATACGCCTCAGGCCGAATGGCTGGAACGCCAATTGACGGAAAATTCGTCAAAATATTATGCGACTGACGGATCAATCGTTAATTCAGCAAATAAAGACGCGATCATCGTTATCTTCTCTCATCATAATTCGATTACAATTGATAATCTCAAGCGTGCGCCAGCTGGCCAGCCTGACAACACCCGTATCGGTGGAGCCGAGTTCATTGCACTGCTGTCCCGCTTTCCAAATGTTGTGCTCTGGGTGAACGGTCATACGCACTGCAACCGTATCTGGAGTCATTACGACCCCCGAAATAACCAGCACGGATTTTGGGAGGTTAACACCGCAGCACATATCGATTACCCACAACAATCAAGAACGATTGAAATTTTTGACAATCGTGACGGCACCCTATCAATCTTCGGCACAATTATAGATCATTCATCGCCTGATTCAATCATTCGCGAAGGCCCCCAAACGGCAGCGTCGCTTGCAGCACTGAGCCTTGAACTCGCAATGAATGATCCCGCGCTGGACAGAGCCTATCGACTGGGGGTACCGGAGGATTTAAATGTCGAACTCATCGTCAAAAAACCTTTCTAAAGTATATCCCAAAAAGTTGGAACCGATTTTCGGGCAAGATGCGCGTTAAAACAAATAATTAGAGCGCCGATCTGATCCAGTCAGATCAGCGCTCTAATCGCATTCATTGTCGACCTAAGCTGTCTAGGCACTTATTCAAATCGCCCCAAACAACCCTTTAACCTGATACAAAAAGCCAATTATCGTACCTCGGACATCTGTCATGCGGGACCGGTCAAGCCACTTAAATCATTAAAAATCCTCTATCTATTTATTTTCATAAGTATCTTGCATCACAAACCACCGCATACTCTACGAGATGATATAAAGTAAATAATTTAAAAAAAACTCATGTTCCAGATATTGACACAATCGATATTTAATTAATGAACGTCTATTATAATAGATACCCCTATTATTATACTATAAATTTTATATAAGTTATTAAAAAATTGAGGATTAACATGGCAGACCGTCCGATTATGACGACAAGTGCTGGTGCACCGATCCCGGATAACCAGAATTCCCTGACTGCGGGTGAGCGCGGCCCTATTTTGTTGCA
>NZ_JAYEXN010000076.1:0-2583 GCF_044435015.1 Ochrobactrum sp. S1502_03
AACCCAATCCCTTGACCAAACCATGATCTGAAAAACATACTCGAAGGTGGCTCAATTCTCGGTGAAAAAACCGGCTCAGTTCCGCGTGAAAACCAACATCTTGCTATTTTGAGGGCAGCGCCGCTTACAATTTTCTACTCACCGACAGCTGTGAGGGTGTTTCTATTGTATACAACGATTTTTTCGGGGGGCGTGGTGGTGTTCCAACCGGGGGCGCAGGTAGACTAGACACATGTTCAGGAATTGTAATTGAAGGAAACAGTTTAGAATTCAATGCTTCTATAGAGGTGCATAACTGCGCTGAGGTTAGGGTAGGCCCAAACTCCATAACAAATTTAGGGGTGACACTTACAGGGACAACAGTAAAATATGAATTTGAAGCATTCCCTGAATGGATTGATTACGTCGCAACTTTTTCGTCACAAGGCGGCGGCGCTTCAATCGGAAACGGCTATTCGGCGGCATGGTATAAGCGAAATGGAAACACAATAACGATACATGGTGTGGTAAGCTTCGGTTCAACCTCGTCTTATGGGTCAGGCGGCTTCCGTGTATTATTACCTGTACCAGCTAAAAGTCGGGCTGGATTTTTTTGGATGGGATCAGCTGCTGTATCAGGCAGTGCCTATAACAGAGATATACAAGTCTATACGGAGGGAGGGGCTTCCTTCGTTCAGTTCGCTACAGCTAGTGGAGTTGCCGTAGGGGCAACTACACCTCACACATGGACGAGCGGTGACACTCTTCGTTGGCAGCTAACATACGAATGTGGATAGCGTAAGAACGAATTTTATCTATTCAGATTGGCTGAATTCCAAGTATAAGACCTTATCCAGATTCGTCTTGTATAATGAGAGTTCGCCCTTTTCTAAGCTGGTAGTGGAAAGGAATTCCCTTGTTGTAATTTTCGAACACGAAGGATGAGCTTGTCTGCAATCCCAAAAGTCGTCCGAACCAAGAGCTAGCGCAATTGCGTGCATTCGGGGAGCGTTATTAAAGAAAGCAGCAGATGCAGCATCCGGTGTCATAGTCCCTTGGAGGGCAATCGCATGGATATTACGGGGTGGGAATGGTATAAGTCCATAAATCTTATTATAAAAGAAACTCGTTTCGTCTCTATGCGCGGTTAGATACTCTCTTCCTTTTAAATGAAAATTGAACATGAGTGACGAGATAGCGCACACCGATATTATAAAAGCAATCTTTTTCTTATCAAAGAATGAAAATAACAATATAACTATTGCAGCAGCTGCGGCTTCCAAACTGCGGGTATAAATAGGCGCCCCTAGAACAATGTTAAACACAAAATAAGATGCGTACACTGCGGATACAACTGAGTACAAGCAATATATATTTCTAGATCGGTAAAAATTTAGCATCGTAATTGTGAGCATAAATATTATGATGTAAAGTTTTCCATCGTTATATAACGTTAAATCTAAAAAATTTTGAAATAAGCTAGCAATGGAAAAAGTGGCGTTGTCAATAAAAGACCCTATATCCCTTATAGGATTCGTCTGCCGCCAATCTGCAATTTTAAGCCCGATTTGACCAGATCTTAGATATACGATACTCAGCATAAAAGCGGCGCCCAAAAAGCTTCCAATCACCCACCACACAATATGATTGATCGCGGCTTTTAACGCGTTGTTCCGGGCGGGCTGAAAACTATCAAGGAATATTAACGGGAGCAAAAAATAAAAATTCTGCATCGCGCCAAATAAAGTTATGCCTCCTAGGCAGTAAATTAAACGGTGATTAAAATTCTTTTGGCGCATTTTCTGCAGGAGCAATAAACATAACAAGGCAGGCGAAGTCGTAGCGGGCCACAGGCTTTGCTGAACAAAAGGTGGAGATACCACAACGGCAGTAGAAGCAAGGACGGCGTAGCCCGGTATTGAAGTCATTAAGCGAAAAATATTATATAGAAATATAATAGAGGTGGAAATGTAAACGATCAAAAATAAGGGGAGCGGAATAGATCTGAGCAGCTTGTGGGCATAATAATTAATCCAGCGACCTTCTTCTATAAATTTAAAATAAAAACTATAATAGTAGTGTACTTCATCGTGGCCGTACACAGACAAATTCAGAAATGGAAGGTAAGTAGAGATTAAAATAGCAAATGAAAAGATGAGTAAAGTTCCATTAAGAGGCCCAGTATTTTTTGACAATTTAAATTTTTCCATAATATATTACTTGGCGTTGTGTATTCTATCAATAATAAAACGGGGGCGTCTTTTGACTTCAAGATATATCTTGCCGATGTACTCCCCGATAATTCCTAGGCATAGTAGCTGTATGCCACCTAAAAATAGGATAGGGATTACAGTCGATGCCCAACCGGGTACAGCGTGACCAAAATAAAACACTTTTACAAAGACCACCCAGAAGGCTGCAACGAACGCTGCAGCGCTGACACCAAGCCCTAAAACAGTAACCAGTCTCAACGGCGTTACCGAAAAGGATGTTATACCATTGATAGCAAGGCCGAGCATTTTACGAATTGTGTATTTCGTCTCACCGTATTCTCGATTCTGTCGCTCGTAATAGATTATTGATGTAGGGAACCCTATAGTTGGA
>NZ_JAYEXN010000077.1:0-2508 GCF_044435015.1 Ochrobactrum sp. S1502_03
TGTCAACGGCGGAATAAAAACAGGCCAAATGGCGGTGTAAAATCAGGCCAGTTTATGCCGCAATCGGGGAACGTCGGAAGGGCGTAGCCCGACCAGAGTTTTCCGATTGCGGCATCGGTAATTTTGCGTGTGTTTTAGCGGTGCTTTTTGGCTCGGCTTTGAGCGAGGCGATAACTATCGCCATTCATTTCCAGAATGTTGACGTGGTGGGTGATACGATCCAGTAGTGCACCGGTCAACCGCTCGGATCCGAGTGTTTCCGTCCATTCGTCAAATGGCAGATTGCTGGTGATCAGGGTGGCGCCGCGTTCATAGCGTTGCGAGATCAGCTCGAACAGCAATTCCGCTCCAGTCTTTGACAATGGCACGAAGCCCAGTTCGTCAATGATCAGCAACCCATAGGCTGCCATCTGCTTCTGGAAGCGGAGAAGACGCCGTTCATCACGCGCCTCCATCATTTCACTGACCAGAGAAGCCGCCGTGGTGAATCCGACGGATAACCCCTTTTGGCATGCGGCCAGACCAAGGCCAAGTGCCACATGGGTTTTGCCCGTGCCACTGGGTCCAAGCGCGATGACATTCTCGCGCCGTTCGATCCATTCGCAGCGTGCCAGTTCCAGTACCTGCATCTTATTGAGCTTTGGGATGGCTGAGAAGTCAAAGCTGTCGAGACTTTTGACCGTTGGGAACCGTGCTGCCTTGATGCGGCGTTCGACCTTGCGGCGATCCCGCTCAATCATCTCGCCTTCGGCAAGACGACGGAGATATCCGACATGATCGACACCTTCGGTGGCGCATAATCTGGCCAGCTTCTGGTACTCGCGCTGGAAGGTCGGTAGCTTCAGGGTCTTGAGATAGTGGGCAAGCAAAATATCGGGCGCTTCGGTGCTCATGCAGCTTCTCCTGCGTCATTCGATAGGAGGTGCATGTAGGCTTTCGCAGACGTCTTTTCGACCATTGCTTTGGGCAGGTAGGGATAGATCGACAGGTCAAGCCGTGGCGGCCGACGCTCAACGCGACACAGGACAAGATGTTTGACAGCGTCGAAGCCTATTGCTCCAAGCTGCATGGCCTGCTTCACCGCCGCATGCACGTCGGCGAGATCGAAACTTTCCAGCAGGCGCAATATCTGCACATATTCCCGTTTCCCATGCTTTGCCATGCGGCCTTCCATCAACCGACGCAACGTCGCGAACTCCTCGGGCAGAGCCCATCCCTGAAGAGGAGCCGCCTGATCCAGCGCATTGATCTTCTTCTCGATCAGTGGCAGGTAATGCAGCGGATCAAAGACTACATCTTCCCGACCCCAATTGCGCACATGGCGCGCGATGATCTCACCGCCGCAGCTGATCACCACCTCGTTGACATAACCCCGTATCCAGACCTGCCTGTGGCCGTAGGCAACCGGCACGGAATAATCATTCCTCTTGTAGCGGACTAGAGCTTGAGCCGTTACCGTGCCGCTGGCTTGGTCACAGGCATCAAATGACGAAGTTGGCAATGGACGCATGGCAGCCAGATCCCGCTGCAGTCGCTCACCGATAGTCTCATTCTCACCGCGCAGCTTGTCTTGCTGACGCTTGCGGCATTGCTCTTCCAGCCAGCCGTTGAAGTCATCCCATGTCGCAAATCGCGGGATCGGAACCATGAAGTTGCGTCGCGCGTAGCCCACAAGGCCCTCGACGTTCCCCTTGTCATTGCCTTTCCCCGGACGGGCATAACGATCCCGGATCAAATAATGGGACAGGAAACCGCTGAACAATGTCGCCCGTTTGCGGGTGCCGTCAGCCTGGATCTTCGCGACAAGGCAGCGATCATTGTCGTAAACAATTGACTGAGGAACCGCGCCGAAGAAGGCAAAAGCATGAATGTGGCCATCGACCCAGGCCTCCGCCACTGCCGCCGGATACGCCCGTACATAACAGCCGTCACTGTGCGGGAGGTCAAGGACGAAGAAATGCGCTTTCTGTTCAACGCCACCGATCATCACCATCGCTTCGCCGAAATCTGCCTGCGCATGGCCCGGCTCATGCGACAGAGGCACGAATACCTCCTGCCGACGCTGAGCCCGTTCACGGATATAGTCCTTGATGATCGTGTAGCCACCGGTGAAACCGCATTCCGCACGAAGGCGATCAAACACCCGTTTGGCCGTATGGCGTTGCTTGCGCGGAACCTTCGAATCCTCATCCAGCCAATGGTCGATCGTCGAAACAAACGCATCAAGCTTAGGACGACGGATTGGTGATCGACGCTGATAACCGGGCGGCGTCGAATAGGCCATCATCTTGCCGACCGTATCGCGCGAAATGTTAAAATGCTTCGCTGCCTGTCGTTTCGTCATGCCTTCCGAAACAGCCAGACGCACCTTCAGATATAAGTCCACGGTAAAAATCCCCTGATCCCTCCTGCACTCGTTGCAGAAGGAAAATAGGTGGCCGAGTTTTACTCCGCCGAAGCGGGATTATCCCGCCACTTCCGTGGACTAATTTTGCACCGCCGCTCTCA
>NZ_JAYEXN010000078.1:0-1811 GCF_044435015.1 Ochrobactrum sp. S1502_03
GTTTCATCTTGCTCGGAGCCACTGGTTTTGGTGCGGCCGAGATGGATGCCAAGAGAGGGGAGGGGAGGGCCGTCCTCATCGGTAAAAGGTGCCTGTTTGACGAGTTGTTCTACCCGCAAGCCGGCGATTTCACTCCGGCGGCGCCCGCCCGAGGCAAAGGCTACCATCAGGATAGCCCGATCCCGCAAGGCGGTGAGATCCTCGCCCGAACAGGTCGCCAGAAGCTTGCCCAGAATATCGCCGGTAATCGCATTGGCACTCTTGCGGCTGCGCGGCCGGTTCAGGGCACGCACCGCGAGCCGGATTGCCGATTTGACGGACGGTGATGAAAACGACCCTTCCAGCCCCCGCCAGCGGGTCAGCGTTGACCAGTTGGCGAGACGCCGGCGGACGGTTGCCGGTGCGTGTGGCCCCGACACGCGCAGGAACCCGCGTTGACGCAATTCCTCCTCCACGTCGGCCGGCATGCCGTGATCGGGTTCGATCTCGCGCTGCTGCGGCCGCCAGAGATGATGGGCAACGAATTTCAGCAACAGGGCTTCGGACGCGGGGAAGGGCAGGGGGCTGCCGGTTGCAGCCATCGACCAGGCTTCGAGATAGGCCAGATCCGAAGTCAGCGCGCGCAGGGTGTTTTCGCCCATGCCTTCATTGACGAGATGACGCAGCGTCTCGATATCCGCATCCGTCAGAACCTCGGCCAGCATGTCGCGGCGGTTCATCGGCAGAACAGCCGCTATCGTATCTAAAGTCTCGGTGCGTTTTTCAATCGAACCTGACGACGAACTGCTCATTTCGGGAGACTGTTCTCGTCATATAGTTCATCGTGGTTCGAAGTCTGGTGCATGTTTGCAGGCTTTCCCTTAAGCGCCAGCGCCCAGACTTCATCCCATGTGCCCTGACCATCCTGCGAAGTTGGCACGATCGCGGCAATAGGATCGCCTGTTCGACAGATGACAATCTCGTCATCGCGCAAAACGAAGTCAATCAGTTCGTCAAATCGCTCCGCCGTCTCGGCAATGTCCACGAATACCTTCACCGCCATTGCCCTTACCAGACGCGCTCATGCAGAATCGCGTCGAACGCCAGATCCGTCGAGATGAAAGTGCAGTGCTCAAGCCGCGCCTGAGCTGCAAGAATCCGGTCCCACGGATCGCGATGTTCCCAATCAAAATTTGCTGCAAGTTCGGCATGCAAATCGGTGATGGCTAGTGTTTGCAGGCCGCTTTCCGTGACGGCTGCCCGCAGTTCCTGGGGCTTGAGATCAAGCTTGTTCAGGCGCATCTTGTTGTCCAGCTCATAGAACGTGACCGCACTGACGAGGATAGCATTTGCCTTGTCCTCGATCAGCGATCGTGCCTTTATGGACAGGCGATCACTACCGATTGTCCACCAGTAGACGGCGTGGCTGTCGAGCAGGATTTTCATTGCGTGTTTTCGCTATTGTTGGATTTGCCTTGCCAGACGCCGGTATCATCATTCCAGTCTCCGGCATCGATCGCCGCCTGCTCTGCATCAACTGTATCGAACAGGTTGTCGGGCAGGCCACGATGGCGCAACAGGCCAAAAGGGCGCTTGCCACCGTCCGCTGCCGGACCGATGCGGGCGTAAACTTCGTTGCCACGCATGATGACGATCTCTTCGCCCTGGTTGGCGCGATCAAGGACTTCGGCGAAATTCTTGCGGGCTTCGCTGATCTTGTAGCTTGTCTGGGGCATCGGGACCTCCGAAATTGGCCGTACGCCACTGATACCATTGTTTTACAGCACGTACAAGTACTTCGTACATATCACCTTCGATAAGAGATACTTATC
>NZ_JAYEXN010000079.1:0-1767 GCF_044435015.1 Ochrobactrum sp. S1502_03
TTTCTGTTGCAGCCGCGCTGGCCTTGAAGCGGAAACTGTCGTTTCCAGTTTCCAGGATATGGCATCGGTGGGTCAGGCGATCGAGTAGCGCCGTCGTCATTTTGGCATCACCAAAGACGGACGCCCACTCGCTGAAGCTGAGGTTGGTGGTGATGACGACGCTGGTGCGCTCATAAAGCTTGCTCAGCAGGTGGAAGAGCAGCGCCCCGCCTGAGGCACTGAACGGCAGGTATCCGAGCTCATCGAGGATCAACAGATCCTGGCGAACCAGTGTCTCAGCGATCTGACCTGCCTTTCCTCTGGCCTTTTCCTGCTCGAGTGCATTGACCAACTCAATGGTCGAGAAGAAGCGGACCTTTCGACGGTAATGTTCGATCGCCTGGACGCCAAGGGCGGTCGCGACGTGTGATTTACCCGTGCCCGGCCCGCCGACAAGTACGATGTTCTGTGCCCCGTCCATGAACTCGCATCGGTGCAGTTGTCGCACGGTTGCTTCGTTGATCTCGCTGGCTGCGAAGTCGAAGCCGGAAAGATCCTTGTAGGCGGGAAAGCGCGCGGCTTTCATGTGATAAGCGATGGAGCGAACCTCACGCTCGGCCATTTCGGCTTTCAGCAACTGGGACAGGATTGGCACGGCCGCGTCGAACGCGGGAGCGCCTTGCTCGATCAGGTCCGTGACCGCTTGGGCCATCCCGTGCATCTTCAGACTTCGCAGCATGATGACAACGGCAGCACTTGCGGGATCATGACGCATGGCGACCTCCCACGATACGGACGCGCAGCCCATCATAGCGCTCGACATTCGCCTCAGGCTCGCACACCAGGGCCAATTCTGGCGGCGTATCGATGTTTGGTCCATCGGTCGTCTTGCCGTCGATCAGCATGTGAAGGAGATTCAGCACATGGGTTTTGGTTGCCACGCCTTGGTCCAGAGCCAATTCCACGGCCCTGACGACGACCTGTTCGTCGTGATGAAGGACGAGCGCGAGGATATCGACCATCTCGCGATCGCCGCCGGAGCGGCGAAGCATCTGGTCTTGCAAGCGCCGAAAGGCCAGCGGCAACTCCATGAAGGGCGCACCATTACGCAAGGCACCGGGCTTGCGCTGGATAACTGCAAGGTAATGCCGCCAGTCGTAAATCGTCCTCGGTGGCTTGTCGTGGCTGCGTTCTATGATCCGCGCATGTTCGCACAGGATATTGCCTTCAGCTGCAACGACCAGTCGCTCGGGATAAACCCGCAGGCTGACGGGCCGGTTCGCAAAAGATGCCGGTACACTGTAACGGTTCCGTTCAAAGGTGATCAGGCATGTCGGCGAGACGCGCTTGCTCTGCTCGACGAAGCCATCAAAAGCGGTAGGCAATGCCATCAATGCTGCCCGCTCATCAGCCCAGACATCGGCGATCGTACCGGGCAAATTGCCATGCGGGATCTCCCGCCACAGGTCCTGGCAATGCTGTTCCAACCACACGTTCAGCGTTGCCAGATCCGGAAATTCCGGCATCTGTTGCCACAGCCGCGGACGAGAATCCTGCACATTCTTCTCGACCTGTCCCTTCTCCCAACCGGCGGCGGGATTGCAGAACTCGGGCGCAAAGACGTAGTGGTTCGTCATCGCCAGGAAGCGGATATTCACCTGCCGCTCCTTGCCGCGCCCGACCCGATCAACCGCCGTCTTCATGTTGTCGTAAATGCCGCGACCAGGTACGCCGCCAAACACCCGGAAGCCGTGCCAATGGGCATCGAAGAGCATCTCGTGTGTCTGG
>NZ_JAYEXN010000080.1:0-1708 GCF_044435015.1 Ochrobactrum sp. S1502_03
AGATCATCTTGCAAGTCTGCATCAATCGTGAGTACGGCATTTGCATCGGAGCATGTAAGACCTGCAAGCATAGCATTTTGATGACCGTAGTTTCGGCTGAGCTTCACCCCAAGTATGGGATGCGATGTCGCAAGATTTTCGATGATTTTCCACGTTGTGTCTTTGCTGCCATCATCTACGAGGATGAGACGGAAAGAATCCATATGAATCTCGACGTTCTCACATAGCCTCTCTAAGAAAGATGCAAGACGCGGTATCGTGTGTGGAATTGTGTCTTCTTCATTGAAGCAGGGTATTACCACATCGAGGCTATACGTATCATTAGTCACGTGCAAACACCCATGTTTTCATAAGGATGAAGAAAGCTATATTATATGTGAACATTGCTATTAGCTGATAGAGAACAACAGTCTCCGATGAGAGACTCAAAAGAAAATGCAGAACGCCAATATTAATCATATACGCAATAATAAACGCGAACATAAATCTAATGGCATCTCCAGAAATGTGAGGCGTACCATTAAACGTAAATGCCTTGTTCATGAAGTAACTGTTTAGCAGTCCTGCCGCAAATCCGATTGCATTGCTCATATATGGGTCAAAGCTAACGCCGGACAGGATTGCTACAACAACAAATGTGATTGTTGTGTTCACAATTCCAACCAGCCCATATTTGGTCAATTGAGATATCAAGATGCAGTTGTCCACTTTATAACTGGCAAGAGCATTGAAACACCTTACCATATAAATCAAGCCCAAGCCGCCCACTGAGGCGGCTTTTTCTTTGCCGAAAGGAAATCACCAATGGCCAAGGGAACCTTTGCCAAAGCGATGCCGCATGTCTTCTCGGAAGAGGGCGGATACGTAGATCATCCGAAAGACCCCGGCGGCGCAACGAATATGGGTATCACACTCGCTACGCTGTCAGCCTGGGAGGGCCGGAAGGTATCGAAAGCCGAGGTGAAGGCGCTGACCAAATCCAAGGCGACGGATATCTACCGAGAGAATTACTGGAACAAGATTTCCGGTGATGATCTGCCTGCTGGTGTCGATTATGCCACGCTGGATTTTGCTATCCACTCCGGCCCAGCCCGTGCAGTGAAGATGCTTCAGAAGGTTGTCGGCGTCGATCAGGATGGCGTCATCGGCGCAAAGACGCTCACTGCTGTCCGGAAAATTGCTGCTGATCGTATTATCAATGAACTCTGCGATGCGCGTCTGGCGTGGCTGAAAGGTCTCGGCACGTTCTCGACGTTCGGCGGGGGCTGGACTTCGCGTGTCTCGCGGGTTCGGTCTCGCGCTCTGGCGTTCTCTCGTGACAGCGCTCCCGTACCTTCTCCCGTGCCGCAGGTTCCGACCGGCAAGGCCGTACAGTCCGATACATCCTTGAAAGAGGTGTTGAAGAAGCCGGAAGCATGGGGGCCGCTTGGCGGGCTTATTACCGGCGTGGGCGCAATGGCTGACGGCACCGGCCCGATGCAGTGGGCGCTTGCTGTCGCAATGGTCGCGCTTGTTGGTATCGGTCTCTACTTCTTCATCCAGAGGGTGAGGAAAGAGGCATGATCTGGGTGCTCATTCCCAACTGGCTGAAATATTCGCTCGCTGCCCTTGCTGCTGCCGCCCTTATCGCTGGCGGTAGTTATGTCGCCGGAAAGCTATCAGGCAGGGCCAGCATCGAAACCAAGATCGAAAGGCAGAACAATGAAGC
>NZ_JAYEXN010000081.1:0-1664 GCF_044435015.1 Ochrobactrum sp. S1502_03
TAGCACCTACGGAAGGAAGAGTTGGAGCCACCTCAAACGGTGCGCGCAGCTTTTTTGCTGCAAGCGCGCACCGTTTGAGATGGCCATGGCCAGTCGAAGTAGCTCTAGAATGTGAGTGTTCACAACTCATTCCGGAGAGACCGACCATGACCAGTCAGAATTCTATACCTGCCGATGCCGTGTTGGTAGCCATCGACATCGCCAAGGTTCGCAATGAAGTGTTGATCGAAGCACCCGGCCATAAACGCCGCCGTCGGTTGTCTGTTCTCAATACGCGTGCAGAACATGACCATCTGATCGCGATTTTGCAATCATATGACCGACCGGTGGTCTGCGCCTTTGAGGCAACGGGTAACTATCATCGTCCGATTGCCTGGCGGTTGGTGGAAGCCGGCTTCGAAACGCGGTTAGTGTCGTCGCTAGCGCTTGCCCGCACGCGAGAAGCCTTGCACAACAGTTGGGACAAAAACGATCCCAAGGATGCCCAGGTGATCCTGCACATGTTGAGGATCCACTCGACTCAGGTCTACCATGATCCCTTGCGTGCTGGCATCAACGACGTTCAAGAATTGTCGAAGACACACGAAGCCATTGCTAACGCCAAGACCGAGATCCAACATCGCATCCTAACGCATTACCTGCCGCTGTATTTTCCAGAGATCGAGCGTTTCCGGGGTAACAGTCGGAGCGACTGGTTCTTCGCGTTCCTCGACGCCTTCCCCACACCATCGAGCATCACGACACTGACGAAGGAGAAGTTCGTCGAAGCGGCATGGGATGTTGTCGGCAGGAAAGTGAGCAAGTCACAGATTTTAATGGATATTTATGAGACTGCCCGCACCTCGATTGGCTTGCCATTGCCGCTGGATGCGCCTGCAATTCGCATGTTTCGGATGGTTGTCGCCGAAGCCCGCAGCCTGATCCGCCAACGCAACGAGATCGAAGCACAGGCCGATGATTTGCTGCGAAACAGCCGTGATTATCAGATCCTGCGGCAGATTCCTGGGATCGGTCCGATCAACGCGCTAACGATAATTGCGGAGGCTGGGGACCTGCGCCGCTTTCATCATCACCGTCAGTTTCTCAAATTCTGCGGGCTGGACCTGTCGACACAGCAATCGGGCCAGTATCGCGGCCAGACCCGACTTTCCAAATTCGGCAACGCGCGGCTGCGACGAACCCTGTGGATTGCTGGGCAAGTTGCCATCCGCCAGCGTGAGAACGGCTTCCGACATAAATTCGAACGCTACATCGCGAGAGATCGTGACAATCCCGATCTCCGCCGCAAGGCAATGACCGCTATTACCGCCAAGATGGCGCGTGTCGTACACGCCGTCGTCAAAAGCGGTTCAGATTACCGGCCCTTCGTTGAAGGGCGGGTACCAGGTGGAAGAACCTCTGTCAGTTAGAGCCGTGAGGGCATCCTTCGGATGATTCTGTAGATAATGCTTGGGTCTTCCACCTGGATCAGAAGCTCGTGTTAAGGACGGTGAGGGCCAAAATGATGGACCCTGTGTTTGCTATGGACGAGACCTTTTCCCATGCCAGTGGAAGCCGCCTGGTTCGACGATGTGACTTGACGAGCGTCATGCAGCGTGAGCATGCTGACGAGCAGAGAAACTTTGTCTGCCAAGCTCATTTTCTTCCGCACTTAGGACGTTGTC
>NZ_JAYEXN010000082.1:0-1545 GCF_044435015.1 Ochrobactrum sp. S1502_03
CAAATACAGCTCGACAAGCGGCCTCTCTCCCCGGGGACATCTCGAGAGGCAAGCGGAGTTCCATGCCTCGACCCAAGACGAGGCCTGACTCTCCTGTCCCCAGTCTGCAGGGACCCTGCGATCGGAGTCTGAAATCAGAGGTACCCTGCGGTTCCTGCCTCAACTGGAGATGAGGCCCTCTTCCAATGCACCAAGCCCAGTGGAGTCCCGAGAGGCCCCTCCCACCTCCAGTTTCCCTGGCTTCTCAGAGCCACCATGAGAAGCCCCCTGAGGTCACCTGCACAAGTCGAGGGACCCCAGGGTGTCCTGCCTCAACCCGAGAAAGACCTCGAGAGACCTTCTTCAACACGTCTCGAGGCCAGATTCCCCTACCATGGCTCGGGAGCAATGACGCGCTCCCCCTCGCCACTCGCATGGAGACCCGACTTCCCTGGCGCCCCACGAGAGGCTCACTGACCTCGCCGTCGTACCTCGTGAGAAACCGCACACTGGGGCCGCCGCTCGAGAACAACCCCGAGATTCCCCCGTCATCGAGAGATGAGGGCCTTCGTCTCCTGCATGGCCTAGAGACCAATCTCGCGACCTCTCTCCAAACGCCTCAGGAGGCTTGACTCGCTTTAGTCCACCCAGTGAGCTCCAAGAGATACCCGTCGCGACTCGAGAGCAGAGCGGGGTTCTTTGCTTCCACTCGAGATGAATGCCTGTCTCCCCGGGTGCGTCTGGAATGCCACCCCGAGATCCCGGTCGCCCCTGGAGAGGAACCTCGGCTTCTGGACACAAGCCTAGATGAGGTCTATTGGCCCTGCCGTCACTCGAGAGCAATCCCCAGCTTTCCTTCGCAACTCGAATGGAAGATTGGACTTGCCTGGGCCAACACAAGAGGCAGCCTGAATTCCCCGTCGTAACTCGAGAATCCCGCCGTAACTCGAGAAAAACCACGTGGCTCCCCCGCCATCGCAAGATGAAGCCCTTTCCCGCTACAGCGCCTCAGGAGAAGTCCCACGTTAGGAATTGGAGGTCGAAAGGGCACTTGGCACCCTTGATGCGACCCACAAAGTTCCCCGAAATCCCGGTCTCTCTCGAGAGGAACACTGAGGTTTTCCGGCACCCCCTCCTCTGAGCCCTTTCTCCCCTCCTGATCTGGACAGGAGGGTCGACTCCCCTGCTTTGTCTGGAAGGGGTTCCCGACCTTCCGGTCGCACCTCAGGATGAGGCCGGTCTCACGAAGACATTCCAGACGTGGCCTCGTGGGTGGTTCCACATTCCGTAGGACCCCGATTTCCCGGTCCCCTCTTGATAAGAACCCGATGCCCGGACACCTCTTCGAACTCCACCCTGTGAATGAAGTCAACACGAAGGGGCAGTGACTCGCCCGTGCATCGTCGGGAAAAGACCCCCAGGTTCCAAATACCGCTCGACAAGTGGCCTGTCTCCCCGGGAACACCTCGAGAGGCAAGCGGAGTTCCATGCCTCAACCCAAGACGAGGCCTGACTCTCCTGTCCCAAGTCTGCCGGGACCTTGCGATCGGAGTCTGAAGTCAGAGG
>NZ_JAYEXN010000083.1:0-1478 GCF_044435015.1 Ochrobactrum sp. S1502_03
CTGGAAGGTGCCCGCATTGTAATCGGCAGACAGGCTGTCCGAAAAGCCATTGAAGGCGACAGAACGGCCCATTTCGAGATTATGCCATGAATAGGCAAGACCAGTACGCAGACCGACAGAACCTGCCGCAGTCTGCCATTGCGTGCCGCCATAAACACCCAGCGTATAGTTATCGCTTGAGCCTGATGAATTTCGTGACGCGGTTTTAAACGTCGAGCGGCTGTAGCCAGCCATCGCACCTAAACGCCAGTTGTCATAAACATCGGCATCAATACCTGTGCTAAAGCCTCCAAGCGTGGATTTGGTTCGACCGGCATTGCCATTGGCGGACTGGCTCGACCAGCTGCCATAAGCGGCACTCCATGCGGCATAGCGGGACATATCATTGCTGGCCGTTGGCTGTGGTGCTGGGGCATTGATCGCATTGCCAGCTGCGTGGGTTTGCGGAGCAGACGCATAGGCAACAACCGATACCGGCGCTGCTGGCGTTCCGCCAAATGCTTGTTGCAAGCGATTATTGATGGCCGAGCGCGTTGCACCACTTGCATTGACAAGTACGCCGCTCGCAGATGCATAGGCTTCAGACGACAAGACCGGCAGGGCTGCACGAATAGTCGATCCATCGGCCGCAGAAAAATCCAGTGCCGCGATCAGCGACTGCAATTGCGGCGCTGCATTGCCGCCCATATTATCAATGGCAGAACCGACACTACGACCATTGCTGCTATCAGCATATTGCGAGTAAGCATTGTCTGATCGGTTCAGGGACACCGTGTAAACATTGTCGCCATCATGCGTTGCGCTCGCATTCAGTGTGGGTGAGGCACGTGAAGTGGAGACAGTGCTAAAATCTCCATCAAAATCTATCGCATCAATCCAGTCGCCGGATGTGATACTGAAACCATTTTGATACCATCCGCGCTCAGGTGCAAAAGAGATTGTACCATCAAACCCAGCCGTTCCATTGACGATCAAACTGCTTATGTCTTGCTGATTGTTAAATGAAAGCGCCAGGGTGCCAGTCTGCGACTGGAGGTAATTACCATTAATCTCAATGGCCTGCCCTGCTACTGACGGGTTGAGTATGCCCTCATTGCGGAACAGCTCCTCAGAATAAATCTGGTAAGACCCGCTGCCCGAAAGCGTGCCAGCCTGCGCGATTGTCGCGTTGTAAAGCAGATGATCGCCGGTCAGTGTGGTGTTGCCACCATTGATTTGCAGCGACAGATTTTTGCCTGTGATATTGCCATCATAAGTAAGTGCAAAATCGGAATCTGCAACAGAGGTCGAGTTGCCGTTTTCATCGGCTTTATTGCCAAATGTCAGATGGGTCAGACGCAGATCGCCATTTTCATCGGCTTCCAGATAATTGGAGATAGTATCGCCAGAAATCTGCGCGCCCTGCATGACATTAATGCGGTCAACCAGAGCATTATCTGACATATAAATCGCGGCTTTACTGCCAGCCACGCGCCCCG
>NZ_JAYEXN010000084.1:0-1440 GCF_044435015.1 Ochrobactrum sp. S1502_03
CTTCGACTGGCCATGGCCATCTCAAACGGTGCGCGCTTGCAGCAAAAAAGCTGCGCGCACCGTTTGAGGTGGCTCCAACTCTTCCTTCCGTAGGTGCTATGGTTCATGCTTCATTGCGAAAAACACCGCGTCTCTGCTCCGGGATATCGGTATGGAACAGTGCAGAACACCAGTGCGCAGCCCGCAGTCAAATGGAATGGCTGAGGCTTTCGTCAAAACATTCAAGCGCGATTATGTCCGGATCAACCCGACGCCGGACGCCGAAACCGTCATGGCTCAACTGCCATTATGGTTCGAGCACTATAACAATCTTCACCCGCACAAGGCTTTAGGATATCAATCTCCACGAGAGTTCCTGAGCCGAAATGCTCAATCCTGAAAATGTCCGGTTTTTAAGGGGCAACTCCAAGGGCGATATGCAAGCAAGAAGCTCAATAATTGCCTACATTATTAAATCCTATATGATGAAATAGATAAGTAAATATCATTAATTACAAAAAAGCCGCCTCAAAAGGCGGCTTTTCAGGGGTATCGCTATCACCATTAGAACTTGTAGTTCAAACCAACGCGCACGGTGTGGAACTTAACCTTATTGTCAAGGCTGAAGCTTGAACCTTCACCGTCATTGTAGCTAATCAAGTTGCGCTTGCCGAGATCGGTGTAGAGATATTCAGACTTGATTGTCCAGTTGTCCGTGAATGCGTATTCCGCACCGGCACCGACTGTCCAACCCGCCTTCGTTTTCGAAGAAGAAATGCCGCCGCCTTCACCGTCAAAATCGTAATCAGCATACGACTTCACTTTACCATATGCGAGACCACCGGTACCGTAAACAAGAAGACGTTCGGTAGCGGTGTAACCAAGACGAGCACGAACTGTACCGAACCACTCAACCTTCGTTCCCGCTTTACCGGAGATTCCCTCGAAACCGTCATTAGCGTTGAATTTCACTTCACCCTTAATGTTCGAGCCCTGGAAGTCGGCTTCTGCACCCAGTACAAAACCGTTATCAAACTGATAGTTGTACCCCGCCTGAACACCACCGACAAAACCACTCGAGGTAACATCAAGTGAACCATTTGCGGCAAATTCCTCGTCGAAGCCAAACTCAAATGGATGCTTAAACTTACCGCCAGCATAGCCAGCGTTGATACCAATGTAACCGCCAGTCCACGAGAATGTATCTGGAACGATTACGGCAACTGGTTCTTCGATGATAGCGTCAGCTGCGTAGGCAGATGTGGTGGCCAGCGCCAGCGCAATAGATGTCAAAACAATTTTCACTTATAGCTCCCAAGCTTTACAGATCAAATAATGTTTACCAGAAACGCCACAGCCGGTATGAGAGCGGCGGTGCAAAATTAGTCCACGGAAGTGGCGGGATAATCCCGCTTCGGCGGAGTAAAACTCGGCCACCTATTTTCCTTCTGCAACGAGTGC
>NZ_JAYEXN010000085.1:0-1358 GCF_044435015.1 Ochrobactrum sp. S1502_03
CATCCGCACGCCCGGATTCCGTCCGTGTGAAAGAGTTAAGCCTGTAACCAAACATCAAAGACCCGAATCTGTCTATTATCGGCTTCATGCACCAACGCCGATTATACCCGCGAGGCTGTTGAGGTGAAAGCGGCGGTTCGTGGCCCATCCAGTATAGCTAAACTTCGGCAATTGCTTTGCCTATGCTTGCGCCAAGGCAAATCACCTACCATTGTTGTTCAAAAACAATGATTTTACGCATACTGCCATCAAGCAGACTTGAAAAAGGTTATAAAGCATAAAATATTAGGCGAATTAAAATATCTCAGTGTTTCTTTACAACGACCCTTCCGATTCTTGTAAGATCATGCCATCTCTCCACTTTCTTGGTTCTCAATCTGGCTGTACCTTTTCCGGCTATTTGATAAGTCTCTTTAGACAAGTCGCTCATGCGAACGGGCTCTAGTCGCTTGCGCTCACCAAGCCTGCTTAAAGCGGTCTTGGACATGCGGTTACGATGGTTCTTTCGCAAAGTTTTTTGTGACAAACTCTTTGAAAGGCGACTGAATGTTGACGCTCCGCCAGATAGAAGTGATCCGCGCGATCATGGTGACAGGCACAATCGCTGGCGCTGCAAAACTGCTCAATGTATCAGCGCCCGGCCTTAGCAGGCTGATGAAATATTCCGAAGACTCGCTCGGCGTAAGGCTGTTTGATCGGCGCGGCGGGCGATATGTCCCTACGCCACAGGCGAGAAATATCTTTGATCTTCTCGATACGGTTCACCGGAAAATCGAAGATCTTCAATCAGCTGTTACGGATCTGAGCAAGGGAAAGGCGCAGGAACTCTGCGTGGCATCGGTGCCAAGCATTGCCAATGTCATGATACCACGCACTGTTGCGAAACTTCGCGAGCGTTATCCAGATATTCATCTTGACCTCGACATTCTTAAGATTGAGGAAGCTGTCGATTATCTTCTCCTGGGACGCGGCGAAATTGTTGCGATTTCATCGCGGTTTGATCACCCTCTTATCCATTTTGAGCCGCTTACAACGGGACGGCTTTTATGCATCGTGCCGGAACATAGCCCTCTTGCATCACGCAGCAAGATAACCCCTCTGGAAATGTCGCAATATCCACTCATCGGGATCAATCCAAAAGATCCTTATGGGGCGATCATGGCTGCAATGTTCACCAATGCGGGTCTTGATTATAAAATGAACATCAAAGCGCGATTTGGATCGACTGTGTGCAGCCTTGTTGCGGCCGGATTGGGCATCGTGAGAGCGGCGGTGCAAAATTAGTCCACGGAAGTGGCGGGATAATCCCGCTTCGGCGGAGTAAAACTCGGCCACCTATTTTCCTTCTGCAACGAGTG
>NZ_JAYEXN010000086.1:0-1357 GCF_044435015.1 Ochrobactrum sp. S1502_03
CGGCACACCGCCCATGGCTGCTGCAATGTTTGAGAACAGGCGTTGCTTCTGCCCATCATCAAACAGATTGAACAAAGCACGTGGCTGCGAATAATCATCATTGCCGATACGATGATTATAGCGATCCGCATCACCCTGAATGCGCAGTGGCGGTTCCTTGGCCGATGGCTGCTCTACAGGGCCGTTAAACGAGTTTGGCTCGTAAAACGCATCCGGGTTACCCGTAGCAATGCCGCCATATGTATTCATTTGACCATCACGATGATAATGATGCACAGGGCATTTTGGCTGGTTAACCGGCAGGTTCTCATAATGCGTGCCAAGACGATGACGATGCGCATCGGCATAGGAGAACAGCCGCGCCTGAAGCATTTTATCTGGCGAATAGCTGATACCGGGCACGATATTGGAGGGCGAAAACGCCGCGTTTTCGATCTCGGTGAAATAGTTTTCCGCATTGCGGTTGAGTTCCATCACACCAATATCGATTGGCGGATAATCGGCATGCGGCCAGACCTTGGTAAGATCAAAGGGGTTATAAGGCGTCTTGTCAGCGTCCAGTTCCGGCATGATCTGAACCTGAACTTTCCACTTCGGAAAGTCGCCCTTCTCGATGGATGTAAACAGGTCTTCCTGCGTGGATTCACGCGTGCGGCCAATCACCTGTTCGGCCTCGCTGTTGGTCCAGTGCTTGTGGCCCTGCAAGGTCTTGAAGTGAAACTTGACCCAATAGCGTTCACCCGCATCATTCCAGAAGGAATAGGTGTGCGAACCGTAACCGTTAATGTGGCGCACATCGGTCGGAAGCCCGCGATCCGACATCAGGATCGTCACCTGATGCAGGCTTTCTGGCGAAAGCGACCAGAAATCCCACATGGCAGTAGCGGAGCGCAGATTGGTCTTGGGATGACGCTTCTGGGTATGGATGAAATCCGGGAACTTGACCGGATCACGCACGAAGAACACCGGTGTGTTGTTGCCAACCAGATCCCAGTTGCCTTCCTCGGTGTAGAACTTCAGTGCAAAGCCGCGCACATCGCGCTCGGCATCAGCGGCACCCTGCTCGCCGGCAACGGTTGAGAAGCGCGCCAGCATCGGGTTTTTTGCACCGGGCTGCAAAGCCTTGGCCTTGGTATATCTGGAAATATCGCCTGTGATAGTCAGCGTCCCAAATGCACCCCAGCCCTTGGCGTGAACAGCGCGCTCAGGAATACGCTCGCGGTTCTGATGTGCCAGCTTTTCGATCAGCTGATAGTCCTGCAACAAAATAGGGCCGCGCTCACCCGCAGTCAGGGAATTCTGGTTATCCGGGATCGGTGCACCAGCACTTGTCGTCATAATCGGACGGTCTGCCATG
>NZ_JAYEXN010000087.1:0-999 GCF_044435015.1 Ochrobactrum sp. S1502_03
TGGGTTTTTTGGTGGGTGTGTTGGTTTTGGTTGTGTTTGGGGGGTTTGTTGGGGTTGGGGGTTGGGGGGGGGGTGTGTGGGGGGTGGGGTGGGGGGGTGGTTTTGGGGTTTTTGTGGGTGTTGGGTTGTTGGTTGGGTTTGGTTGGGTTTTTTTGGGGGTGTTTGGGTGGTTGGGGTTTTTTGTTGGGTGTTGTTGGGTTTGTTGTTGGGTTTGTTGGGTTGTGGGGGTTTGGGTGGGGGTGTTTTTTTGGTGTGCTTGGGGGTGTGCGTTTTTTGTGTGGTGGGCTGGGTTGTTTGGGTGGTGGGTTGGGGGTTGGTTGTGGGTTGGGGTGGTTGTTTTGGGGGTTTGGTTGTGTGGGTGGTTGTGGTTTGTGGGGTGGTTGTGTTGGGTGGGTTGGGGGTGGTTGTTTTTTTTGGGTTGTTTGTGTGGTGTTTGGTGTTTTGTTTTGTGTGGTTGTTGTGGGGTTGTGGTTGGGTTTGTGGTTGGTTGGGGGTTGTGTGTGTTGGTGGGTGGTTTTGGGTTGGGGTTGTTGTTGGTTGGGGTTGGGTTGGGTGTTTGGTTGGTGGGGTTGGGGGTGTTTTTGGGTGGGTTTGGGGGGGTGTTGGTGGGGGGGTGTGGGGGTTTGTTGGGTTGGTTGTGGGTTTGGGGTTTTGGTTTGTGGGGGGGGTGTTGGTGGGTGTTTGGGTGTGGTTGTGTTGGTGTTGTGGGGGGTGGTGGTTTTGTGGTTGGTGTTGTTTTTTGGGGTTTTGGGTTTGTTTGTGTTGGTTTTGGGTGTGTGTTTTTTGGGGTTGGGGGGGGTGTTTGGGGGTTGGTTGTGGGTTTGGTGGGGGGTGGGGGTGGGTGGTTGTTTGGGGGGGGTGGGTGGTGGTTGGGGGTTTTTGGGGGGTTGGTTGGTTGGGTTTGGTGGTTTTGGGGGTTGGTGGTGGTGGGTGGTTGGTTGGTGTGGTTGGTTTGGGTGTGGTGGGGGGTTTGTTGTGGGTTTGGTTTGTATTTTGTAT
>NZ_JAYEXN010000088.1:0-926 GCF_044435015.1 Ochrobactrum sp. S1502_03
CTGGAAGGTGCCCGCATTGTAATCGGCAGACAGGCTGTCCGAAAAGCCATTGAAGGCGACAGAACGGCCCATTTCGAGATTATGCCATGAATAGGCAAGCCCGGTACGCAGACCAACCGAACCTGCCGCAGCCTGCCATTGCGTGCCGCCATAAACACCCAGCGTATAGTTATCGCTTGAGCCTGATGAATTTCGTGACGCGGTTTTGAACGTCGAGCGGCTGTAGCCAGCCATCGCACCCAAACGCCAGTTGTCATAAACATCGGCATCAATACCTGTGCTGAAGCCTCCAAGCGTGGATTTGGTCCGACCTGCATTGCCATTGGCGGACTGGCTCGACCAGCTGCCATAAGCGGCACTCCATGCGGCATAGCGGGACATATCATTGCTGGCCGTTGGCTGTGGTGCTGCGGCATTGATCGCATTGCCAGCTGCATGGGTTTGCGGGGCAGACGCATAAGCCACAACCGATACCGGCGCTGCTGGCGTTCCGCCAAATGCCTGTTGCAAGCGATTATTGATAGCCGAGCGCGTTGCACCACTTGCATTGACAAGTACGCCGCTCGCAGATGCATAGGCTTCAGACGACAAGACCGGCAGGGCTGCACGGATAGTCGATCCATCGGCAGCAGAAAAATCCAGTGCCGCGATCAGAGACTGCAATTGCGGTGCTGCATTGCTGCCCATATTATCAATGGCAGAACCGACATTACGGCCATTGCTGCTGTATGCATATTGCGAATAAGCATTGTCTGAACGGCTGAGAGACACCGTGTAAACATTGTCGCCATCATGCGTTGCGCTCGCATTCAGTGTGGGTGAGGCAAGTGAAGTGGAGACAGTGCTAAAATCTCCATCAAAATCTATCGCATCAATCCAGTCGCCGGATGTGATACTGAAACCATTTTGATACCATCCGCGCTCAG
>NZ_JAYEXN010000089.1:0-920 GCF_044435015.1 Ochrobactrum sp. S1502_03
AGAGCCGAACCGAAAATTAAGTTGAGCGATTTCAGGAGTTTATGATTCTCTGTGGTTTACCAAGACTACGGAGGATCACATGGCCTGGACTGAAACCGCCCGTCGCGACTATGCCAGACGAGGCTTACGCTATACAAGCGACTGTACTGATGATGAATGGGCTGTTGTCGCGCCGCTTTTGCAGCCGATGAGCAAGGTCGGACGTCCACGCGAGCATGATCCACGTACGTTGTGGAATGCGATCCAGTATATGGCGACAACGGGCTGCCAATGGGCGCAGTTGCCGAAGGAATTCCCGCCGTTCACGACAGTGCAGTACCATTTCTACCGGATGCGCGACAGCGGCTTGCTTGATCTTATCAATGAAATTCTGGTTGCGGTGACACGGCTGGCGGAAGGTCGCAAGGCGGAGCCGACGGCAGCCATTATCGATAGCCAGTCGGTGAAGACGACAGAAGCTGGTGGTCCGCGCGGCTATGATGCAGGCAAAAAGATCAAAGGGCGCAAGCGCCATATCGTAACCGATATGGTAGGCAACATGTTGGAAGGCATCGTGCATGGTGCTGACGTTCAGGACCGCGACGGTGCGCCAGATCTGATCGAGCGCGCCTGCCAAAACCACCCCACGGTGAGGAAACTCTTTGCCGATGGCGGATATGCTGGCGAAAAGCTGACAACGGCTGTGGCACATATCGAAGCACTGGCGATAGAAATCGTCAAGCGCTCCGATCAGGCCAAAGGCTTTGTAATTCTGCCCAGGCGGTGGATCGTTGAGCGAACCTTCGCCTGGCTTAATCGTTGCCGTCGGTTGGCTAAAGATTGGGAAGCCTCTATCGCCTCAGCAGAGGCATGGATGTTCATAGCATCCATCAGGCGAATGACACGCCGTATCGCAAAGCTTGAATTTTGAGTCGGGCACT
>NZ_JAYEXN010000090.1:0-920 GCF_044435015.1 Ochrobactrum sp. S1502_03
TGACGGCCACCTTCGTCCTTGGTCAGAATGTAAGCTTCTGCCTTGAACTTGGTGTGTGGCTTAACCGAACCTGGCTTGCAGAGAACCTGACCACGTTCAACGTCTTCACGGCCAATACCGCGAACCAGTGCACCGATGTTATCGCCAGCCTGGCCCTGATCGAGCAGCTTGCGGAACATTTCAACGCCGGTAACAGTCGTCTTGCCGGTGGCCTTGATGCCAACGATTTCAACTTCTTCACCAACCTTGATGATGCCGCGTTCAACACGACCGGTCACAACAGTACCACGACCCGAAATCGAGAACACGTCTTCGATTGGCATCAGGAATGGCTGATCAACTGGACGTTCTGGTGTTGGGATATAATCGTCAACAGCAGCCATCAGGTTGCGGATTGCGTCTTCGCCGAGTTCCTTCGAAGAATCTTCCAGAGCAGCGAGAGCCGAGCCCTTGATGATTGGCGTTTCATCGCCTGGGAAGTCGTACTTCGAGAGAAGTTCACGAACTTCGAGCTCTACGAGTTCGAGAAGTTCAGCATCGTCAACCTGATCGCACTTGTTCAGGAACACAACGATCGCAGGAACACCAACCTGACGAGCGAGCAGGATGTGCTCACGGGTCTGTGGCATCGGACCGTCAGCGGCCGAAACAACCAGGATCGCGCCGTCCATCTGTGCAGCACCGGTGATCATGTTCTTAACATAGTCAGCGTGGCCTGGGCAGTCGACGTGTGCGTAGTGACGAGCAGCAGTTTCATATTCAACATGCGATGTCGAAATGGTGATACCACGTGCCTTTTCTTCTGGCGCAGCGTCGATCTGGTCATACGCTTTGAAATCGCCGAAGTACTTGGTGATTGCTGCGGTCAGCGACGTTTTACCATGGTCAACGTGACCAATCGTGCCGATGTTTACGTGTGG
>NZ_JAYEXN010000091.1:0-915 GCF_044435015.1 Ochrobactrum sp. S1502_03
GGCGTTGGTGCATGAAGCCGATAATAGACAGATTCGGGTCTTTGATGTTTGGTTACAGGCTTAACTCTTTCACACGGACGGAATCCGGGCGTGCGGATGCCAGCATTCGATTGAGAATGTGGCATCCGAGTTTGACTTCGG
The DNA here is from genome assembly GCF_044435015.1 of Ochrobactrum sp. S1502_03. Taxonomy (NCBI): domain Bacteria; kingdom Pseudomonadati; phylum Pseudomonadota; class Alphaproteobacteria; order Hyphomicrobiales; family Brucellaceae; genus Ochrobactrum; species Ochrobactrum sp. S1502_03. Next base: position 142 of record NZ_JAYEXN010000091.1, read on the forward strand.
TTTGCTGATTGGCAAACTTGCGTGAGCGAAGACGGTTGCGATTGACGGACTTATACCGGCCCATGGCCGTTTCCACATGAGACCGTTTTCCATAACCGGTTACGGCCTGCCACTTCATCCGGCCATGCTCGGCGATTGTTTGCGTGTGCCAGTCCCGCTGATCCGGTGGGCCATACATGTCCATTGGTAATTGTCGGGCCCGCGGTGGAACAATAACGCTTACACCCGGACTGTGCTGGCGGGCAGACCTGTAGGTTTCATCACTGTCATAAGCTCCATCAGCAGTGACGCTTGCGATGGGCTGGTCAATCTGGTCAAGCAAAGCTGTGAATTGGCTGCTATCACTGCTGTTCTGATCGGTCAGGACTGCAGCGATAATTTCACCTGTGTCAGCATCGACGCCAAGATGCAGTTTGCGCCATTTCCTGGGGGATTTGCTGCCATGCTTATCCTCAAGCCATTGGCCTGCGCCATAAATCTTCAATCCTGTGCTGTCGACAAGAACATGAATGGGTTCATCAGGCGCGGTTGTAGTGTGCCGCCCCAGAGCCTTCAAAGACGACAAGCTGGCACAGCGCCTGCTTAATGTCGTATGATCAGGGACTGGCAGATCAAGGCCCATCAATTGCAACAAAGACATCATCAAGCCTTCAGTCTGGCGCAAGGGTTGATTGAAGACCTGCCCGCACATCAAAGATGTTTCAATCGCCAGTTCTGAATAGCGCGCCTGCCCACCGGGTGTTGTGCGGCGCGGGGCTGACCAACCCGCAATGG
>NZ_JAYEXN010000092.1:0-896 GCF_044435015.1 Ochrobactrum sp. S1502_03
GGGTGTTGGGGTGTGGGGTTGTTGGGGGTTGGGGGTGTGGTGGGTGGTTGTTGTTGGGTTGGTGGTGTTTGTTTGGGGTGGTGTTGTGGGGGTGTTGTGTGGTTTTGTTAGGGGGTTTGTTTGGGTGGTTGTGGTGGTTGTGTTGGGTTTTGTTGTTGTGGGGGTGGGTTTGGGGGGTGTTTTTGGGTTTGGGGTGTTGTTTGGGTTTGTGTTTGTGGGGTTTGTGGGGGTTGGGGGGGTTGTTGTGTTGGGGTGGGGGGTGGGGTTTTGTTGGGGGGTTGGGTGGGTTTGTGGGGGGGTGGTGGGGGGTTTGGGGTTGGTTGGGTGTTTTGGTGGGGGGTGGGTTTTGGGGGTGTGTTTTGGGGTGTTGGGGGGGGTTTGGGTGGTTGGGGTTTGGGTGGGGTGGTGTTGGGTTTTGGTTGGTTTGGGGTTGGTTGGTGGGTTGTTTTTGGTGGTTGTTGTGGTGGTGTTGTGGGGTGGGGTTGTGGGTTTGGGGGTGTTTGGGTGGGGGTTTTTTGGGGTTGTTGGGTTGTTGTTGTTTGGGGTTTTGTTGGGGTGTGTGTTGGGGTTTTTGGTGGTGGTGGGGGTTGTTGTTGGTGTTTTTTGGGGGGGTGTGTTGTTGTTGTTTGTGGGTGGGTTGGGTGTGGGTGTGGGGGGGGGGTTTGTTGGGGTTGTTGGTGTTGGTGTGGGTTGTGGTTTGGGGGTGTGTTGGTGTTGTTGGTGGTTTTTGTTGTGGGTGGGGGTTTGGGTGTTGTGTTGGTGTTTGGTGTTGGGTGGGTGTTGGTGGGTGGTGGGTGGTTTGGTGTGTTTGGTTTGTGGGGGGTGGTTGTGTGTGTTTGGGGGTTGTGTGTTTGTGGGTGTTTTTTTTGTGGGTGGGGGTTTTTGGGGTGTGTTTG
>NZ_JAYEXN010000093.1:0-852 GCF_044435015.1 Ochrobactrum sp. S1502_03
TAGCGCTCGTGGACAAAGGTTGACTGCGGAATCGATTTTTGATTCAAAGCTTCCATTTGGAGGCTACTTTGGGCGAACGGATCGGTTTGACAGACGAGGAATGGTCGGTAATCAGTCCGCTTCTACCTGCTGAAAGTGGACGTGGATGCCGCCCTGCTCAGGACAATCGGCGTTATTTCGAAGGCATGCTGTGGATGGCACGCACAGGAGCGCAATGGCGGCATCTGCCTGATGAATACGGCAAGTGGAACAGCGTCTTTCGTCGATATCGACGCTGGGTCGAGACCGGTGTTTTCGAGGCAATGCTTGAGACACTGGCCGAACTGGTGGAACGGGATCGAAGTGCCGACATGATCGACAGCACCGTCGTCCGGGCGCACCATTGTGCAGTCGGCATAAAAAGGGGACTCAAGACACCGAGGCGCTTGGCCGATCGCGCGGCGGTTTCACAACCAAGCTCCATGCCCGGTGCGATGCGAAAGGCAGACCGCTCGGCTTTGTCCTGACGCCCGGACAAACGCATGACACTCAAGGATTCGCGCCTTTGTTCCGGATGATCTCCGACCGGATCGAGGCGTTCCTCGCCGACAAGGGGTACGACGCTGACGCCATTCGTGAAGAGATCGCCCGCGCCGATATCGAGGCCGTCATTCCGACAAAGAGCAATAGACGCCAACCAATCCCGTACGACAAAGCCAAATACAAATGGCGCAATCAGATCGAGCGCCTCTTCAACAAGCTCAAGAACTGGCGGCGCGTTGCGACGCGCTATGACAAGACCAAGGAATCCTACCTCGGTTTCGTCGCAATCGCTGCAGTCAAACTATGGATACCCTTTGTCCACGAGCGCTA
>NZ_JAYEXN010000094.1:0-842 GCF_044435015.1 Ochrobactrum sp. S1502_03
AGAGCCTGAATCATAATGAATTTAACGATATCAGGCTCTTGCGATGCGCCGCGTGAGGAAGCGTATGTTTGCGATGTAGACCCACGCTTCGGAAGAAGCGATGGTTTTCTCGAAGTCTTTGGCCAGTCTGCGACACCGTCCCAGCCATGCAAAAGTGCGCTCGACAACCCATCGGCGTGGGAGTAGTTCGAAACCTTCAGCGAGATCGGAGCGTTTGACGATTTCCAGTGTAAACTTACCGACCTTTTCCAGCCTGCCTTTAAGCTTTGGTCCTGCGTATCCGCCATCAGCAAAGATATGCCGCAACCATGGCCAACGTTTGAGAATTGTTTTCAAGACATCCGGTGCACCGTCTCTGTCCTGAATGCCCGCCGAATGGATCACCAGGCCAACCATCAAGCCCAGTGTATCAACCACAATATGACGCTTACGACCGTTGATCTTCTTCCCCGCATCAAAGCCCCGGATGCCGCCACTTTCCGTGGTTTTCACCGATTGGCTATCGATTATGCCAGCTGTCGGGCTGGGCTGCTTTCCGGTCAACTCACGTGCTGCCATAACAAGTGTGTTGTTGATGGCCCGCAGGATGCCGTCATCTCGCCAGCGGTAGAAATATTTCTGCACAGTGGAAAATGGTGGGAAGTCGGTTGGCAAAAGCCGCCATGCACCGCCAGAAGAAGCAATATAAAGTAGTGCATTCACCACTTCTCGCAAGTTCGTCTTTCGAGGGCGTCCAAGCCGTCTGGGTGCTGGCATCAATGGTTCGATGATGGACCATTCGGCATCCGTTAAATCACTTGCGTAACGTGAATTCCGACGTTCATACTGCCGGCGAGCGGTTT
>NZ_JAYEXN010000095.1:0-836 GCF_044435015.1 Ochrobactrum sp. S1502_03
CTTAATCTATATATATGAGCATTCAGTTCAGTTCAGTCCAGTCGCTCAGTCGTGTCCAACTCTTTGCAACCCCATGGACTGCAGCACGCCAGGCTTCCCTGTCCATCACCAACTCCCAGAGTTTACTCAAACTCATGTCCATTGAGTCAGTGATGCTATCCAACCATCTCATCCTCTGTCGTCCCCTTCTCCTCCCGCCTTCTATCTTTCCCAGCATCAGGGTCTTTTCAAATGAGTCAGGTCTTCACATCAGGTGGCCAAAGTATTGGAGTTTCAGCTTCAACATCAGTCCTTCCAATGAATATTCAGGACTGATTTCCTTTAAGATGGACTGGTTTGATTTCCTTGCTGTCCAAGGGACTCTCAAGAGTCTTCTCCAACATCACAGTTCAAAAGCATCAATTCTTCAGTGCTCAGCTTTCTTCACAGTCCAACTCTCACATCCATACACAACTGCTGTAAAAACCATAGCTTTGACTAGATGGACCTTTGTTGGCAAAATAATGTCTCTGCTTTTAAATATGCTGTCTAGGTTGGCCATAGCTTTTCTTCCAAGGAGCAAGCATCTTTGAATTTCATTGCTGCAGTCACCATCTGCAGTGATTTTTGAGCCCCCTCCCCAAATAAAATCTGTCACTATGTCCACTGTTTCCCCATATATTTGCCATGAAGTGATGGGACCAGATGCCATGATCTTATTTTTCTGAATGTTGAGTTTTAAGCCAACTTTTTCACTTTCCTCTTTCACTTTCATTAAGAGGCTCTTTAGTTCTTCTTTGCTTTCTGCTATAAGTGTCATCTACATGTCTGAGGTTATTGAGATTTCTCCTGTCAAT
>NZ_JAYEXN010000096.1:0-833 GCF_044435015.1 Ochrobactrum sp. S1502_03
AGCTTTGCGACGGTGATCTGGTATTTGATTGAGCGCGCCTGTTTCTCGGCGATCTCCGACTGCAACAGGTCGCCGACAATGCGTGGTGGCTCGTGCTGGCGCTTGATGCCAGAGGCCATGATCTCGTCATAGGCACTGCGCATGCCGTAAAGCTTCAGCGTGCTCATCATGTCGAAGATTTGAGATCGTTCCATATCAGCTTGCCCTCCTGAGGCTATCGTAACGGGCGCAATCGGCCAAAGGTTCATGGGTTAGGTGAAGCGCATCGGGGATGGAAAGAATGGCGGCGGGCTGTGGGTCTCGCTTGCGAGCCAGAATGTTGATGATCACAGCGGCGGAAAATACACCTTGATCAAGCGCCTCCTGGCAAGCCGCTTCGACTGTAGGAAGACCGTCGATACCTACACATTCCAGGATCGACACCATCTGTCGGTCCCCATCATGCATGCTTTTAAGCTTCCGTCGAACATGCTCCATGGAAGCTGGCAGAACCCAATCAAGGAATGGTGCACCGTTCCTCAGTGCTCCCGGTTTGCGTGTCAGGACCGGAACATAATGCCATGGATTATAAATTGTCTCGCCACGACCAAAGCAGCGTTCATGCTGGCCTATCTCGACACCATTTTGCCTTATGACGATGCGGTCGGCATAAGCATGGATCTCGGCTGGGCGGCCAACGGCAGTCGACAGCACCGAATATTTGTTGTTGTCGAAACGCACGAGGCAAGTTTTGCCTGTTGGTTTTCACGCGGAACTGAGCCGGTTTTTTCACCGAGAATTGAGCCACCTTCGAGTATGTTTTTCAGATCATGGTTTGGTCAAGGGATTGGGTT
>NZ_JAYEXN010000097.1:0-791 GCF_044435015.1 Ochrobactrum sp. S1502_03
TACGCGATCTGGGTTACGCGGGTGGCTATGATACGGTCCGGCGTTATGCACGCTCATGGTCGAAAGAGCGTGGGGCCGTGACGGCGGAAGCCTATGTACCACTTTATTACGCACCGGGCGAAGCTTACCAGTTCGACTGGAGCCACGAGATTGTTGTTCTGGGCGGTGTGACGACGACCGTGAAGGTTGCGCATGTTCGGCTCTGCCACAGCCGGATGATGTATGTGCGGGCCTATCCGCGCGAGACGCAGGAGATGGTCTTCGACGCTCATGACCGGGCATTCGCCTTTTTTGGCGGGTCCTGCACGCGCGGCATCTACGACAATATGAAGACAGCAGTGGAAACAGTCTTCGTCGGTAAAGAGCGTCAATACAATCGCCGCTTCCAGCAAATGTGCAGCCATTTCCTTGTCGAACCGGTGGCTTGTACACCGGCGTCGGGCTGGGAGAAAGGTCAGGTCGAGAATCAAGTTAATCTTGTCCGTGAACGCTTCTTCACGCCGCGGCTGCGCTTCAAATCCTACGATGAGTTGAACGGCTGGCTGCTGGACAAATGCATCAGTTACGCCCGGGCTCATAAGCATGTCGATCAGACGAAGCGCACGATCTGGGAGGTGTTCGAAGAAGAGAAGTCCCATCTGGTCGGCTATCCCGGCAAGTTCGATGGCTTCCACGCGATACAGGCCTCGATCGGCAAAACTTGCCTCGTGCGTTTCGACAACAACAAATATTCGGTGCTGTCGACTGCCGTTGGCCGCCCAGCCGAGATCCATGCTTATGCCGACCGCATC
>NZ_JAYEXN010000098.1:0-727 GCF_044435015.1 Ochrobactrum sp. S1502_03
GGGTTTTGTTGTTGGGTGGGTGTTTTGTGTTGGTTGGGTTGTTTGGTTTGTTGTTGGTTTGGTGGGGTGGGGGGGGTTGTTGGTGGGTTTTGGGTTTTTTGTTGTGGTTTTTTTTGGGGTTGTTGTTTTTGGTTGGGTGTTGGGGGTTTTGTGGTGTGTTTTGTGTGTGGGGGGTGTGGTTGTGTGGTTTGTGGTGTTGGTGGGGGGGGTTTGGGTGGTGTTGGTTGTTGGTGTTTTGTGGGTTGTGGGGGTGTTTGGGGTTGGGGTTGTTTGGTTGGGGGGTGTGGTTTGTTTGGGGGGGGGGTGTGGGGGGGTGGTTTTGTTGGGTTCGTTTGTTTGGGGTTGTTGGGTGTTTTGTTGTGGGTGTTGTTGGGGTGGTTGGTTGGTGTTTTGGGGTTTGTGGTTTGGTGGTGGTGGTGGGGTTTGTGGGTGTTTGTGTGTGGGGGGGGGTTGTTGTGTTTGTTTGTTTTTTTGTTGGGTTGTGTGGGGTTTGGGGGGTTTGGTTGGTTGGTGGTTGTGGGTTTTTGTGGGGGTGTTTTTGGTTGTTGTTGGTTGGGGGGTGTTGGTTTTGGTGGTGTTGTTGGGTGTTTTGTTGGGTGTGGGGTTGGGGGGGTTGTTTGGGGGTTGTGGGGGTGTGGTTGTGTTTTGGTTGTTGTTGGGGTGGGGGTTTTTTGGGTGGGTGGGGGGGGTGTTGTTGTGGGGTTTTGTGTTGGGGGGTGTGTTGGGG
>NZ_JAYEXN010000099.1:0-687 GCF_044435015.1 Ochrobactrum sp. S1502_03
TGCAGGCTACGCAACATCGAAAGTGAACAGTTATAACTATCCGCTGCCGAAAAACATGCCTTCTTGTGGTTTGATAGCATGAGGAATGTGTCGGCCGACAATTGTTGATAGTTTCGCTTTCTTCGTACTGCCTATATAGGTGGCCTTTATTTCTCTTTTAGCTTCTTTTAGTCGGACTGATATCAGTTGTCTTTACTCATTAGAGCCTGACTCATAATGTTTGAAATGAATTCAAAGGCTTAAAATGTAGCCCAGAATCGCCGTCAACCCGGAGTTCAATAGGTTTAACACGCGTGAAAATGGTAGCATTAGGATAGCAAGCGCATAACTCATTGAAATAACTTAAATCATTTTGGAACAGGCTCTTAAATAATGAGTGAGAATACATTATGTTAATTATTATGCGCAAAATTTTCTACAGCACCGATTGTAATATTTTGTCTCATATCATGACTAATTAAAATTATCATCCGACTTTCGTGAAGTGGGGGGGGGATTTGAGAGTGCACTGATTGTTGATATAAATTAGAAAAATATAATAATATTAATAGTACAAATTAAATCAAAGTGCATTATAATACTTTAAGGGGTGTTGTCACGTTAACTGGGCTACAGTTGCCTGCCTGACGGTTTGGGCGTAAATTTTGGCGATGCAGACATCAGATATCATCTTCAAGCGTCACCGTT
>NZ_JAYEXN010000100.1:0-665 GCF_044435015.1 Ochrobactrum sp. S1502_03
TGCCCTTTTGTCTTGCGTTTCAATTCATATTTTTATAATATCACAAAAATATAAATCGTAAAGAGGCAACAGTGTCCATCAATCAATAAATGCCGGCTCGGGCAGATATCGTGTCCAATTTTCTAAAAGGACTGGCCAATCCGCATCGGCTTCTCATTCTGTGCGAGCTGGTGAATGGCGAAAAAAGCGTGACAGATCTCATCAACGCAACAGGCATTGCACAGACGTCAATGTCCCAGCATCTTAACAAGCTCAAGGAGGAAGGCATTCTCAGCTATCGCCGGGAACACAGATTGCTTTTATACAAGATTGAACATCCGGCTGTGATGGAAGTCATGGCTGTGCTTTATGCCCATTTTTGCCCAAAAGACCCATTATGATGAATTGGCCAATAGGTTTCACCGTTGCAGACGTTAGATGACTGACCTCTTTCAATTCGAGCGGATTTGCTTTATAGGCACAGCGAGCAATGGGATATGCCTGCTGCTTTCATGGCCCGCGCTGGACGACATCCCGGCCTGGGCGTCTGTTTTTCCTCTCATCAAGAACGGGTGTACGATGTCGATTACTGCTGAGCGCAAACAAGCACTTATCAAGGAATACGCCACCAAGGAAGGCGATACCGGTGCTCCTGAAGTACAGGTTGCCGTTCTTTCCGAGCGGAT
>NZ_JAYEXN010000101.1:0-656 GCF_044435015.1 Ochrobactrum sp. S1502_03
GTCTGTCAAACCGATCCGTTCGCCCAAAGTAGCCTCCAAATGGAAGCTTTGAATCAAAAATCGATTCCGCAGTCAACCTTTGTCCACGAGCGCTAGGTTAATGACACTGTTTTAAAATTCGGGCAATCTTCTGGTTAACAAAATAAAAAATAAGAATTGATTACGAGGTTTAAAATAAACCTCTCGGAAATCATAAACAGGTGGCCGCTGCGCTTAACTCATTGCGTTTTAAGAGCAATGAATCGTGCGCTTAAAAGGGGCTAGAGGGCAAAAAGATGAACGTTTCTCCGAGTTTTAACAGCAGAACCAGCGAAAATAATAATAAAAGCCAGGTTATCGCGAAAGATTCATCATCAAAATCAGCAGATTCTTTTGATGGTATTCTACCGTTACTTGTTATCATCGATAACCGTGCATTGGATCGTGAATGCCTTGCACATGGGCTCAACAACCACAGTATTGAAATGTCGATTGCCACGTTCAGTTCGTTTGAACAATGGCAGCATCAGCGGCGTGGACGCACTGTCCGCGCGGTCCTTTTCAACATTGGTGGTCAGAAGTGTTGGTTTTCACGCGGAACTGAGCCGGTTTTTTCACCGAGAATTGAGCCACCTTCGAGTATGTTTTTCAGATCATGGTTTGGTCAAGGGATTGGG
>NZ_JAYEXN010000102.1:0-616 GCF_044435015.1 Ochrobactrum sp. S1502_03
ATACCGGCACCGCCTGCACCGGCAGACAATAAATCGGCACGCTGAATTATCGTGTTATTGCTGCCATACACATGCAATCCAAGACCAAGGGTCGCGGTATTATAAGCATTCTGAACATAGGCCGTGCCTTCAGCATTACGGCCAAAGAACGGATTGTCATTTATAAAGGTCTGATTGTCACCATAGACAGAGTAACCAAAGAAATTGCGTCGGTCGATCTTGTAACCAAGATCCTGCAATATCGCCAGTTCTGCTTCCATGAAGGTCGTATAGTTGCGATAAGCCTGATGGCTCATCAGGCTGTTTTTAAGCTCAATATGCGCGAGAAACGGCGTATCTGGCCTGCCCGGATCCCGATCACCGGACATGCTTAAAGGAACACCCGCCATTCCTCCGGCAAGCACCTCATCGACATGCTCGCCACCAAAATATGCTTTATTTTCGCGCACATCGAATATGTCTTCCGGAGACAGAGGATCACCCTCATCATCGGTATCTACATTTGCACAAAATGAGCACCAGACGATCTGATCGGGAGCGAGTTTCTGTCCGTTGTCATCATAAAGATGACTGGTCCACGCATTTGGGTTTTCACCGGTTAAAACAACAGGCCAGC
>NZ_JAYEXN010000103.1:0-613 GCF_044435015.1 Ochrobactrum sp. S1502_03
GTCTATCTGACCGGCCGACCCGTCGACGCCCTCACCCGTTGGCTGGAAGTGGCAAAGATCGACAAGGGCAGCGTGTTTCGAAAAGTTGATCGCTGGGGCAACGTGTCCGCGCGTGCGCTGGAACCGAGCGCCGTCAACCGGATCGTCAAACAGCGGGCGCAAATGGCAGGCCTCGATGCCAAAGAATTCTCCGCGCATGGCCTGCGCTCCGGCTACCTCACCGAAGCGGCCAATCGCGGCATTCCACTACCCGAGGCCATGGAACAATCGCGTCATCGCTCCGTGCAGCAAGCCTCCGACTATTACAACAACGCCAAACGGCGCAGCGGACGGGCATCACGATTGCTCTAATGCTTTGTGTTCCAAGCAGATCATCGCTGAATAGCTTCCGAGAATTCAATGGTTATTCATCAGCTTGACCAGCATTGGTCGCATTCATCTAGCACACATGCCGCAAATGCCTGTCAATCGGACTCGCTCCAGACAGATGCGCACCCATTGCCTTGATTGAATTGATGTCGGTGACTATCGTCTTAGGCTGGCGGCTGGCACAGTTAAGATAGTGGTCGTGCCAGCCTCAATTATGAAATCAGACCAGAAATCTTTAGAATTT
>NZ_JAYEXN010000104.1:0-585 GCF_044435015.1 Ochrobactrum sp. S1502_03
CTCTGGTCGGGCTACGCCCTTCCGACGTTCCCCGATTGCGGCATAAACTGGCCTGATTTTACACCGCCATTTGGCCTGTTTTTATTCCGCCGTTGACAGATGAGACAGAAACCCGTTCCCCAAACGTCTTCTGCGGAGAAGACGATCAAAGATATCCGTCGTGCCACGCGTAAACATTATTCGGCCGAGGATAAAATCCGTATTGTTCTGGAAGGTCTGCGCGGGGAAGACAGCATTGCTGCGATCTGCCGCCGCGAAGGGATTGCAGAGAGCCTGTATTATAGCTGGTCGAAGGAATTCCTTGAAGCTGGCAAGAAGCGCCTTGCAGGCGACACCGCCCGTTCTGCCACCAGCGACGAAGTAAAAGCGCTGCGTCGTGAAAGCCGTGACTTGAAGGAGGCATTAGCCGACGTCACCCTGGAAAACCGCCTGCTCAAAAAAAGCATGATCGGGGATGGGGGCGACGACGAATGAGATATCCCGCCACCGAAAAGCTTGAGATCATCCGGCTTGTGGAGCAGTCGCATTTGTCAGCCAGGCAAACTCTCGACAAGCTGGGCATTCCAAGGCCGACCTTCTATCGAT
>NZ_JAYEXN010000105.1:0-557 GCF_044435015.1 Ochrobactrum sp. S1502_03
ACACTGAAATTAGCGTTCACACCGTTCTGTGACAGGCGGGATCCAAACTGACCCTGATACGCGACACCCAGCGTTGCATTTTTTGAAACAGCAAAATCAAGACCTGCTTCGATCAATGCGGTATCCTTGCCAATCGAATTCCCAACGGTGGTGAACATATCTGATCCAGCAGCAAAGCTTGCCGTCGATGACGGAATGACATCACCGAAGCCATGCCGCCAGCCAAGATCGGAATGCGCTGTCGTCACGATACTTCCAAGTTCAAAGCTGGTGGACGCACGAAAGCCAAGTGTCGACAGGGTGGTGTCCATGCTATCAGACTGCACGGAAAGCGCTGCACCATTGCTGCCTTTCTCCGTAAATCCGTCTGTCCTGAGATGTACATAGGCCAGATTTGCATAGGGCTCGATTGTCGCGCGCGACGTCACATTGAGCTTATATCCCAGTTCACCAAAGATCTGGAAGGTGCCCGCATTGTAATCGGCAGACAGGCTGTCCGAAAAGCCATTGAAGGCGACAGAACGGCCCATTTCGAGATTATGCCATGAATAGGCAAG
>NZ_JAYEXN010000106.1:0-527 GCF_044435015.1 Ochrobactrum sp. S1502_03
CGATTGAAATCGAAGGTCATGTTACCCTTTAAATAAGGGGTCCCGTTTGGATGCCGATAACCCCTCAAATGGGGTCCTTATTCCATGCTTAATGACACTGTCGAGGCTTTCGTAAAGGCTGGCCGCGCCGCTGATTTAACCGGAACTCTATATATCGGATATCCCGTCCTAGCGATTGATGATGACAAGATAGAATTCGATGCCGTCCTTATCTCCAGAAACCGCGGAGTGGTCATCTTTGACCTTTACTCCACAACGGGCAACGCTATGGTCGCAGGTGACCGGGTGGCTGAGCGGATGGAAAAATTGTATGCCGCCTTATATAATCGGCTTAACTCTGTCCGTCGTCGAATGATTTGAGACTATTTGTGCTTTTGAAGATTGGAGTTTCCGGCTCGGTTTAGGGGTTGAGTTAAGCCGCTTTGGCCTGGTGGTTCAAGCGGCGTTTTTTGATCGTGTCTCTTTTGATCCTTTCGCGTTGGAGCAGGATGGTCTGTCCGCGTCCGAAGTAGACGTCGGCGGGAGTG
>NZ_JAYEXN010000107.1:0-524 GCF_044435015.1 Ochrobactrum sp. S1502_03
CCGTGCCACAACAGCGATCATTATCACATTTTCTGAAAATAGCAGCACTTCAGAGGTGGTGTTCGCTTGTTTCAACGCGCGTTTATATCGAAATAAAGTAGGAGAGCGATTTCGGCGTTATTGGTTTGCAACTTCCAATGCCGACGTTGTCACATCGGTTATCTGGATTTCACCGCCACAAGGCGCCAATCATCGTCCGCGCCCTCGAAGACTGCTTCGATAACTTTGGTCTCGTTCAGCCAGCTTAGCGATGCTGACAATTCGCATGCAGCGGTCTGCTCTTTGATTAGAATGCAACGTAGCACTGACACTTTGGAAGAATGACCGTATCCGGCGTAATTCCAGTTCGATAATCGAAATAGCTCTGTCTTGGCTGTTTCGTCATCAGGCCAGATGGCATCGTAGCTTTGCTTTGCTACTCGAGCGATCGTCGGTTCGTCATTGTGAAGATCTAGTTTGGTGTGTAGCGATGGAGCAATATAGATTCCAATGGCAATTCCGAGCGCTATCCCGACGAGAAAACT
>NZ_JAYEXN010000108.1:0-511 GCF_044435015.1 Ochrobactrum sp. S1502_03
GTTTTTTGTTTGGGTTTGGTTTTGGGGTTGTGTTTTGGTTGTGGGGTTTTTTGTTTGTTTGGTTGGTGTTTTGTGTTTTGGGGGGTTTGGGGGGTTTTGTTTTTTGGGGTGTTTTGGGTTTTGTTTGTGTTTTTGTGGGTTTTTTTTTTTTTTTGGGTTGGGTTTTGGTGGGGTTTTTTTGGTTTTTTGGGGGGTTTTTGGGGGGGTTGTGGTTTTTGTGTGGGGGTTGTTGGGGGGTGTGTTTTGTGGTTTTGGGGTTTTGGGGGTGGTGGTGTTTTTGGGGGGTGTTTTGGGGGGGGGGGGGTTGTTGGTGTTGGTGGTGGGTGGGTTGGGGGGTTTGTTTGGGTGGGGTTGTTGGTGTGTGTGTGTGGTGGGGTGGTGGGGTTTTGGGTGTGTGGGTTTGTGGTTGGGGGGGTTGTGGGTGTTGGGGTTTGGGGGTTGGTTGGTGGTGTTGTTTGTGGGGGTATTGCGGAAATCGACCGTGCGGCCCTGACCATCGGTCAGACGACCT
>NZ_JAYEXN010000109.1:0-510 GCF_044435015.1 Ochrobactrum sp. S1502_03
ATCCAGGGTATTCGAAGGACAGATGGCCTAGGCGACTATTTATATGCTAATCAGAGATGTCAAGAATAATAGTATGAGGAGAGCTCAGTAGGAAAATTCGGTGGAGAAAAGAGACTGAGTAGCTTGGTTTACGCGGAAGACCAATCAAACTTCAAGACAAGAAGTGTGCACCACTTACGTAGGCCGCAGGCGCCCTCTCGAATAGCGAAAGGTGCCTCACCCTAGACACCTTCTCGAGTGGGTCTTAGCAGCCCAGGCATAATTAGTAAGCGTGGTGGGTTCCTCGCTCCAGATGGAGACTCAGCTGGAAGGTAAAGGGAAGAATGACAAGGAACTTTATGAATCGGAGCTTTAAGTTAACTCTTTGACAGAGAGAGCGAGATGGTGGTGGGGGACAGCCCCCAGTGAAATCAGAGGTGAGAGCACAAAGCAATACAGTAGGCAGACTCTGGTTTTTTTGGGGGGGAGATGCTCGAGAATATCCGGGTGGACTCCTGAGGCTCGATCCCG
>NZ_JAYEXN010000110.1:0-507 GCF_044435015.1 Ochrobactrum sp. S1502_03
GTAGAGTCTTCTCTTGTGTTGTTGGAAGAGGGTGTTTGTTATGACCAGTGCATTTTCTTGGCAAAACTTTATTAGTCTTTGCCCTGCTTCATTCCATATTCCAAGGCCAAATTTGCCTGTTACTTCAGGTGTTTCTTGACTTCCTACTTTTGCATTCCAGTCCCCTATAATTAAAAGGATATCTTTTTGGGGTGTTAGTTCTAGAAGGTCTTGTAGGTCTTTATAGAACTGTTCAACTTCAGCTTCTTCAGCATTACTGGTCGCAGCATAGACTTGGATTACTGTGATATTGAATGGTTTCCCTTAGAAACGAACAGAGATCATTCTATAGTTTTTGAGATTGCATCCAGCTACTGCATTTTGGACTCTCTTGTTGACCATGAGGGCCACTCCATTTCTTCTGAGGGATTCCTGCCTGCCATAGTAGATAGAATGGTCATCTGAGTTAAATTCACCCATTCCAGTCCATTTTAGTTCACGGATTCCTAGAATGTTGACGTTCACTCT